>JADGQR010000198.1 GCA_017881685.1 Gemmatimonadaceae bacterium
GAGCTGCTTCGGTGCGTCTTGCAATGCCTCTTCCGAGCGGGAGAGACAACTATAGAGGAAATACGTTCGTACGGCCAGCGGGTCTGGCTCCATGACCGATTTCACAGTTCTCACACAATGGTTCGCCGGCGATGAAATACCCTAATAGGGCATGAATCCCCTGGTTTGCCGGTGGGACGGTCGAGTACGTGTCGGTTCAGAATCACAGGCATCTTCTTCGTGATGTGGCCGGTGAACCTGCTCGCTCGCCGACTGGCCACACTCCGTAAGAACGGGTCGAGGCTAGAGAGACCGAAGAAAACTGCGGATCAAAGTCGTACCGCTGCGCTGCGCCAAATGCGGGCTTTTCTTTTCAGGTTAAACGGCGGGAATTGCGGAAAATCCTGCTCTCCCGAGGTTCTCCCCTGACAAACGCAGTTTCTCGCAGGGTTCTTCGGTCTCTCTAGTCAAAGTGGTTCCCGCAGTTTCGCAGTTTCACCGGTCTCACCGGTCTCACAAGCCCGAATACTTTCGCCTGCAGCGGAGCCTCGGACACATGAAGAAGCTTGATTAACGCAAGCCGTCCTTTGTAATTGCAGGATATGCTTCGCGCCGTGCACAAAAGATTCGCCTTTGCTGTAGCTCTCGCGGCGGGTCTCGCGTGCAGCAGCGAAAAATCAACAGGACCGGCTCCCGAACCCGTTCCCACGCCGGTCACGGGCGTGACCCTCTCGCGCGACACTGCGACAATCGTCCCTGGCGCAGCGGTGCAGCTGACCGCCACCGCGACAGGCAGCAGCGGTCAGACACTCGCCAGGACCATAACCTGGTCCAGCTCGGACACCACAAAAGCGAAAGTTGGAACTGACGGCACCGTTACCGGCGTTGGGATTGGTAATGCGACAATCACTGCGACATCCGAGACAGTCTCGGCCCGCGCGACGATAACGATTCTCGACGGCGGACTGATAACCTCGAGCGGCGCGACTATTCGCGCTGCGAACGGTCTAGTTACTCTCGTTGCGCCCGCAAATGCCGTGACTGCGAATACCAGCGTGGTCGTCCAGCCGGCATCGAACCCGCCATCGGCTCAGGGTCTGATTTCCGGCACGACGTTCACACTGAATCCGACGACGGTCACGTTCGCGCAGCCGGTCACGCTGACTCTGAAGTACGATCCGTCCGCGCTCGGAGAGGTATTGCGTAGCAGTCTCGCTCTCTACGTCCTCAACAATGGCACGTGGCAGCTTCTTCCTGGATCATCAGTCGATTCAGCCAACTCAGCAGTATCGGCGCTGATTACGAAGCTCGGGACGTTCGCGATCATCGGCACTGTGCCGCCCCCGACCGTCGCGACGATCACTCTCGACATCACGAGTCTCAACCTTTACTCGGGTTTAACCCGCCAGATCACGGCAACGCTCAAGGACGCGAACGGAAATGTCCTCACCGATCGCGCCGTGTCGTGGTCGTCCAACAACGCAACCATCGCAAGCGTGACATCGTCGGGCGCCATCACGAGCGCCGGATTCGGATCCGCGACCATTTCAGCGTCATCCGAGGGAAAGACCGCGACCGTATCAGTCAGCGTGAAGCACGACCCGATTCTCTTTGTTCACGGATTCGCCTCGTCGGGACAAATCTGGGGAACGATGATCGGCTGGCTCGTGGCCGATGGATGGACGTCGTCAGATCTCACGAACTGGTCGTACGACACGACGATCTCCAACGAGACGGTTGCCCAGCAGATCAAGACGAAAGTCGACAGCATCGCCACAGCGACAGGCGCGCCGAAGGTCGACATCATCACTCATTCGATGGGCGGACTCTCATCGCGCTACTACGCACGGAATCTCGGCGGTTCGGACAGGATCGATGCATGGGTATCACTCGGCGGACCGAATCACGGAACGACCACGGCCAATTTTTGCGGCCCGGCTTCCTGTCTCGAGATGCGACCAGGGTCGGAGTTCCTGACGGCACTCAACGCCGGCGACGAAACTCCGGGCACACCGCGCTACGCAACGTGGTGGACTCCATGCGACCAGGTTACGACACCGCCGGAAAGCGTCATCCTCGCGGGCGCCACCAACACCGAAACAGCGTGCCTCGGCCACAGCGATCTCTACCAGAACGCGACAGTCTACGCTCAGGTTAGAGACTGGATCAAATAAAAGGGAGCGAAGTCTTTCCTCGCTCCTTTTGTCCACCTCACTAAGCCGACTGAAGTAAAGCTATTTCGCCTTCAGTCGAATGACTGATGTTCCAACCGTGATGGTGATCGTGTCGCCGGTTCGCTCGATCGACGGCCCCGCCGCACTCCATACCTCGACCGACACGTTGTCCAGCTGGCCAGTGTAGCGGAGCTCGCGTCGCATTGCAGCGGGTCGCGGCATCGCGCTTCTCGCGGCAATCACTGCGCGAACTTCTGGTCGCGTTGCAAGCGTCAGCTCTCTGGTTAGAGATGTTCCATTGCGCAGGACAGTCAACCGAACCTTCTCACCGGGACGCACGCGGCCGAAAGCTCTCCCACCCTGCGGCGTGAGAATGGAGATTCCGTTCACGTGAGTGATCTTGTCTCCGGCCATCAGTCCCGCTCGTGCGGCTGGACCGTCGCTGGCGACCATTGAAAGCTCGGGCGCGCTCGACAACTCCCAGACGGGAGGCCCATCTCCGCGGCTCTGCGCCCAGCCACAGTCACTGCAACGAATCGAGAATCCAAACCACCCCGACGGAGTCGGCGGGAGCGGTGCCATGGCGGGCACTGGAGCCATCTCCGGAACTGTCGCGACAGGTGCGACTGGGGGAACAGGAGTGACTGGAGCGTATGTGACGCCTGGAGCAGCCGGGGCGATCTCCGCTCGTGGGGCTGTACCGACCCACATCCTTGAAGGCGCATGCATCGGCGCGACCGAAGGCGCAGCCGGCATTCCAGGAACTGCAGGAATCGCTGGCGTTGCCGGGAAGTCACTGGACCATGTGCCGGCGGTGACGGGCGCACGGCTGCCGAAAGCACGCGCTTCGCCGAAGCCGGTATTGGAAGCCTTCAGGATCAAAGTCATCCGCGATTTTCCCCGGCTGACATTCAACATGAGCCGCTGTCCCGGACGAATGTTGGCGAAGCGGTGTCCACCTTCTTCAGTCTTCAATGCGAAGCCATCGATTGCAGTGATCGTATCGCCGCGCTGAAGCGCGCCGTCGGCCGGACTTCCTTCATAGACGCCCAGAACGACAGGATTCGATCGAAACGTGAACGAGCGGTTGCCATCGTCGTCGTTCAGGAACGTGCAGTTGCAACTGACGTTCGATATCCCGATGAAACCAAGTGTCGAGCCGCGTGTCGTTCCAGGAGTTGGTGTTGCGGCGACGACCTGCGCTTCATCAGTGCGAGGGACGAGAGCGCACATGATGATTGCGCTCAGAGCTCCGGCGCGAAATGTCTGGAATCTCATAGCCACATCTCTCTTTCTGCGACGACTGTCTCGTTGTTCTTCACCGACTGCGCACCGCCATTCACCGTCGGCGCGGGCTTCTCCAGACTCGCTTGTCTGACCGCTGCGGATGCCGCCGGCTGCTGCGACATCGCGTAATGTCCGGTTGCAACGCCTCCTGCGAACAACGCGATTGCCGCTGCGATCTTCATCGCCGCCGAGCGCCATGATCGTTGAGCGGGCGACGCCGCTCCGAAGTGTCCTTCATTTTTCAGCGCGCGGACAACGCGCTCCTCGAGCAGGTCGCTCGGCGCAAGCTCACGTGGAAGCGCTGCTAGTGCGGCGCGCTCCTGTTCGCTCAGCTCATGATTGTCACTGTACGTCATTCTTCTCCCTTCCCGTAAGCAGCGCGCGCATTACGCGTCGCGCCTTGAATAGCTGCGCCTTCGACGTTCCCGGCGCGATGCCGAGCTGCAAGGCGATTTCCTCGTGCGTGAATCCTTCGACGTCGTGAAGAACGAGAATCATCCGATAACCCGGAGCGAGACTCGCTATTGCGGTCTCGAGATCCATTCGGTCTTCGTGATGCGGCAGGTCGAGCGGTGCGTCGTCGTCCTCCAGCAGGAATTCGAACGAGCGCCGCTTTCCGCGCCGCATTGAATCGAGCGCTGCACGGAGACCCACCGAGCAAAGCCACGTCGAGAAGCTCGATTCATTCCTGAACGTGACGAGCGCGGGGTAGGCCCGAAGCCACGTGTCCTGCACAACGTCTTCAGCATCGCCGGCAGAAGCGCCAAGAACGCGGGTTACGAACTGCAGCAGGCGCGGAGTGTGACGCCGGAACAGCTCACGAAACGCCATTTCGTCTCCGCTCGCCGCCGCCGCCACCACCAGTACCGCGTCGGAGCTGCCCGCGATTCTGGCGCGGCTTACTCCGGACGGGACGAGGAGCGGGTTACCAGGCTCTGTGACTGCCAGTGAGACTGTCATCAGCTAGTGAGTCGTTCCCTGGGCGCGGAAGGTTTGCCAGCGAGACGCGACGCGGTAGACGGAAGGCTGTTGGCTGTTCGCAACATTAGCTGGTTAGCTGAGAGCCACTACGGAGAACCAACGGACCTGTTTCCTGGTTCCAGCTCGCGGCTAGCCAGCTAGTGTTGCTAACGGCCAATAGCCCAATCCGGCGTTCCAAATTCCCAGCGTTCTCTCCCCGGAAAAGAAAAGCCCGCAATGCGATACTCTGCATTACGGGCCAGGCCTGGCCGCCCCCACAGCGCCAGACTTTACGTCACCCCTATTTCCAGACGCTCAGCTCGCGGATCTGAGCGATCGACTGACGGGGAAGAGAGATCATCGAGTCGCATTCGCTGCAGACTCCGACGAGAATGTTCGAGTACGTGATCGCCGAGCGTGTCATGCGGATGTCGCGAGCTTCAAACCGGGCATGGACCTGCTTGCCGCAAGCCGTGCATGTCGTGGATGAAACGTCGCCTTCGTGCCATGGTGCCTGCATAGAGCCTCACTAGTAATGAAAACGAGCTTTGCTGTTCTTCCTGTCTGCTCGTTGGACATAGGCACCCTACGATTCGTTTATGGGGTTGGTGTCGATTTCGTCGAATCTTACGAATCCCGTACACCGTAGTGACCGAAAACCAACGCGGCTGCGGGCGACCGTCAGGCCCAGGGGAATTCACATGACACCTGACTACTTCTTCATATCAAATGTTCTGCAGGTCGTTGCGGTCACGACGGTGGCTATCGTACTTGGCAGACCGATCATCAGTGCCATTACGAAGCGCCTCGAGCCCAGGACAGTGCAAGCGGCTTCGCCCGATACGCTCGCCCGAATAGAGGCGCGGCTCGACCATCTCACGAACGGGATGGAAGCGATGGCCGTCGAAGTCGAGCGAATCTCCGAAGGCCAGCGGTTCACGTCAAAACTGCTTGGCGAGAAGAAAGCGGAGCTGCGCGTTCTGACTCCGCACTGAATTTCAGGCGATAATCAGTTCTCGCGCGGCACTTCGCTCATGAGCGCGAAGTAGTTGTCCTCGGAATCGCGGTAAGACGATATCCAGAGATCGTGATCCGGCATCGGAGCGACGAGGGTTGGCTCTTCCTCCACCTTCACGCCTTTCGCGACGAGCGCGCGATGCATGCCGCCGATGTCGTCAACCTTATAGTAGAGAATCGAGGCAGGGTGGTCGAATTCCTTTCTATCCGCCTTCGTCAGCATAAGGCGAACACCACCAGCGTCGAAGAACGCGAGATTCGAGGGAGCGAACAAGAACTTCAGGCCGAGAATGTCACGGTAAAACGCCGTGGCGCGCCGCACGTCCTTCACATTGATCGCAATCTGTCGAATCGTGTCGAGCTTGACCGTGTCGCCGCCTGATTCCATCGTGTCCTCCGCGTTTGTTTGAAGATCCGTCACTGCAACGTCATCAGCGCAGCCATCATTTCGATTCCATCCCAGAGATTCTGAATGCGAATGCTTTCATTTTCCGCGTGCTGGTTGTTGTCGTAGTTCGCGATCGGAACCGTGATCGTTGGCACGTGGAGAGCGTCCTCAATAACGCTCAACGGCAGGCTCCCGCCGAGCGTCGGGATCGCGAGAGTTCTGCCTGGAAAGGCATCGGAGATCGCGCGATAAACTGAGCGTGATATCGGCAGATCCATCGCCGTGCGCTGCGCGTTGTAACCTCCACCACGCTGCCTGAACATCACAAGTTTTTGATAGCGCAGACGCTCGGCATCGGTGGGCTGATGATCGATGACATGGAAGCCCTGCTTCTGAATGTGCGCGACGAGCTTTGCTATTTGGCGCATGTAGTCGTTCCCCTTCACGACGCGAAGGTCGAGCGTAACTGATGCCGTTGTTGGAATGACGTTGCGTGCTCCCGGGCCGGCCTCGGCACTCGCGATTCCATTGATGTTGAGTGACGGAAGATTTATCAGCTCTGCCAGTGATTTCCCACCGCCGTCGGGTCTGTTGAAACCGAGTGCGGTTCGGAGTGTGTCGTCGAACACTGGCGATTCGCGTATCGCCTTACGCTCGGCCGGGCCGAGTGGGGCTACATCGTCGTACCAGCCTTTGATGAGGACGCGTCCGGACTCGTCTTTCATCGACGCCAGGAGGTGAACCAGAGTCATCGCGGGATTCGGCGCCCAGTTGCCGTAGTGGCCGCTGTGGAGCGGCCGGTTCGCTCCGTATACGGTCAAGTCGACGTTCACGTCGCCACGTACGCCGTAGACGACCTCCTTCCGGCCCGATTGATGGACGGGTCCGTCGCAGATGATCCATGCGTCGGCTTTGAGCAGATCTGCGTTGTGTCTGATGATCGCGTCAAGGTGAGGAGATCCGGCTTCCTCCTCACCGTCGAATACAAGCTTGATGTTCGTAGAAGGCATTCTCCCGCTCGCCTTCAATGCGTCTATTGCGGTGAGGAATGCCATCACGCCGGCTTTGTCGTCCGACGCGGAACGAGCGTAGATCCGGTATTCAGGATTTACCGGCGAGCCCTCGGCCGGGAACGGGATGGTCTTTCCGCCTTTTTCGAGTGCGGCCGAGCGAAAGACGGGTGTCCACGGTTTTGTGTCTGTCCACTTTGCCGGATCTGTCGGCTGCCCATCGTAATGGGCATACATGACGATTGTCCGCGTTGCGCCGGGAACTATCCATTCGCCGTAGACGAGGGGAGGAGTCAAGTCCATTCCGACCTGATCGATATCACCAGGCCTTCTGTCATAGGTGCGGAGGATGCGTGGGTGGAGGCCGCGCATCGACATCATTCCCATCAACATCGCTGAATTCGCGTGAATACCTGCAGAATCTGACGCGACATTAGGAAGCGCGAGGAAGTCGATGAAGTTGCGGAGGATGGTTCGCTCATTTGTTGAGCGGTACTCACGTACCTGACGCTGAACTGGCGTGAGGTTCTGAGCGCCCGCCCCTGTTGCCATGCAGAAGCCATTGGCGATTCCTGCGAGTGAAAGCAGTGCGTAACCACGTGTGAGACGAGCGCCGTTTGTGCGCATCATGTGAGTGTCGGCGAGTGTGGGATTCCCATCAATCCTGAACTAACTGTGGACTAGTTAGTATAAGACTCATGGGTCGAGCAAGATTGGCGCTGAAATTCATTGCGCTGTTGGGGATAGCAGGCGTAGCGGTGGGTGCAGCGTTCGGAATCAGCGAGGCGGGGGCAGGGCAGTTCGCTCGCGGCGGTTCGGTCGCGCCCGCTGTGGCCGTGGTATCCGTCCCGATGGCGCCAGCCGTCGTAATCGCGAAAAAGCCCACATTAGCCGAGATCGTCGACCTGATCCTCGGCGACAGGTCTCCTGATGCGGGGGCCGTCTCTCTGGATGGCAAGTTCGCGCCGGGGAGTGAAGAGGCGCGAATCGCCTCGGTCCTTCACAAGTACACGTCGGATACCGATCGCGCGAACAGGATTGCAGTCGCTCTCGTGCGCGA
>JADGQR010000003.1 GCA_017881685.1 Gemmatimonadaceae bacterium
AACAGATTGCCGAACGTCTTGAAGTTGTCTCGCTTGTCGCTGGTGAAGGCTGCGAGGGCAACCGGATTCGAGCTGAACTCGAACTTGTTGGCGGAGTTGTCCCACGGGTTTGCGAAGAACGGCAGATCGGTGTAGGGGTCAGCCGCCGAGTACGTCGGATCGGTAGGGCTCTTGTAGACGCCGAGGATTGGCGGCCTGATCAGCGCGTGCCGGATAATTCCCGGGGCGTCTCCACTCGATGAAAGCTTGTCCTGATGGGCGTAGGACAGCTGGAGGTTCGTCCCAACGTGGAGGCGATTGCTCACTGCGGCGTCGAGGTTGGTGCGGAAATTCATCCGCTGGTATGTGTCATTGTTGAAGATGACGATACCATCCTGTTTGTAGAGACCGCCCGACGTCAGATACCTGAACTTGTTAGTTCCCCCGCTCGCGCTCATCTGGATGTTCTGCGACTTGCCCGTCTCGAACAGCTGGTCGAGCCAGTTCGTGTTCGCGAGGTCGGTCCGCGTTTTGGCGACCGTGTACGGGTTTACGCCGGTGTTGCCGGAGTTCGCCCATGCCTCCTCCATCTTGTCCATGTACTGAGTGGAATTCAGTAACGTGGGTAGGTGGCCGACCCGCTGGATACCACTATAGTAGTTGATGCTCGAGGTCGACTTGCCCGTCTGGCCGGTCTTTGTGGTGATGACGATGACGCCAGCCGAAGCTCTGGATCCGTAGATCGAGGCCGCTGCGGCATCCTTCAAAACCGTCAACGAGGCCATGTCGGCCGGGTTGAGAAAGGAGATGTCTCGGGTGGGCACACCGTCCACGACGAACAGCGGGCTGTTGTTACCGATCGTTCCTTCGCCGCGGATGCGAATGCTGATATCCTCGCCCGGTGCTCCGGTACTCGACGTGATCTGAACGCCGGCGACCTGGCCTTGAAGCACCTGGGCAACATCGGCAACTCTGCGGGAATCGAGACTTGCGACATCAACAGTCGAGACAGCGCCGGTGATATCACCCCTCTTCTGAGACGAGTAGCCGACGACAACTACCTGATCGAGCAGCGAAGCACCAGGCACGAGCGCGAACTGCACCGTAGCCGTTGCTCCAGCCCCTATCGAAACATTACGCACCTGCGGGGTGTATCCGATCTGGCGTGCACGAATGGCCCGGTTGCCAGCAGGCACATCACTAAGGCGAAAGCTGCCATCGCTTCCAGTGATCGTGCCGCGCGTGGTACCAACGACAGTCACGCTGACGCCGGAGAGTGGTTTTTGGGTGGTGCTGTCTATCACCCTCCCGCTTACGGTACCGGCCGGTGTCTGCGCACCGAGCGCGACGGTCCACAAGACGCCCATAATTGCGGGAAAGAAGGAACGGACGGATGTCATCAGGTGCACTCGTTAGGTGGGAGGGGGCGAGCGGCACTGCTTGTAGGCGGGTCACCCTTCATTTTGTAAGGGTTCCCTGAAGAGACACTCCGCCCTCAAAGAGCGGAAAGTCAAGGGAACCCTGCAAAACAGTCATGCGACGCACAACGACAGTCGCCTTTCCCATGCGTCAAGATTCGCGCGGCATCGATGACGCATCGCGCTCGCGTGTCGATCAAAGTGCCGTTATTGCAATTCTGCAGGCGATTCGGTCGCGGCGCGGGCGCTGAGCCAATGTGATGACGCGCGAAGTTGCGGAATGCGCAATAACTGAAGAATCAGGCAGACAGGACCCAATTGGACAATGTCCCCCAAGAAAACAGCCCACCCGAAAAAGTCGCTCCGTGAGTTTGCGCCGTCGCCACTTCACGGATCTCTCGACATTGCCGTGGATTGCTCACCGGAATTCCTTCGGCCGGCGGCTGGCAAGTCGAATCTTTCAATTATATCGCGCTGATTTGCGCTCGGTCCCTCAACAGGCCCGGAGGGAATCGAACCCCCAACCGCCGGTTTTGGAGACCGGTGCTCTACCAATTGAGCTACGGACCTACAATCCGTTTTGAATTACAGCGTCCAACGTGAAGCGGGAGGGTGGCTGACGGGAATTGAACCCGCAACCCCCGGTGCCACAGACCGGTGCTCTAACCGATTGAGCTACAGCCACCATGTGCCCTGCCGTTCTGCATCTTAACTGCAGCGACAGGTTGAATCAACCGCGCTGCGAGGGGAGAGCATACCGATGGGAGTTCTCTTCACAGACACTCCCACTCTCCCATTCTTCCTAATCCTTTGCGCGATCCTGATACTCGCCGGTGCTCGGATTCACGCGAACCTTCTCACCAACCTTGATGAACTCGGGCACGTTGATCGTCACGCCGTTTTCGAGCTTCGCCGGCTTCGATGAAGCGTTCTTCGTCGCGGTCTTCATCACTGCCGAAGTATCCACGACTTCGAGCGTCATCGAATTCGGAAGCTCGATGCCGATCGGACGACCGTTGTAGTACTCAGCCTGAATCTTCATGCCCGGCTGCATCCACTGCGCGTTGTCGCCAAGCATCTCTTCATCCATCTCGAGCTGATCGTAATTCTCCGTGTTCATGAAGTGGTAAGTGTCGCCACCCTGATACAGGAACTCGAGATCGTGCGTCTCCATCGACGCCTTCTCGATCGTGTCAGCAGCGCGGAAACGATGCTCGAAGCTCGAGCCACTCCGAAGATTCTTCAGCTTGGCCTGCACCATCGCGCGAAGATTGCCAGGCGTATGATGGCGGAACTCGATCACGCGACACGGGTCGCCCTCGAATACCAGCACCATTCCTCTGCGGATCTGTGTTGCGGGAAATGCCATGGTCCTTTCATCCAATAAATACCGCCGCCCCGTTCATCCTCTACCGGGAGAATGCCGGACACGGCGTGTGTCTCATGTGCTTTAAGTCGATTCAAAGCAAGCCTTGAAAATTAACCCTTTCGACCGCCTCCGTAAACCTCCCGAACCACGGGCTGGAGCGCTTTCCAGACATTGTCCGCAGCAATGGGTTCACCCTTCTCATTTGGATGCACTCCATCGCCCTGATTGAGCTCTGGGTGCCCCGCGACCCCGTCCAGAAAGAATGGAACGAGCGTCAGCCCTTTGCGAGCCGCAACCTCGCCGTACGCTTTCCTGAACTCCTTCGTATACCGTGTACCAAGGTTGGGCGGAGCCTCCATTTCCATCAGAAGGATTCGAGCCTTCGGCTGCTCCGCCCTGATCTTCGCGACAATTGCCTCGATATTCGCCTTGAGCGTGTCCGGATCGAGAGCACGAAGCGCATCGTTTCCACCGGTCTCCAGAACGACAATGTCCACCGGCCGCTTCAGCGTCCATTCGATTCTGCGAACCGCGCCGGCCGACGTCTCTCCTGAGAGACCGGCATTTATCGCGACTATCGGAGTGCCGCTCGCGGCAGCTTTCTGCGACACGAGATTCGGGAATGCCTGCTTGGTGTCAGCCAGCCCGTACCCAGCCGTCAGACTCGTACCGAAGAACAGCACTGTAACTTTAGCCTTGGCCGAATCCGGATTGCCCGCTGGACCGTACGCATCGGTCTGAGCGGGAGTCCCCATCGGCGCGTCAGCCACTCGCGGGTCACGCGCCTTACCCGGCACCTTGTCCACCTTTGGCGGCGAGGTGCAGGCGGCCAACGTGCTCAGCAAACCTACAATCAGAATCTTCATGCTCATTGCGAAGGAAGTTACACGGGAATATCGCAGCGGCGATCAACAGATCGCTGTGCTACGGGATGTCTCGTTCTCGATACCACAGGGCTCGTTCGTAGCAATCGTCGGACCCTCCGGCAGCGGCAAGACGACGTTGCTCGGGTTGCTCGCAGGTCTCGATACACCGACGCGCGGCCAGGTGATCCTGGACGGAAGCGATCTGACGAAGATGAGCGAGAACGAGCGCGCACGACTCCGCGGAGAAAAGGTCGGGTTCGTGTTCCAGAGCTTTCAGCTCATTCCAACTCTCACCGCGCGGGAGAACATCCAGGTTCCGCTCGAGCTGCAAGGCGCGGACGGCGCGGCGGCACGTGCGGACGATCTTCTCGAGCGCATCGGACTGAAGGCCCGCGGTCACCATTTCCCGATGCAGCTCTCGGGTGGAGAACAACAGCGCGTCGCAATCGCGCGGGCTTTCGCGAACAACCCGCGCATCCTGTTCGCCGATGAGCCGACTGGAAATCTCGATGCCGCGACGGGTGCACGTGTCTTCGAGCTGCTCGAGTCGCTCAACCGCGAATCGGGCTCGACGATCGTGCTCGTCACTCACGACGCAATGCTCGCGCAGCGCGCTTCGCGCACGATTCGTCTCGCAGACGGCGCTGTTGTCGGCGACACGGAGGCAACCGCGTGACTTCCCTTCCCCCGGCATCGGCCTACAACGGCCGAGCGTCTTTCAGACAGCTCGCGGGTCTGACGTGGCGCGAGAGCAGAAGCGCGCGCAGGCGGCTGCTGCTTTACATGTCCGCGATCTCGCTCGGTGTCGCTGCGCTCGTCGCAATCGACTCGTTCGCCGACAACGTCACGCGATCGGTTCGGGAGCAATCACGCGCGCTGCTCGGCGGCGACATCTCGTTCAGCTCGAACCGGCCGTACACAGCCGAGCAGAACGCTTTCCTCGATACTCTCGCGATAAAGAATGGTGCGACCTACGCGCACGTCGTCACGTTCCCGTCGATGGCGCTTGTGCCGAGGAGCGGGGGCACGCGACTCGTTCAGGTGCGAGCTGTAAGCGCGAACTATCCATTTTACGGTGAGATAACGACCGAGCCCGCGGGTCGGTGGTCGATGCTGAAAACCGCGCCCGTCGCGCTGGTCGATCCGTCCCTTCTCGTTTCGCTGAACGCGCACGTCGGCGACTCGATTACGCTCGGCCTCGGAAGATTCGTCATCGCGGCAACGCTCAAGGACGTTCCCGGAAGTGCGGGAGTCGCAGAGATAATCGGACCTCGCGTATTCATCCCCGAGAGATATCTGCCGGAAACACAGCTCCTCGTTTTCGGGAGCACGGCGGACTATGGCGTTCTCGCGAAGCTTCCGAACAAGGCGAATCCAGACAAGATCATCGGGCCGGAAAGGCCAAAGCTCGAGAAGATGCAGCTCCGCGCGCGGACTGTTACTCAGAGCGAGGAGAACACCACAGAAGCAATCAAGCAGCTGAGTCAGTTCATCGGTATCGTCGGACTCGTCGCGCTTCTGCTGGGCGGAGTCGGAGTGGCGAGCGGTGTTCGCGCGTTTGTCGCGCGCAAGATCGACACGGTCGCGATTCTGCGTTGCCTCGGCGCGTCGAGCGGTCAGGTGCTCGCGATGTATGTCGCGCAGGCCGCAGCGATGGGACTGATCGGCTCGATCGCCGGCGCTGCGCTCGGTGTTGCAGTGCAGTTTGGTCTTCCGTCGGTGTTCAAGGATTTTCTTCCTGTTGATGTCACCGTGACTCTCGAGCCGGCGGCGATACTGACAGGGATCGCGATTGGCGGATGGATCGCTCTGATATTCTCGCTGCGTCCATTGCTCGCGCTTCGGAATGTGTCGCCGCTTCAAACGCTGCGGCGCGACGCTGATTCCGAAGTTCTCAGGATGAGATGGAACGACATTCCACGAGTTGCGGTGAATGTCGCGCTCGCGCTCAGCGTCGTGGCAATCGCATTGCTGCGAGCGAGCACAGTTCGTCAGGGACTCAGCATCAGCGGAGCAACGTTCGCGGTCATCGGAGTTCTGACCCTCAGCGCGGTTCTGCTCTCGTGGCTTTCCCGAAAAGCGCTTCGAGAGCACTGGCCGTACGTCATACGGCAGGGTGTCGCAAATCTTTACCGGCCGGCGAATCAGACGCAGTCGGTAATCCTGTCGCTTGGATTCGGCGCGTTTCTCATCACGACGCTCGTGCTCGTGCAGTCGAATCTGCTGAAGCAGTTCAACATCAAGGTCGACAAGTCGAACGCGAATCTGGTCTTCTTCGACATTCAGGAGGATCAGTTCCTGCCTGTCGACTCGATGGTTCGGTCCAGCGGAAAAGTTCTCCAGACCGCGCCAATCGTGACGATGCGAATTGCGTCAATCAATGATAGAAGCGTCGAGCAAATCATCGGCGATGCGCGCGCCAGGATTACGGCCGATTCACTCGCACGGGCGCAACGCGGTGAAAAACCGCTGACTGGAGAGGAACGGCGAGACGCTCAGCGCAATGCTCCGAATGGTCCTGGCGGCCGACAGCAGCAGGCCGGGCGGCCCGGCTGGGCTCTTCGCCGCGACTATCGCTCGACGTATCGCGACAAGCTCACATCGAGTGAGAAGATCGTTCAGGGAAAGTGGTTCTCGGCTGCCGCGCAGCATGGCGATACGGGAGAAGTGTCGTTCGAGAAGGACGTCGCGGACGAGCTTCACATCAAGCTCGGTGACGTCATAACGTGGGACGTTCAGGGAGTTCAGATTGCTTCGCGCGTCACAAGTCTGCGTGAAGTGACGTGGGCACGCTTCGAGCCGAACTTCTTCGCCGTCTTCTCGCCGCGCTCGCTTCGCGATGCTCCAAAGCAGTTCGTTCTTCTCGCCGACGTCCGTGGGACGCCGAAGGTTGCCGCGCTTCAGCGGGATATCGTCAAGCGCTTTCCGAACGTTTCGAGCGTCGATCTGTCACTCGTGCAACAGACCGTCGAAAAAATTCTCAGGAAGGTTTCGACCGCGATCAGATTCATGGCGTTGTTCAGCCTCGCGATGGGCATCCCCGTCTTGTTCAGCGCCGTCGCTGCGACGCGCAGGGATCGCATCCGCGAAGGTGTTCTACTCAAGACACTCGGAGCGACGCGCGGCCAGATCATGAAGATCCTTCTTGCGGAATATGCATTGCTGGGAATTCTCGGAAGCCTCACCGGAATGGTGCTCGCGATTGGCGGAGGATGGGCGATCACGCATTACGTGTTCGACAACGATTTTTCGCCGGCACTTGGATCGGCTGTCGCGATAGCGGGAGCAATGCTTGGATTGACTGTAGCGATTGGACTGCTGGCCGGGCGGGATGTTTTCCGGGAGACTCCAATGAGTGCCTTGAGGGAAGGCTGAAGTCGTATTGGCTTGGACGCAGGGTTTCCCCTATGTTGGGTGACGCAAATACGCACGTTTACCTGAAACCAGCCGACTGTGACACAGTCCAACGCAACTCGCAGGATAGTTCTGGCGCTCGCCGCAGGTGCAGTTCTTGGCTGCAGCGAGTCGACTGCGCCGCCCAAGCCTGCGTCCGTCTCTCCATCGCTGTCGACGACTGCTGACGCGACAGCGGGACTGCCGCTCACGACATCGCCCACGTTCGTAGTCAAGGATGCAGGCGGCAACACGCTCGGCGGCGTGAGCGTGACCATAGCAGTGACTGCAGGTGGCGGCACGCTGCCCGATGCTCCGACGAAGACGGTCGGAGGCGGGCCGACACCAATCGGCACATGGACACTTGGGAAGACGGCTGGTCTCAATTCAGTAACCGTGACCGTTGGGACACTCCCGGCCGCCGTGATAAACATCAACGGGAAAGCTGGACCGCCGGCGGCAATTGTCTTCGTTCAGGGAGCTTCCCAGGTCGGACTCGCCGGCGCAGCGCTGGCATCGCCGGCAATTGCGCAGGTGAGGGATCAGTTTGCAAATGCGGTTGCAGGTGTGTCGGTTGTCTTTACCGTCGGCGATGGAGGTGGCAGTGTTTCAGCGACGCCCGTTCTCACTGATGCATCCGGCACTGCGTCGGCTCCATCGTGGCACCTCGGCAAGAGCGCGGTTCCGCAATCGCTGCGAGCGAGCACGGCCGGTGTTACCGCGATACTCAACGCCGGTGTTCAATCCGACTACGATATCGATCTCCGCTTCTATGGTCCTCCAATGCCACCAGAGGCAGCCGCTGCATTCACGGCTGCTGCCGCGCGAATCAAAGGCAGCATAATCGGAGATGTCCAGGATATCCCGGTAACAGCCCCTCTCGACCTCGACAAGAACTGCGGCGTGACTGGAGTCACTCTACCGGTTGGAACGATCGACGACGTAATCATCTATGCTGCCGTCGCGCCGATCGACGGACCCAACAAGATTCTCGCGTTCTCCGGTCCATGCTTCATCAGAACGAGCAACGCCCTGACGATTATCGGTGTGATGCAGTTCGACTCGGATGACATCGACAATCTCATCGCGAGCGGGAGGATGCAGGACGTGATTCAGCACGAGATGCTGCACGTCGTCGGAATCGGAACGTTGTGGTCTACAAAGAACCTTCTCGCAGGCGCGCACACGGTGGACTCGCGATTCACAGGTTCGCTCGGCATTGGCGCGT
This sequence comes from Gemmatimonadaceae bacterium, assembly GCA_017881685.1. GTDB lineage: Bacteria > Gemmatimonadota > Gemmatimonadetes > Gemmatimonadales > Gemmatimonadaceae > UBA4720. Next base: position 8,254 of record JADGQR010000003.1, read on the forward strand.
GTCTCGACCTCGGCGGGCTGCCCGTATGTACAGGCGGCGTGCAGGTGGAGAACACGGGTGGCTCCGGCACCGCCGATAGTCACTGGCGCGAGTCGTCGTTCGGCAACGAGCTGATGACTGGGTTCGTGAACGCAGTCAATCCGTACAGCATCATCAGTATCCAGTCCCTGGCCGATCTGGGCTATACCGTGGATGGCTTTGCAGCAGATACGTACGGGATTCCGGGTCTTTCACTTTCAGTTCAGCAGACGCGCGCGAGCATCCTCACAGACATGTCGCCGCAATGGGAGACGGTAACGCCGCCGAAATTCCTGATCTCGAAGAGCGGACAGATCTCTCGCGTGGAGAAGCAGTGAGACGCATTGCATTTGGATTAGCGATCGTGCTCATCGTGTCGATCGGATGCAGTCGCGACTCGAGCACCGTCAAAGCGGATAGCGCAGCGGCGGCCGACAGCGCGCGCGGCGCGAGTGGTTCAGCTCCCGAAAGCGCCGCTGTAGCTGGGCCGAGTGCGGTCGATTCTGTGCGACCGCCGCTGGGCTCGACGGAAGGAACAATCGGCGAGACGCGCAAGACTCGCGGACGGGTTCACGTCGATTCGAGCATCGGAAGGGACAGCGCGATCCAGGGACCTTTCCATACG
>JADGQR010000199.1 GCA_017881685.1 Gemmatimonadaceae bacterium
CCGTTGTAGTTGAACTTCCTATGATACTTTGCGCGTCTTTTTCCGCAGAAAGTCCATCAGGATGAACTGGCCCAGCGTCATGGTGTTGGTGAAGTACGCCTTGCCCCGGCTGATCTCGGAAACTTTTTTCACGAACTCGATCAGCGCGTGATCGCGGGCGAGCATGAACGTGTTGATCATGATTCCGGCGCGACGGCAGTTGGCAACTTCCTTGAGGGTCTCGCTCACAACGGTCAAGTCGAGCCCCATCGAAGTCTTGTAGATTGCACCGTTCGGCATAGTCAGCGCGCTCGGCTTCCCGTCCGTGATCATCACGATCTGCCGCATGTCTTTCTTCTGCGCCATGAGAATCCGGCGAGCGAGCTTGAGACCTTCCGCCGTGTTCGTGTGGTACGGTCCGACCTGCGCCTGGGGAAGCATTGCAAGCGGAATCTCTTCGGCGGAGTCGTGAAAGAGAACGACGCGAAGCGTATCTCCCGGAAACTGCGTGCGGATGAGATGCGTCAGAGCGAGAGCGACTTTCTTTGCGGGCGTAAACCTGTCTTCGCCGTAGAGAATCATCGAGTGCGACGTGTCGAGCATCAGCACCGTTGCGCACGACGAGCGGTATTCCGACTGGCGCACCATGAGGTCGCTGTAATCGAGATCCATCGGGACTTCGAGCGATCCCGTGCGAGTGAGCGAGTTCAACAGGGTTGCGTTGACGTCGAGGTTCAACACGTCGCCGAACTCGTACGGCTTGCTCCATCCGTCGGCTTCGATGCCTGTCGCTAGATACGGAGTGTCGTGGCTTCCAAAGCTCGATTTGCCGAGCGATCCGAGGATTGACCGCAACGACTTGTAGCCGAGGAAGTCGATTGCCTTGTCGGTGAGGTTGAACTGGACGCTTTTGGAAGCCGCGTGCGCGAGTCCACCGGGACCGGTGACAGACTGGTGGCCGGCTGGGACCTGCGGTGGGGCGTCGACGTTGAGGTAGCCTTCGGCGGCGAGTCGCTGAACGAGATCGTCCAGGAGTTTCGCGAGTTTTTCTTCGGAGTCTTCCGATCCGTCGCCGCGAAGTGCTTCGAGGAGCTCGGGAGTGAACTGTCCGCTTTCGATGAGGGCGTCGAGGATTGCCTGTTTCAGTGCTTCGAGCGAGCGATCGTTTTCTTCGTTGAAGTCGCCCCATGGGTCGAACTGTTGTCCGCCCGCGAAGCCCGATTGTAGGAGAAAATCGGCGAGCTTGCCGAGGAGGGATTGGAGGTCGACCGCGTCGGCCATCTCGGGGGAGAACTTCGAGTACGTGTGCGACCGCATATGTGAAATTATAGCGCGTGTTCCGGGCTATCGCTGGATCATTCAATATCCCGAACCGCTATTAGACGCAGAGACCGCAGAGACCGCAGAAACGGCAACAACAACTGCTTGGGACACAGAGACCACAGAATACACAGAGAACGACATTCGACCGTCGTTCGATCTCATCCGTTAGTTCACCCGAAAGTCCATCGATTTGGGGTTAACTGCAACGACATTCGGCGGTCGGTTGAAACCCGGAATGTCGTTCAACAAAAAAAGGCGAAAAGGCCGCGGCATGACGAATTCTCCGCTCCAAGGTTGGACCGGATGTCGTTTCTGTGGTCTCTGTGGTCTCTGTGTCCAAAGCAGTTGCAGTTTCTGCGGTCTCTGCGGTCTCTGCGTCTAATGGCAGTTGGGTAAAGCAGAGATTGCAGAGCGATGTATAATCCGACGCGATGAGCGCCCGGCCGATGAACCCGATTCGCGTCCTCCAGGTACACCGGAACTTCCGGTTGTTCTGGATTGGGCAGACTGTGTCGCTCATCGGGACGTGGATGCAGCAGATCGGGCAGGGGTGGCTCGCGCTGCAGCTCTCGAACAGCGCGTTCATCGTGGGACTCGTGAGTGCCGCGGGTACGCTGCCAGTTCTCCTCTTCTCGCTGTACGCCGGCGTGCTCATCGACCGGCGCGACAAGCTGCGGCTGGTGAAGATCGCGCAGGTACTGTTGTCGGTCGAGGCGGCGGTGCTCTGGTGGACGGTGTGGACTGACAGGATCACGATTCCGCTCCTCATCATACTTGCTGCGACCAATGGGCTGATCAGCGCAGTGGAGATTCCGGCGCGTCAATCATTGATCGTCGAGCTGGTCGGCAGAGAGGACATCGTCGATGCCATCGCGCTCAATTCCGGCGGGTTCAACATTGCGCGAATCATTGGTCCTTCCATCGCCGCCGCGGTCATCGCGGGAGCCGGACTCTCGTGGTGCTTTGGAATAAACGCGCTGAGCTACATCGCGGTGATTGGTTGTCTTGCTGCGATTCATCTTCCGAAGTTCGTCGGTGTCACGCGAGAATCGCGTGCTCTCGAGCAATTCAGGGAAGGAATCGCGTACATTCGATCACGTCGCGAAGTGACTGGGTTGATCGGTATCATCGCGGTGTATTCGATCTTTGGATTTCAATACCTCACGCTGATGCCCGTCATTGCGCGGGACGTTCTTCACACGGGAGCCAGCGGGTATGGGCTACTGGTGACATTCGTGGGAATCGGTGCGGTCTGCGGGGCGCTCACTTTGGCCGCTCTTGGAAGTCGTGTACGGCGCGGCAAGCTCTTCACTGTATCGGCGTTTTCGTTCGCGTCACTGCTCGTCTTGTTCTCGTTCGTAAACGTTCGGCCTGTTGCCGCCGGCGTGCTTCTATTTCTTGGGCTGACGATGCTCATCAACGGCGCGCTTGCCAATGGAATCCTTCAGTCAGTCGTGCCGGACGAGCTTCGGGGCCGAGTTATGGCCGTCTACGTGTTCTTTTATGTGGGGTTCACTCCGATAGGGTCGCTTATCGCCGGGGCCGTTGCGCATGCTACGAACGTTCAGTGGGCGATCGGGACTGGCGGGGTTGTCATGCTCGTCTACGCCGCATGGGCTTTTTGGAAGTTCCCTGAGCTGAGGCGGGTTTGATAGGTCAACGACTCATCGTCCGTTGCCCGTTGCCCGTTCCCAATTCGGGTAACGCTTCATCTGGTACGCGCACCGGCACGAATAACGGGCACGGACAACGGACAACGGATAGCGGATAACGGAAAACGGACAACGGATAACGGATTTGTTGGGCAGGGTCCCTGTCTTGCTCAACGTTCCGCCTGTGCCGACCGTTAAAAGAGACAACGTGACCACTCCAGAAACAGTAGCTCCCCCAGCGCCGCTGTCATCGAGCCAGATCCGCGTCGTCTTCAGCGGCCTCCTGCTCGTAATGCTGCTGGCCGCCCTCGACTCAACGATCGTCGCAACGGCGCTGCCGACGATCGTCGGCGAGCTTGGCGGACTCTCGCGGC
>JADGQR010000027.1 GCA_017881685.1 Gemmatimonadaceae bacterium
ATATGAGCGCACCCGGACACGGTCGCTCTCCAGCGCCGAGTAGTCGGCGTACGTGCCCTGCCCTGTCGCCCAGATGACGCTGAGCTTGTCGGGCAATCCACGCTTTATCCACGCTGCGACAGCATCATTGATCGCCTTGGATCCCTGGCTTCCGCCATAGACGAGCATCACCGGACCGTCGTTGGAAAATTTCCACGCTGCACGCGCCGCTGTGCGATTCGGTAGCGGGTCAGGAGGCGGCTCGATTGGATTACCGGAATCGAACACAACGGTGTGTTTCCCCGGATGCAGATAACGCACTGCTTCGGGGAATCCGTTGTGAACCTGCCGCGCATACCGACTGAAGAATCGCGTCGTAAGACCGGGATAGCTGTTCTGCTCCTGAATCGCGAATGGAATCCCGTGAACCGCCGCATATGCCAGCGCGAGTCCGGAGGCATACCCGCCGGTGCCGACGACGCACGCTGGGCGTTCCTGCCGAACGATATCGCCCAATCTGACCCAGGCGCTGAACGCTCCGCGAAGTGTCTTCCAGTTTTCCCACGGACGCGACCGGTAGAGCGGATGAAGATCGAGAAGCTCGTGAGGAAATTCAGTCGTCGGAAGAACGGTTTTCTCGATGCCGCGCCGTGCCCCAACAAAGAACGGCATTACGTCGGGAGAGAGTGCAACCATCGCGCGCGCGATCGCGAGTCCTGGATAGAGATGTCCTCCAGTGCCACCGCCGGCGAACAGGACTCTCATTACGCGCGGAGTGTCATGAACAGCGGATCGGTGGCGCGAGACCCGATCACTTTTTCTTTCGTGCTTCCGATGTTGACGAGAATTCCGGTCATCAGGAGCGACAGGACCATGTTCGACCTTCCGTAGGAGATGAACGGCAGAGTGAGACCCGTTGTCGGAAGCATTCCGATGACGACGCCGATGTGCAGGAAGGCGGTGATTACAATCGTCGAAGTAATTCCAACAGCGACGAGCTGAAGAAATGGCGTGCGAGCCTTTTGAGCGATTCTGAACCCGAGAAACGCGAATGCAGCAAACGCGACGATCAACACGAATATGCCAACGAATCCCCACTCCTCTCCGATCGATGCCGCAATGAAGTCGTCATAGGCGAGCGGAAGGAAACCAAGCGGCTGCCTTCCCTGGCCGAACCCGAGCCCGAAAATCCGGCCTGATCCGACAGCAATCAGCGATTGGCGCAGCTGATCGCCAACGTGTGTCTGAGCGGTTCCAGGATCGAAGAACGCCGTCATTCGGAGAAGCACGTAGTTCAGACGCTGCATCTGCGTCCACAGCAGCGGCATCGCAATTATTCCGATCACCACGAAGTGTCCGATACGAACACCGCCGGCAAAGAGGATGATGCCCATGATCAGCGTGTACATCATTGCGACGGACAGGTCGGGCTCGAGCGCTACCAGCACGTCCATGAATCCGATAATGACAAGAAACGGTAGAAGACCTTTGGTCAGCCTGCTCAGCGCATCGCCCTTTTTCACGATGAGCATCGAGGTCCAGACGATGACCGCGATCTTGCCAAGCTCGGATGGTTGAAGCGAAGCGCCGATGAGAAAGCGTCGCGATCCACGGAGACGCGGGGCGATCGACTCGGTGAATGGCAGAATGATCAGCAGCAGAAGAAAAAGCGAAAACAGCATCAGCGGCCAGGCGTACCTGTGCCAGATCTCCGCGTCCACTTTCGAGAAGATCGCCAGAGCGACGATGCCTGCAACCACACCCGCGAGCTGCCGGATGATGAAGTAGAAGTTGCTGAGATTCTTTGTTTGCGCGTAGATGGCGCTTGCGCTGTATACGGTCGCCAGGCCAAACGCTAGAAGACACGCCGTAATCAGAAGAATGAGCCGTGCTTCAGGGCCCATGTACCAGCGATAACGAATGTCTGCTGCGCTTGTCGTCATTCCTTCATCATAGCGAGTCGCCTGAAAGTCGCACCGCGTTCCTCGTAGTTCTTGAACATGTCGAAGCTGGAACAGGCCGGAGAAAGAAGCACCGCGTCACCCGGTTGAGCGGTTTCGCGAGCATGTCGCATGACTTCCTCGAAATCGGAACCGAGCCGCTCGAAAGGAACCAGCGCACCAATGTCCTTTTCTATTTCGCCCGCCGCCTCGCCGTACGCAATCACTTTTTTCACCGATCGCCTGATTGCGCCGAGCAGCCCGGTGTATGGCTCGCCTTTGTGGCGTCCGCCAAGCAGCAGCACCGTGGGCCTCTTCATTCCGCTCACGGCAACGAGGGTCGAGCTGACGTTCGTCGCCTTTGAGTCGTTGATCCACTGCACACCATTCACGTCGCCAACAATCTCGAGCCGGTGAGCCAGAGGATGGAAGCTCTTCAAGGCCTCGGCGATCTGCTTCAGCGCATCGGTCGTCGCAAATCGACTGTCGGCGATCGACACTGCAAGTGACGCCGCAAGCGCATTCGCAACGTTGTGGTCGCCGAGGAGGTTGAGCTCCGAGCGAGGCAGCAGCTCGTCCCCTCGCAGCATCATCATGCCCGTGCTCTCGTCCAGCCAGGCGTCTGAGCGGGTCCGGGTCGAGAATCCGAACTTCTCTCCCGCAACTTCTTCCGTCATCTGATTGACGAGAGAATCATCCGCGTTCAGGACCCATTTTGACCGGGGCGTCGCGTTCTGGAAGAGTCTTTCCTTGTCCGCGTAATAATCCTCGGTACTTCTGTAGCGGTCGAGATGGTCTGGCGTGAGGTTCGTCAGCACACCGACTTCAGGTGACAGGCTCGGCGTATCGTGAAGCTGAAACGACGACATCTCGAGAGCGATCCATTCAGGATGCTTTGGCCGGAGAGCCATCTCGGAAAGAGGCGTACCGATATTTCCGGCGTCCACAGCATCGACGCCAAGACCGCGTAGCAGATGCCCGATGAGAGCGGTTGTCGTCGTCTTTCCATTGGTCCCTGTGACTGCAATAACACGCGAATCGGTGAGGGACTCGAGGGCGATCTCGATTTCACTGACGAGCGGCACACCGGCGTCTCGCGCAGCGGAGACCGGAGCATTGAGCGGATCAATGCCGGGACTCACTACCACGCGCGACGCGCTTGCAATGCGAGCGAGGTCGTGACTTCCGACATCCACTGCCGCGCCGAGAGCGCGCAGCTGCGCGGCGTTCGCCTCTACAGTTGGGGAAGAACCCGCGTCCGACGCGTAGATTCTGTTTCCGCGTGAAAGCAGGAGCTTCGCCACAGAGGTACCGCTTTTCCCCAGCCCGAGAACCGCGACTTCGCGTTCGGGCCGACCAGATCCGGTCATCTCAGCTTCAGTGTGCTCAGTGCGAGGAAAGCGCAAAGGATTCCGAGAATCCAGAAGCGCACGACAACCTGCGTCTCGTCCCAGCCGCCTTTCTCGAAATGATGGTGCAGTGGCGCCAGCCTGAAGACTCGGTGCGTTTGCGCGTACTCCAACCCCTTCGTTCGCCGGAAGAATTTGAATACGACTCGTTGAAGAATCACTGACATCATCTCGGCTACGAAGACTCCGCCAACCAGAAGCAGCACAAACTCCGACTTGAGCAGAATCGCAATCGCGCCAAGCGCTCCGCCAAGCGCGAGTGATCCCGTGTCTCCCATGAAGACCTGGGCCGGATGCGTGTTGTACCATAGAAATCCGATGCACGCACCCATGATCGCGGCGCAGAAGACAGTCAGCTCTCCCGCTCCTCGCAGATAGAAAACCTGGAGATACGCAGACGCATCGATGCGGCCGATCACGTATGCGAAGAACGCAAGCGTCGCGACTGCGATTGCCGTCAGGCCAGAAGCAAGCCCATCGAGACCATCGGTGACATTGACGGCGTTGCTCGTCCCCGCGAGGACGAACGTGACGAACAGCACGTACACCCACGCGAATGTCGGCACGACGAGGATGTACTTATAGAAGGGCAGCGTCGTCGACGCTCCCGGCAAAGTCGACAGCGGTTCATGCCAGAGATACCATCCGAGCGCGATTCCTATCGAAATCTGGCCGAGGAGTTTGTATCCCTCGATGAGGCCGGTGTTCTTTTGACCAGCCTGGCGCTGCTTGAGCTTCAGGAAGTCGTCGATGAAGCCGATGAATCCCATCCACAGCATGACGAACATCGCAATGAGCACATAACGATTGTTCAGCTTCGCCCACAGCAGAGTCGGAATTAGCGTGGACGAGAGAATGATCAGCCCGCCCATCGTCGGCGTGCGGCGCTTGTCCTGATGGCTGTCCGGCGTTCCCTCGCGAATCACCTGATGAAGTCTCATCCTGCGGAGGCGCGCGATGATCAGCGGTCCGATGATGAACGACATCACGAGAGCCGTTACGGCTGCGCCGGCAGCACGAAACGATATGTAGTTGAATATCCGGAGAAAACCGAAGTACTTGACCAGCGGGACAAGCAGGTAGTTGAGCACTAGGAGTTGGCCCAGGTTGTTATTTGGGGAACCATCTGCTCCAGCTTTACTCCACGTGAGGCTTTCAGAAGTATGACCGCGTCCGGCTGCATTCGCGGCTCCAGCAGCGGCCAAAGCTCTGCAACTGTGGCTGCCGACACAACCCTCGAATCATTTCCTCCAATTCTCGCGAGCGAAGTCGCGAACTCTCCAACTCCGGCAATTACGTCGGCTCCCGAATCGAGCGCGAGCATGCTGATGTCGTCATGACACTTGTCCGACGCTTCCCCAAGCTCGCGCATTGTCCCCAGCACGATAACGCGCTGGCGATCGGATCCGACGTTCCTGATCAGATCGATTGCCGCTCTCGTCGAGCCCGGATTTGCGTTGTAGGCGTCATTGATCAGCGTCACCCTGCCGATCTCTTCCCACGCAGTGCGCATTCGAGGAAGAGGCATCTCCTCGATGCCCCGCGCAGCGTTCTCGTCCGCAACGCCGCACACTCGCGCAACGGCGATGGCGAGCATCGCGTTCCTCAGATTGTGCAGTCCGCGACTTGGCAGCTTCAGCGTTGCATCATCCAGCTCGAGAGTTCCCCGCCCGTCCGGACTGATTTTCCACGCAGTTGGTGTCACGTCGCCTTCATCGAGACCAGCAGTAACCACCTCTCTCGCGCGGCCCTTTGCGGCTTCGGCGATCTCGGGCTGAGCTGAAGGAGTTATCGCGACTCGCACGCCGTCAAACGCGGCGGCTTCCTCTTTCAAAACTCCTTCGATATCTCCGAGCCCTTCGAGGTGCTCCTCACCTACCGACGTCACAACCGAAATGTCCGGATCGATGATCGCGCGCAAAGTCGCGACCTCGCCGGGCAGATTCGTCCCCGCTTCAATCACCGCGATCTCGGCTTCCTGCGGAATCGACAACAGCGTCAGCGGAACGCCGATGCGATTGTTGAGATTGCCTGTCGTCGCGTGAACCTTGAGCTCGGACGAAAGAGCGGCTCGAACCAGATCCTTCGTCGTCGTCTTGCCGTTGCTTCCGGCGATCATCACAACCGACTTTCCCCAGACCGCACGCCAGAAGCTCGCCAGCCGCCCGAGCGCGACAAGCGTGTCGGCTACCTTGAACGCCGGGACGCCGATCGATGTCGTATCGAACTTGTTCGACACGACCACCGCGGCAGCTCCCTTCTCGACGGCCGACTGGACATAGTCATGGCCGTCGAAGTTCTCGCCGTGAAGCGCAACGAAAACCTGTCCCGGACCGATCGACCGACTGTCAGTCGTGATCCCGGTGATCTCTACACTCGGCCGCGGCGCTTTCTGTCCGTCGCAGTCGCCGAGTGCCGCAGCAATTCGATCGAGGTTCCAGAAACTCAAGCAGCGGTTCCCGAAACCAGCTCTCGAACGATGAGCCTCTCGTCGAACGGATGCTTCGTGGTTCCAATGATCTGGTACGTCTCGTGGCCCTTACCGGCGAGCAGCACTACGTCGCCGTCGTGAGCTTCTGCCAGGGCATACTCGATCGCCGACTTTCTGCCTTCGATGCGCTTGTGCCGGCCCGGCGTCATTCCGGCCTCGATGTCATCCAGAATCTGACGCGGAGCTTCCGTCCGCGGATTGTCATCGGTCAGCACGACTACATCGGCGCCTTCTTCGGCTGCGCGTCCCATCTCGGGTCGCTTGCCACGATCTCGATCACCGCCACAGCCGAACACAAGAATCAAGCGACCGGCCGTGAATGGCCTGATCGCGCTCAGCGCGCGCCCGATCGCATCGGGGGTGTGGGCATAATCGCGAAGCACTGTGGGATTATGCGAAATCACCTCCAGTCGTCCAGGCACCTGAGGAAGATCGGACAGGCGGGAGGCAAGGAATTCAAGCTCCATCCCGAGCGTCAGACCAACTGCAATCGCACCAAGCGCGTTGTGAACGTTGACATCTCCGATGAGGGGAAGAAAAACCGGAAAGCTCTTCGCCTCGTGCTGCACGTTCCAGTTGCTTCCCCGCGGCGAAAAACGAACGTGTGTCGCCTGTACGTCAGCTTCCGGGGCAACTCCAAACAGGATCTTGCGGCGAGAGTCAGGCAGCGCGCGCCAGTTTGCGTCATCGATGTTTATCGCTGCGCAGCCATCGGGCTTCAGATAGTCCATCAGCGCCGCCTTTGCGGCGAAATACGCTTCCATCGTGTGATGATAATCGAGATGGTCGCGCGTGAGATTCGTGAAAACAGCAGCGTCGAAGCTCAAGCCGGCGATCCGGCGTTGGTCGAGACTGTGAGACGAGACTTCCATCGCGACAGTTCTTACGCCGCGATTCACCAGCTCGCGAAGAACTCGTTGGAGCTCGACCGGTCCCGGCGTCGTCAGCTCGGCTCCGCCGGGTACGACTTCAGCTTCGGTTCCGAATAGAACACCGAGTGTGCCGATGGATGCTGTGCGCGATCCCGGCTCGTCGAGCAGGTGCCTGAGAATTCCGGCAGTCGTGCTCTTCCCATTTGTTCCAGTGATGCCGATCATGCGCAGCTCGCGCGATGGATCATCGTAGGCAGCGCCCGCTGCGACCGCCGCAGCTCTTCTTCCCTGTCTGACGATGATCACCGGAAGATGCGTTCTCGACGGATCCTCGACCATCGCTACGCTCGAGCCTGCAGCCTCCGCGCGATCGAGAAAATCATGGCCGTCACGCAAGCTTCCACGAACGGCAATGAACAGCGAGCCCCGAGTCGCTTGACGACTGTCGTCAGTCAGGCCGTCGACGATTTCCGGCAGCTCTCCGCGAGTACCTGCGAGAAGCCCCGCACCTTCGAGCGCGGAGAGTATTCTGCCGAGCTGTATGCGCATCAGGGAATGTGCTGAAGTTTCACGACAGAGCCGGGAGCCAGAAGCGTACCCGGAGCGGGCAAAGTGAGCGCTGCCATCGAATTCACCAGCTGCACTCTGAACCCAGCACCATGCAAAGCGTGAACCGCACCCCTGAGGGGCATTCCAGCTACATCGGGAACCGCCCTTAGTGAACCACTCGTTACGGGCCGAGGCCTCGCAAACGGAAGCGTAAATGTTGCGGGCGGCCGTACCGGTCCCACAGCCGCTTCGATGTTCTGCAACGTCTTGCCGTCATCGACGTTGTCATCGACAAGTGCGGGCGCAGCCTGCGGCAGCTTCCCGTTTGCGTCGCGAGTCGTGCGGGCAACGAAGTTCGAGGACTCCGGAAGGGCAACACGTTTCTCCACGACGGCGAGCTCACCGCGATCCAGCGACGCATCCCTCGCCGCGATGGCCGCGCGCAAGACTACGGCGGATACCGGTGCCGCAATCTCACCGCCGAAGTACGCGCCGCGAGGACTGTCGAGCTTGACGAGCACGACGAACTGCGGGTCGTCAGCCGGGAACAGTCCGACGAAGGAAGCGGTGTAATTCCCTTCCACATAACGGCCGTTCACCGTTCGTCGTGCAGTGCCGCTCTTTCCGGCCAGACGGAAAGTTGCGAGGTCCGCCCGTCTTCCAGTTCCGCTATCGACGACGCTGATCAACAGCCTGCGCACTGTGCTCGACACTTCGCTGCTGAAAACCTGCCGAAGCATCCGCGGCTTTGCCTGATAGACCAGCTCACCGTCCGCCGACCGAATTTCCTTGATGATGTGGGCTTCCATCAGCGCGCCGCCGTTTGCGAGAGCCGCGTAAGCGGCGACGAGCTGAAGCGGCGTGACGGCAATCTCGTATCCCATCGCCATCGAGGCTGCCGATGTCGCATTCCACCTGGCGGGCTCACGCAGCGTTCCCTCTGACTCGGACGGAAGCGGGACCCCGGTCGCCACCCCGAAGCCCAGGTCACGCAGCGTCTCGTACTGCTCTCTGGGCGTCAGCCGCTGTGAAAACTGCACGATGCCGATATTGCTCGAGAACCTTATCACGTCTGCGAGAGACAGCTCCTTCGCACGATGCTCGTCAGTGATCGTGCGCCCGTTATACGTCCACTCGCCGCCGTGAGTATCGATCACTTCGGTGGTTCTCGCTCGCCCTCGCTCGATCAGCGCCGCTGCCATGAATGGCTTGAGCGTCGAGCCGGGCTCGAACGGTTCTGTCACTCCCGTGTTCGCGAACGATCGGCCAGTGCGCCGGCTGGCCATCGCCAGCACATCTCCTGTTCTTGGATTCAGCACTACAATGTCGCCACCGGTTGCACCAAGGCTGTCGGTGGCCTTGGCCAGCGCGCCGTCGCAGATTTCCTGAAGATCACGATTGATCGTGAGCGTGACGTTCTGGCCCGCGCGCGGAATCCCCGAAGATTCCTCCGGTGTGTCGAGGCGGCGGCCACGCACATCGCGAGCGAACGACGACTCAGTCGTGTCTCCGCTCAGTATGTCGTTGAGCGAGAGCTCGATTCCGTCGACCGGCTTCCCTTCCGCGTCGACACTTCCAAGCAGTTTCCGCATTCCCGACGAGTTGACGTAGTCGCGCTCCGTCACTGATTGCGTATGCACGCCACGAAGCGAAGTCAGTCCCTCGACTTCTGCGGCGATGTGCAATCCCGGAAGCGGAACCCACTTCCGTCGTGTGTCGCTTGCGGCGTCGATCCACTCCTTTGGAAATCCCGAGGCGGCCATCGCCGCTGCAAACGCCGCTTTGTCTTTCAGCTCGCTTGGCGCAACCGCGAGTCGATACACCTCCCGGCTCTCGACGAGAACATTACCGGAGGCATCGAAGACGTTTCCGCGAGATGCATGACTCTCACCCGTGGTGAATTGCTGCCTTCGCGCACGCTCGGCCCACTCCTTCCCCTGAAAGATCTGAACTCGCGCGGCCTGGGCAACCAGCGCTACTGCGAATACGACCAGGAATGAGTGAGTGAGCGAGACACGATTAATGCGCAACGACCGGACCCGAGCGTTGCAGATAGACTATCTGCGTTTCAGACGGAGGATGCATTCCAAGCCGTCCTTCGGCGATTGGAACGATGTGTGAACGCGAGCTTCCCTCTCTGATCAGCTGCGACAACCGCGTGCGCTCGCTCTCGAGCTCGGCCTCTTTTCTTTGCAGCGCCGTAATCGTGAGCCCTTCGCGGTGACCGTAGCTTCGGCGTGCGACGATAGCGACGGCGATGAGAACGAAACCCACCAGACCGCCCGCGATCACCCAACGCCCGACCCTCAGCCTCCTCTTCGCCATGCGCGTAGTCGGGCGCTGCGTGCGCGGGGATTCCGGGCAATCTCTTCAGCTGTGGCAGACACTGCCTTTCGCGTGACGAGCTCGCCGAGTGCCGCTCCTCTGCATGTGCATGTGAGCTGGCGCGGCGGACAGATGCAGTCGCGCGACCACTCGCGCATTTCGTGCTTGGTAATGCGGTCTTCTCCCGAGTGATACGAAATCACCGCAAGAACTCCGTTCGGCTCGAGTCGGTCACGTAACCGGGGAAGTGCAGTGGAAAGTCCCGCAAGCTCATCGTTCACCGCAATTCGAAGTGACTGGAACAGCCGCGCAAAGTCGCCGCTTCCGGATCTGGAGCCAAGCACTGCTCTGATCGCGCCGACAAAATCATCGCTCGTGATGAAAGGACGATTCTCCCGCCGGCGAACAACTTCGCGTGCAAGACGCCGGGCTTTCGGCTCGTCGCCGTATTCACGAAAGATTTCTGCAAGCTCGGTTTCATCGGCGGAGTTCAGAAGATCGGCCGCGTCCGCTTCCGATTCGCCCATTCGCATGTCCAGCATCGCCCCTTCACGAAATGAAAAGCCGCGCGACTCATCATCGAGCTGATGAGAAGAGACGCCGAGGTCGGCGATGATGCCGTCGAATCTCTGCGCTGGGTCCGTGAGCAACGTGTTCACCTCTGAGAAGTTGCCCAATATAACGCGAAAGCGGCCTGCCGCCGCATAGGAAGCAAGCCGTTTCATCGCTGTCACGACTGCCGCTGGATCGCGGTCAATCGCTGTGACCGTGGCCCCCATAGCAAGAAGGGCGGCGCTGTGTCCGCCGCCCCCCAGTGTGCAATCAAGAATCGTCCGTGCACCTTCAAACAACTTCAGAACTTCATCCGCGAGCACCGGCGCGTGGTACTCTGTGTCCCACGCGCCAGGCCCACTGGACATCACTTGCAGAATCGCTTGACCTGATCGTCCACGGCTGGAGTGAACTGCGGGATCGCGGTGAGAAGCTGCTTCGCCGCGTCCGGGTAGCTCTGTAGACCAGCCGGCACGTTTTCCTGTGCGGTGTTGAACGATTCCTTCGCCAGACGCGCGAGCGTGCAGCTCTTCGACGTCTGAGCTTCGTTCACAGCGCTCTGTCCAACCAGGAACGCCGAGGCGCCTGCGAGGAACTTGGCATCAGGAGATGGATCGATTCTGTCAGACAGCAGAAGGAACTGAACGGCACGCTGCAGGTCGGGGCGCGCCTTCGAAGCGTTGCCGGCCTTGTACGAGTCGCTTCCCACCTTGAGTGCAACCTGCGCACAGCTCTTCTTGTCGTACGGGGCCGACATGGCCGCACAGGTATTGATCACCGAAAGAACGCTGTCGGGCTGGTTCATGCTGCTGAGTATCAATGCCTTTTGTGCCAGTCCGCCATCGACTCGCTGATTAACCGCAAGAGCGCGATTGATGATCGGAAGCGCCTGCGCGTTCTGTCCTGCCTTGCTCAGGGCGTTGGCCTGATAGACGAGCAACGTTACGCTCTGCGGAAACTTGGCCACACCCTGCGCTGCGATTTCACTCGCGCGAGCTGGACTGAGCGACGCTGCCGCCGCAAAGCTGCGAATGTAATACGTCGAGTCTGCGAGCGACGTGTCGGCCTTGACCATCTCCGCTCCAGCCGCAAGGGCTTTCTCATAGTACTCGGGCCCTGCGAGATAAACCTTCCACGCCATCGCCAGCGTCTTCGGGTCACCTGGGTTGGACCGGAGGGCTTCGTCGACGATCGGAATCGCGAGCGCGAGCTTGTGATTCGTTACGAGACTCGCAATTACCTGGTCGCGAAGCTTCTCGTTTGTCGGATCAGCGGCCATGAGGCCGATTAGGGCATCAGATGCCTTGTCCGGGTTGTTGTGGCTTCCGTAGTAGTCGGCAGCCCAGCGAAGAGCGGAGATGTTTTTCGGATCGATCGCGCGAATTCTTTCCGCGACGGCCACTACCGAGTCAGTCTTGTTCTCGCTCTCGAAAGCATTGCCGAGGCAGACTGCTGCGATGGTTCCGTTCGGATATTTCTGAAGTGCGGCCCGGGCCATGGTCTCGGCTTCGGTGAATTTGCCCTCGCGATAAAGCGAATAGCAGTTCTTTTCGAAGGAGAGCTGCTCGCGTGCCGCCTGATAGGACTTCGACACCATTTGCGCCGCCGCATCGAGCTTTGGCGCCTCGGCGACCGGCAGGGGCTGCTGAAGAGTCTGATCGCGCGACAGTACCATCCGCGCCTCGATCTTCACACCGGTTGGCGTTTTGGAGACGTTGCCGTCAAAGAATTCGTCGGCACGCAGAAGCATGGCGAGCTGCTTGGCGTCGTTAAGCTGCAGCGCTTCGGTGGTCGAGTACCCAGAGGCCTTCAGAGTGTTCTCGATGTCACTCTTCGATATGACGATGAGTTTCTGATTGTCGACATCGCGGGAAATTCGCGACCGAAGCGCCTCCGCCGCCTGCTGACCGAGATCGGCGTCACTGCTGGCGAGGGTTGCAATCATCACGCGCGGTGGCGGCTCGGCTGGACGCCGCTGGGCGGATGCACCCGTGATTGGGGCGGCGACGAGAGCTGCCAGCGCGGCTAGCGCGCGCAGATCGCGGGTTCGATAGGGACGCAAAGTCAAACTCCTTGCAATCAATGTTCTAGTCTCCAAACGTGTGAACATATGTACACCGAGGTGATTCTACGGGTCCAGAAATACAATGAGCGAGGAGGGACTCGAACCCCCGACATCCTGCGTGTAAGGCAGGCGCTCTAACCAACTGAGCTACTCGCCCGGAACCCCGAGCCCTGCCTTACTTCAAAATTGCAATGGGAACGAGAACGCAGTATCCAAGCACGAGTAACACAGGGGCAATGGTAGTGCCGCCGCGCGCCAAATCGGCGAATCCAAGTGCGATTGTCACGAGAGCGGCGGCCCAAAGCGCGATCGTCCGGTTGCGCGACGGGGTCCGCGCAAAAGATGTCCGTGCATTGCCCGCTTCTGATTGCGCCATAGCGCGGTAGTGTAGAGGTACATGAAAAGCGTGTCAAGCGCGACACAGGCGGTCTGCTCACGCCTCATTGTATCTTAATGTTGCGACAACGCCCCAGCTCAGCTGAAGCTTCGCGGCTCCTGCCCCGTTTGAGCCTGGCGGATTGCCTCTGCGCAACGTCTACCCCAGACGTTGAAACGATTTGCCGAAATTCCTCCGCGCCACGCCTTTTCAGCCTCGCCCACTTCTCCGGCGAGCAGGAAAGCTCGTCCAAGCTCGTAGTAGGCTTCGATGAAATTCGGGGCAAGTGAAATCGTTTTGCGGAAACACCGCTCCGCTTCGACGACGTCTCTCAGATCTGCGTGAAGCATGCCGAGATAGAACCATCCATACAACGCCGCCTTGGGGTCGCGCGTCTGCCGCGATGCACGCGAGAGATGATCGTCCGCTTCGCGGTACAGCCCTTTCCTGAGGCAGACATATCCGAGACTCGCGCGAGCGAGACCGTTCATAGGATCCTCGGCGAGCACGCCGTCCAGCGTTGCCAGCGCTTCGTCGAGCCGCCCCTGCCGCATCTGTGCCCATCCAAACAGCGATCTTGCACGACGATCGCTCGGCGCGAGAAGAAGGGCCGTGGTGAGCGCCTTCTCGGCTGCGATAAACTCGCCATTGGCGATGAGATTCCATCCCTTCTCTATGAAGGTTGACGCGCCAAGATGATCTTCTCTGAGCTGGCGGTGCTGCGCGGATCTCGCCGGCGTCATGCGACTGCCCGCCGGGACTGAAGCAGCTCGACCATCGCGGGCCCAACCAGGCGTGGCGCGACAACCCGATCCGCGCCGGCAAATGCGAGAGCCGACCTGGGCATCCCGTAGATGATGGAGCTGGCTCGATCCTGAACGACGGCTCCGCCGCCGGCCAATCGCACCGCACGCAAACCTTCAGATCCGTCGCGTCCCATTCCCGTCAACACCACTCCGACGAGGTTGCCACCGAACGCCTTTGCCGCACTCGTGAACAGCGGATCAGCAGACGGACGCGCTCCGCAAATCGACGGGCCAGCCTCGGTACGCACAACGACGCCGGACGCCTCACGCACGACGGTCATGTGCAAATTTCCCGGCGCCACGTAGACATTCCGCGACATCACCCTTTGCCCATCGCGCGCGACCGCCACCGGAAACGGACCAAGCTGCGCAAGCCGCCGCGCAAACGGTCCAAGGAAATCAGCGGGCATATGCTGCACAACGAGAATCGCTGCGTCGAGACTGTCAGGCAGATGCGACATCAGGTCGGTCAGTGCCTTGGGGCCGCCAGTCGACGCAGCAATTACTACCGCGGCGCTGGCTGGCGATGGCGTGAATACTCTCCGAGGGGCCGGTATGTCGGCGACTGGCTCGACGCCCGATGTGGGCGTCTGCGCTACGCGGACAATCGATGCCGCAGTAAGCGCACGCAGCAGCTCCGAGCGAACGACAGCAAGGTCGACGCTCACTGGTCCGGATGGCTTGCGAACGAACTCCACCGCTCCAAGCTCGAGTGCCCTGATTGTCAGTGAGTTGCCGGTGTCGGAGCCTGCGGCACTCAGCATCACGACTGGACGTGGCATCTCCGACATGATCCGCGACAACGCCGTGAGACCATCCATTCCAGGCATCTCGATGTCGAGAGTGACTATGTCGGGCCGGAGGGTTTGCACTTTCTGAATCGCGTCAGCTCCGTCGCAACAAGTCCCCACCACGAGAAACTCGGGCATGGATTCGATGATTTCCGTGATGAGCCGGCGCATGAACGCGCTGTCATCGACGACGAGAACTCTTTTTGTCTGACGCAATTGGATGAGGTTTCAGTGGTGCTCAAAGACGCCTGTAGATGCGCTCCCGGGAGCTGACCGGTGCGAACATCTCCCGTGATTTTCCGAGCAGAGTCTCTACTTTCCCTAAGACGAGGAAAGCACCCGGGAGCAACAGATCGTGGAACCTCTCGAACAGTCGTTCCTGCGTATCGCGCGTGAAGTAGATGATGACGTTCCTGCAGACTACCATGTGCAGCCGTCCGCCAGGCCCGCCACCCTCGAGGATATCACGACGCTCGAACGAGACGAGATTGCGAATCTCGGGCGATACGGAGAAGAGCCCGTTCTCGAGCGGAAAGTATTTTTCGCGCACGGCCGGCGACGTATCGGTGAAGGCTCCGGCCGGATACCGGCCGCGACTGGCAACCGTCACCGACTCCCGATCGATGTCGCTTCCGATGATTCTCAGACGCTCGAGCTTCGAGAGATCTCCGTGAGCGAGTGCGTACTCGCGGCACAGTACGGCGAGAGAGTACGGCTCTTCCCCGGTCGCGCAGCCGGCGCTCCAGATTCGCACGAGAGGTGACGGAGCCGCCCACAGCTCGGGCAGAACTTTCGTCGCAATGCTGGCAAAGGTCTCGGGATTCCGAAAGAACTTCGAGACGTTGATGGTCAGCGCTTCGACGAGCTTGTCGTATTCGTGCGGGTCGGTGTCGAGAATGCCCGCGTACTGGGCAAACGATGACGCCGATTTTGCGCGCATCCGCACCGATATGCGGCGACGGAGACAAGTGTCCTTGTAATTCCAGCAACGGAAGTGGCGGTCCCGCTCGATTTTTCTTAAAAGAGCGATGAATCCCTGCTCGTCAGCGACTGGAGCTGCCTGCACTCGCCGTCGCCGCTCGTGTATACGCCGCCTTCGCTTCCTCGGCCCTTCCCTGCCGGCCGAGCGCGTCGCCGAGATTCCTGTAGAGCTGTGGCATCACGCAATCTGTCTGGGCTGCGCGCTCGACCGATCTTCTGGCGCCCTCGAAATTCCCCAGCGCTTCCTGCGCGACGGACAAGTTGTTCAACAGCACTGCCGATGACGGATAGCTGCTGACGCCATCAGTCAGGAGCTCCGCCGCGCGGGGGACGTTGCCACGCATGGACGCTTCAATGCCGGCGTAGTGGAACCAGGCCGCGGGAGGCGTGTTGCCACCCCACGCCGCCCTCGCGGAATCCAGCGCACGCGATGCGCTGTCCAGATCGCCGCGCTGGATCGCGAGCGATGCCAGTCCGAGATGCGCCAGCGGCTCCGGGCGCTGAGCTC
The DNA here is from genome assembly GCA_017881685.1 of Gemmatimonadaceae bacterium. GTDB lineage: Bacteria > Gemmatimonadota > Gemmatimonadetes > Gemmatimonadales > Gemmatimonadaceae > UBA4720. Next base: position 15,645 of record JADGQR010000027.1, read on the forward strand.
TCGAAATCACGAGATCGAGCGCCAGTCGCGCCTTCTCGATTTGTCCCAGTCGCTCGTACGCATAGGCCATGTTGATCAGCACCGCGGTTGCGCGTGGGGCCGATACCGCCGAGCGCTGAAATGCAGTCACGGCATCGTTCCATCGGCTTTCACGCAGCGCGATGAGTCCGAGATAGAAAGCAGCGGACCCGTCATTCGGCCTGAGCTCGGTGATGCGCTTGAATTCGCGCGCCGCATCGCTGTACATGCGCGCCTTGTAAAACGCGATTCCGAGATTTCGGTGCTCGCCGATCACAGACTCGGGAATCACGGCCTGCTCTGTTGGTCGATACCCAACCATCACGAGAAAGCCGCCGGACAACAATCCGAACAGCGCCTTTCCTGTATCGAACTCTCCAAGCTTCGACACCCGCATCAATGCGTTGACGTCGCGAGAGCCGTCGATGAGCGGAAGAAGCTTTTGTTGTTCTTCAGTCAACCCGATGCTGTTTCTCAGCAGCTGCTGGCGATCCAGAGCAAATACGACGTCGAAGTTTGGAATCTTCTTTTCGATCAACGACCATTCGTCGACTCGCCTGGCTCCTTCGAGGAGGAGTCCCTGCGGATCGAGCGATATTTTTTCGGCACCTTCAGGCGGCTGCACGCCCGGCTCGAAGCTGAAGAGACCGTGATTCCACTTGAACATCACGAACACGGAGTCTTCGGTTCCAAGCGCGCGTCCGCTCACCGCGGCGTGACAGACGCGCCCGTTCTCGAAGCAGATCGTTCCCGAGAGACCGGACTCGCTCAGGCTCAGCGTCCCGGTCTTGCTCCCCATCGCAAGAAGCTGGAGAACGTCAGGCAGACTCGCTTCGTTGAGATTGCCGCGAATCGCCATCAGCGCATCTCCTCGATGATGCGGTCCGATACATCAGGCCACGCGAGAATCATTTTCTCGACGTCGATCATCGGAGTGCGGCTGCCCAGTGCGCCGGCGACGCCTAGACGCCCCACGCTGTTCTCGAGAGCGGGCGTAATGTCGGCAAGGAACGACTCGAATTCGCCGTCGTTCCATTCACCTTTTGTTGGTGGCCCTGGCCGCTCCCTGTTCATCCCAGCTCTGCTCCGTCGTTTTGCGTCAACACCCCGCGCGCCGGCTTCGGCATGGTCCCGGGCCAGCAAAGATAAGAAAGTTGCGCGGGGCGCGCCCTTACTTAATTCAGCGGGCCGAACAGCGCGTCAAGACTGCTGTTCAAATCAGACTCGAGGTCTCTCGCTTCCGCGTCGGTGTCGCTTCGCCTGTCCATGTCGCCGACGGCGTCACGGAACTCCGCGAAATACAACCGCACCAGACCAAGTGTGCTGTCACGGTCAAATGCCGCGAGCAGGAGACATTCCTTCCCGCCCGCCGCACATGAGCCCATGAATACGCCCTGCTTTCGGCCACCCTGGTGCAAGCCGAGGAAAGGGCGTCCTCCGAGTTGTCGTCCAAGCTCCTTTCCTGACGCGTTGATCGCGGCCGCAAGCGCGCACGCAGTCATGACCTCGACCGCGCTCGAAAATCCGAACTGGCCGAGAACCTTTCCGTCGGGGTGCAGCACGATTGCACGCTGGACGCGTGAATCCTGAACGAACCTGCGCAGCGGCGCATCCAGCCACGGCGCGCTTACAGCTCCTGCGATCATAGCAACTCCGTTGCGCTCAACATCTCGAGTCGCAGTTTGCCAAGGTTGATACCAGTGCCGGCGACGGTGACGATGGCGATGTCGCCCTTCGCTGCAGCGCATACGTGACCACGATCAGCTTCGAGACGCACGAACCTCGCGTCACCAAGCCCTGCGTCAGTCGATGCCGCCTTCGTGCGCCGAAACAACGACGTCGCGAGCGCTGCCGCAGTGTCGGAGTCCCGGCCCGGACCTGCGTCGCCAGCGATCACCATCCCGTCCTCCATTCCGACGAGCATGACACCGACGACACCCTGGTGCCGCTGAAGTCGCGCGACGATCGCGTCGAATTCATCCATCATGCCACCTCGCGTCTCCACGCGAGTGCTCTGCGCAAAGCAAGGTCGAGCAGTCGTCGGACGAATCCGGAAGGAACCGAAGGAGCGGCCGCGACAAGAACGATGTCGCCGTCGTCAGCAGGTCCCATCGCGAGATTCGCGTCGGCGCATTCGCAGACAATCGCGCGCCATTCACCAATCGAGAGGTGACGCATCGCGCGTGTCGCTTCAACTCCAACGCCAGCGAGCGCAGCCCCAATCTCGCCACTCACATCTGTGCCATTGCAGTCCAGATACATTCCTGCGCGGACGACTCCCTTGTGACTGAAAAGAAGAGCGGTCTGGTCGCCTTCACCGATCACCTCGGCAAATGCGCAAAGAGCGTGTTCGTTGATCATGCTGCCGCCTGCGCTTTGGCGTGGACGATTTCGATCAAACCGGTGCTGAGCATCCCGTAGACAGTCTTTGCTACCTCGAATTCACTCTGAGCGAGATCCGCCGCGATTTCGCTCAACGAATGCGATCCGTCGATCAGAGTGAGTACCTCCCACTCCGCCGGTCGCAGATCGATGAAAGACTCAGCACCGTCCCTCGGCTCCGCGAGTCGAGGCACCACGTGTGCTCCGGGAATCCGATCGGCCATTCGCGACCACTCGTCGATGCGCCGCGCGCCTTCCATGAGAAGCGACTCGGTGCTGACACGAACCGACGCGTCGATCGTTACCTCGTCATCGATTCCATCGGCAAACGAGAAGGACCCTTCCTTCCACGAGAACAAATCGAAAACCGCGCTTTCGATTCCCTGTCGCACATAGCGCTCGATATCGCGACGCGTTACGGCACCCTGGGCGACAAGAATTTCGCCCATGCGCCGCGGATCTCCCGCTGCCTGTGCGGCGGCCGCAGCTTGGAGCTCTGCTTCGCTCACCTTGCCGGCTTTACGGAGAAGCGCGGTGAGACGATGAGGATTGTCCTGCATCGTCGCGTGAACCACCGCGCCCGACTGGAAGTACACTCTGCCTTCGTTCCCGCGCACGGCCGACCGCACAGTCAGGCGGCCACTCTTTCTCGCGAGATCGAGCAGCTGAAACACATCGTGAATTCCGATGTCCTGAAGTGGGCCTTCGATTGCCATTACAGTCCCTCAGACGAAGCCAGCCCGCTGTATTTGCGGGCAACGGCGTGATTCGGGTTGAACTTGAGCACGCGCTGAAACGCCCTCGCGGCATCGCGCGAGCGCTTGAGATCGAGCAGTGACTCTCCAAGGACGACCAGGGCGGCGAAGTGATAAACGTTCGCTCTCAACAGCGACACGACGCGCCGCAGTGCGTCGGCCGGCCGTCCCATCGCGCGATAAACGCTGGCAAGCTCCAGCGCCGCCGCGTCATCAGTCGGTACAGCGCCGAGCACAGCGACGAACTCTTTCTCCGCAACTTCGTACTCGCCGCGAGCCGCGAAGCACTTACCAAGCAGTACCATGCCCTCGGTTTCATCGGCGCCGCGAGCCATTGCGCGGCGAATCTCTGCAAGTGCGCGGTCGTACAGACCTTTGCTGAGGTAATCGCTCGCCAGCGTGTAGTCCGGCACGGCAGCGGCAGCGATCGAGCCCTGTGGAGCGAGAGACGAAGTGTCCGCCGACTCCATTTCCAGCGTCATCGTTTGCGGCAGCGACTGCGGATCCAGCGATTTCGCCTGCGCCGCGCACTCGGCCGCCGCTTCCGCATCGCCGAGCCCCGCGAATGCCAGACTGAGATTGTGATGAGCGGCCGCAAAATTCGGGTCGGTTTGAATCGCGCGAACGCATGCGTCCCGCGCGTCCGCGAATTCGCCGAACTCGAGAAGAACTCTCGCAACCCCGTTCCATGCGGCAGGATTGTCAGCGTCATCCTTCAACACGTTTCGGTACGTGTCGACCGAAAGCTGGAAGTGACCCTGACGGAACAGACCCAGCGCGAGATTGAGACGCGCGCTCATCAGTGCGCGATCGTCACGGACCGCCCGCCGGAAACGATTTGTCGCTTCCTTCGCTTCGCCGGCGTCCCACAACAGCGCGCCGAGATTGTTGTTCGCCGGCGCATACTTCGGATCGAGCGTGAGACAATGCCTGAAGCTTTCTTCGGCATCGTTCGACCGCCCGAGCATGTAGAGTGCGATGCCACGCTGGTTCCAGATGCGCGGACCAGCGTCTCCAATGCCAAGCCTGCGATCATATGATTCGAGCGCCTGGTGCGGTTGTCGAAGAATGAGATGCAGGCCTGCAATAGCTTCCAGCGCTGCCAACGGATCCTCGCCGGCATCGAGCGCGGCACGACACTCTCGAAGCGCCTCTTCGTGATAACCCTTCAGCCGCAGCGCGAGAGCAAGCGTCAGATGCGCGCTGGCCGAGCGCGCTTCGCTGTCGCCGCTCCACTTGCCCGGCAACCCGGCGTCGGTTGTACCGCCATTCTCGAGCGACAGATTCGCTTCGGCGCGCGTGAGCGCGGGGTTCAGCGTGACTGCTCTGCGATTCGCCTCCTTCGCTTCCTCGACGCGTCCGAGATCACCAAGAATGAAACCGGCGAGATAGTGCGCGTCAGGATTTGCCGGATTCAGCTCGATCGAGCGCCGCAGAAAACGCAGCGCGTCTTCACCCAGTCCCCTGTTGTAGAAAATCTCGGCGAGGAAGAAATGGAGGACCGAGCTTTCCGGATCGTTGGCCAGTGCGCGCCGGAATTTCGCCTCGGCCACGTCGAGTCGTCCCGCTGTTTTTTCGGCGATGCCACTTTCGACGAGCAGTCCCAGGTCGTCGGGCGATTCAGCGACTCGACGCTCCAGCTCAGTCACGCGGCGTTCGAGCAGTCCCGATTCGCCGTAGGCTATTTCGAGGTTGCGTCGCGCAACACGCATGCGCTCATCGAGAGCGAGCGCACGCGAAAACGACGCGATTGCTTCATCGAACATACCACGGCGATAGTAGAGAACGCCGAGATTGTTCTGCGCTCCCGGATCGGCGGGATCGATGCGGCGTGCGAAAGTCCGGAGTATCTCCGATTCGCGAGCCGTCGTCACAGGAGCGTCTGCTGCCGCGATCATTTCAAGTCACGTTGACTGCGCGAAAAATCGCGTCGAACGACTCGGCATCCGGAAGGAGAAGGAAGAAGCCACGGAAATGCTCTCCGATCTCCTCAAACGAGAATTCTGTCTCGACGCAGCATGCGGCTGCGGCATTCGACGCCTGCCGTCTATGCTCTTCCATCACCTGACTCGTCGTACCGACGCTCAAGCGCGGTGGCGATGGCAACAGCGACATCCCCAGGAACTCACTGAGGGCAGTCATGTAGGCGCCGCCGAGAATGTTTCCGGCTTCCTTGAGAGCGGATTCCTCGAGCATGTCGAGAGTGCCGCCCGATCTCCGTTCACGCCGCAGCATCAGATCGGCGAGCCTGCGACCTGTCGTCAGCGGCAGAGCGAGCAGCGTGTGACCCTTCAGCGAGCCGTGCATATCCATGATGACGCTGACGATCTGCGAGTTCTCGTCGGCGATGCCCGGTATCAGCTCTTCGAGTGGCGCGACGTTCACCGTCGGAACCTCGATCATGATCCGCGCGCCGGTCATCAGCGACAGAGCGGTTGCCGCGTGTCCGGCACCGATGTTCGCGACTTCCTTGAGCGCATCCATTCGCTCCGGACTTAGCTCCTGCCGAACCGACGCGGAGATTACAACCTTCGAGTTCTCGATAGTCTGCATTATCAGGGGGTTAGGCGATTCCCTGCGCGTCGAGTATCAGCGCCGGCGATCCGTTGGTGAGAATTGTTGCGCCGTTGAAGAGCTTCGGCATCCCGCGAGCGGCATCGAACTGCTTCACGACTATTTCCTGTTGTCCCATGAACTCGTCGACGACGAGCGTGATCCTGCCGTCGGCCAGATCGAGAACGACTGCGTGCCCGCCGCGATCCTGACGCACGGGATGTCCGAGTCGCTCGCGAAGACGAACGGTCGGCAGAGACTGGCCTCTTACTTCGAGTATTTCCTTTCCATCTTCGAAACGCACCATGTCCGGATGGACGAGCAGCGTTTCGACCACGTGTGTGATCGGCAGTGCATAGACCTCGTCATTGCTCCGCGCGATAAGCGCGTGGATGATCGCGAGAGTCATCGGCAGCTCGAGCCTGATCTCGGTTCCGGCGCCCGCGTCAGTCGAAAGCTCCATCGCGCCGCCGAGAGATCTGACTTTCGTCGCCACGACGTCGAGGCCAACACCGCGGCCGGATATTTCGGTCACCTTCGACGTCGTTGAAAATCCGGGACGCGCGATCAGCGAGAGAATTTCGGCGTCGCTCACTGGCGCCCAGCCATCGTCCACCAGACCAGCATGACGCGCTCGCTCGAGCACGCGGTCAACGTCGACCCCTCGCCCGTCATCGCTCACGCGAATCACGACCGACGATCGTTCACGCGACGCCGAAAGAGTGAGCCGGGCTACAACGGGTTTGCCGGCAGCGCGTCGTTCCTGCGGCGTCTCGACGCCGTGATCGACCGAATTCCGGAGCAGATGCATTACCGGTTCGCCGATCTCGTCGAGAACGGACTTGTCCACCTCGATGTCTGATCCAAGAATCTCGAACACGACTTTCTTGCCGAGCGAATTGGCGGTATCACGAACCATTCTTTCGAAGCGCTCGAATGCCTGGCCCACCGGCACCATGCGAGCTGTCGTGATTTCCGTTTGAAGATTTCCGATCAGCTTGCCCACATGAAGAACAGCCTCCGCCAACGCAGGATTCGCCGCCTTCCTGGCGACTTCCTGAAGTCTGCCGCGGGCAATGACGAGCTCGCCGATGAGGTTCATCAGATTATCCAGGCGTTCTGCATCGACGCGAACGCTTCGCTGCGTTTTCTCCGCGTGGCTGAGCGTGGCGGGCGATGCGACTGCGCTGCGCTGCGTGATCGCCGGCCTGGCAACAGGAGTGGGAGCCGGCACCTCGATCGCCGGCTGCACCGCTGGAGTCGGCGTCGGCATTCGCATCGTCGGCCATTCCATCGTCTGCATCTCGGCAAGATCGATTTCGGCCTGCGTCGAGGGCTCGGCCGTAATCGATTCGAGCATGGCGACAACCGCGGTGACGTCGGTGGTCGAAGTCTCATCGTTCGACACCGCAACGATCGCGGATTCGAGAGCATCGAGCGCTTCGAACAGCGCGTCGATGATTGCGGGAGTCATCGCAATCGCTTCGCGTCGCATCAGATCGAGCAGCGTCTCCAGCGCGTGTGACACGTCGCGCACCGAGCTGTAGCCCATCGCAGCGCTCATGCCCTTTACCGTGTGAACCGCTCTGAACAATTCCGCTACATGCTCGATCCCTTCGCCGCGCTCGATCGCCAGCAGAGACGTATTCATCTCCGCCAGGCGATCGCGAGCTTCGGCCCGGAAAAGTTCCGTGTAGCGCTTCGTATTCACTTAGCCGAGGACTCTCTGAACCGCCTCGAGAACACGACTCGGCTGAAAGGGCTTGACGACAAAGTCCTTCGCGCCAGCCTGAATGGCCTCGGCGACAAGTGCCTGCTGGCCCATCGCGCTGCACATCAGCACGCGCGCCTGCGGATCGAAATCGGTGATCGCTTTCACAGCGTCGATTCCGCCCATTTCGGGCATGATGATGTCCATTGTCACGAGATCCGGGCGCAGAGTCTTGTACTTCTCGACTGCCTGTAGTCCGGAGTCGGCTTCGCCAACGACCTCGAGGCCTGCCTGCGTCAGAATGTCTCCAATCATCGTGCGCATGAACACCGCATCATCGCACACCAGCACCGTATTGTTCACTGCATGCCTCCTCAGGCGAGAGCTGACTCAACCATCTCATGCAAATCCAGGATCGACCCGTCTTCGAGCTCAGAAGCGGGCAGCGACTGGATGTCGAACACGTCGTCAACGATCACTCCGGCAACACGCCCGCGATGCTCGACGAGGAGCACGCTCGCGACCGCGTCATCGGCTTCAACTCCATACAGGCATTTCGCGGCGTCGAGAACCGTCACGAGAACGCCACGCAGATTTATCAGGCCCCGTACGTAGTGGGGCGCACCAGGAAGACGAGTGGTCGGCGTAATAGGCACGATTTCGCGTACGTGCTCGACCGGCGCGCAACGAGCCCTCCCGGCGATGGTGAAAACGAGCATGCGGCGCATCTCGACCGGGAGGTCGTTTTCGGATGCGTTTTCGGGTACGGCTTCGGGCGCGACGACAGGTTCGGCAGACGAGAAATCACCGGCTGATACTGGTGCCTTTTCGAGCGCCGTCTCGAGCGCTGCCGCGATTTCTGTGAGTGAGTCGCTAATCATAGAAGCCGAGCGCGGCCAGTGGATCCTCGGCCAGCGCAACGGCTTCGCCCTCTCCGATGATTCGGAGAGAAGTTCGGAGATCGTCGGGCAACGGTGATCGGATGTCCATCGGCGCGCCAGTTATCGGGTGATTGAACTGGAGCCACGCCGCGTGCAGAAAATGCCGCTTCGGTGCGAGCCCGACCATTTTCCGCCCTCCGCCGCCGCCGTATGTATCGTCACCCATCACTGGATGCCCAACCGACGCCAGATGAACGCGAATCTGGTGGGTTCGTCCCGTGTGCAGCTGCGCACGCAACAAGTCTCCCGGTCCAAATCGGGCTAGACGGAAAAAGTCCGTCTTCGCCTGTCTTCCGTTAATGACGATTGCCATACGCTTTCGGTCTCGCGGGTCACGCGCGATCGGTTTGTCCACCGTCAGCGTGTCCCCTTCGAGATGTCCCCAGATCATCACCGCGTACCGGCGCTGCACGCGCCGCGCGGCGATTGCCGAGCTGAGGATTCGGTGCGCCCGATCCGTCTTCGCGACGATCAGCAGTCCCGACGTTTCCTTGTCGAGACGATGCACGATGCCTGCGCGATCGGGCATCTCACCTTCGGGAAGATCAGTCTCGCGTCCCATCAATGCGTTGACGAGCGTGCCGCTCCAGTTTCCGGGAGCGGGATGCACCACCATTCCTGCCGGCTTGTCAACGACGAGCAGATACTCGTCCTCGTACTTCACTTCGAGGGGAATCGATTCCGGCAGCATCTCGATCTCATGAACTGCCGGCTCTTCAGCGACGACTACATCGCCGGCGACAGGCCTGTAGCTCGCCTTTTGTCTCACGCCATTGACCGTGACGTTGCCGTTTGCGATGAGCGTCGCGGCTTGCGTTCGCGAAAGTTCTGCACGCCCTGCCACAAGAAGATCGAGGCGAACGTTTCCGTCCGCCTCGATGACAAACTCATGACGCCTTGCGTCGCTCAGATGTCCGAGCTCCCCGTCACCGGCGGCGCTGCTTCGTCGATCATCGGCGCTGCAGGCTCGGTGTTCTCCTCACCCCAGAGTACCCACGCCAGAAGAAACGCGCCGATACTCACAGCCATGTCCGCGACGTTGAAAGTCGGCCAGCGTGTGTCACCGATTCCGATATCGATGAAATCAACGACTCCCTGGGCCGTGCGAATTCGGTCGATGAGATTACCGATCGCGCCGCCGCAGACGAGCGCCACAGCGAGAGTGCGAAGCACATCACCATCGCGCGTTGCACGGTAAAGACGGCCAAGCACGAACAGTGCGCCCGCCGTGAGAACCATGAAGATCCATCTCGAGTAGTCGCCGAGATGCAGGCCAAAAGCCGCGCCCGGGTTATAAACGAGAGTGAACCGCACAGCTTCGCCCATCAGCTCGTGCGGTATTCTCATTGGAACGAGCGAATAGACTGCGATCGCCTTGGTGATGACGTCAGCGATGACGATCACCACCAGGACGGTCCAGAAAAGCGGAGTGTTAGCCCTGCCTCTTTGCATCTTCCTCACGCTGCTTGCAGTCGATGCAGAAACGGGCATGCGGCAGCGCGTCGAGGCGCTCGTAGGCTATTTCATTTCCACAGTTGTGACATTTGCCGAATGTCTCCGGCGAGCGGTAGAGACGGCGAAGCGCTTCATCGAGATGCCAGAGAAAACGTCCTTCCTGACTCGCGAACAGGAATGCTTTCTCTCTTTCCATTGCATCGGTGCCCTGATCAGCCATATGGAAGGAGTAGGCGCTGAGATTTCCGTCGGCACCCTGCTGAGTCGAGCCGAAAGCCTCGTCATAGTGACCGAGCTCCTTTAGCACTCGTTTGCGCTCTTCAAGAAGCCGCTTCTCGAAATGATCGAGATTCTTTTTTGTCATTGCCTTCGGCTTCTTAACGGCGGTCGTTGTTGCCATCTATACTGCCCTCTCTAATGCGATGCTCGCCGGCTGACCGTCGATGTCAACCGATTGCGCCGCGTGAAATTTTCCTGTCGTGTCGCCGACCGTCATGTCGAGCGCCAGGACCTCATTGGCAATCCACTCCGAGTGAGCGCGAATCGCCTGCTCCAGCTCCTCCGTCCCACTCACCATCAGCCGGATGCGATCGCTGACAGCAAAACCGCTGTCCTTACGCATCCTTTGGACCCGGCTCACAACCTCTCGAGCCAGCCCCTCGAGCCGAAGCTCAGGAGTGACCTCGGGATCGATAGCAGCGAAGTACCCCGAAGCCTCCTTAACGATCATGTTCCCGGACGCCCGGCGGATGATGGTCAGATCTTCCGGATCGAGCTCACGCGAATCATTTCCAACAGAGATCGCCAGTGGCTCTCCCTTTTCAAAACCCATCAATGCCTGACTGTTGAGAGCCTCGATGGCTTTCGCAGCGAGCGGCGTGGATTTCCCGAACTTCTTTCCAAGCGACCTGAAGTTGGCTTTCGCCTCCAGCGAAACCAGTGCGTCCGCTGACGACAGGAAACTAACATCCCTGACGTTGAGCTCACCTGAAAGCAGCGGAACGAGCGCGTCGAGCTCCCTGCCGTCGTCATCCGCGCCAACCGGAGTCCCCGGAACGACGCAAACCATTTTCGTAAGTGGCTGCCGAACCTTTACACCGGCATCCTCTCGCGCAGCGCGCCCCAGCGTCGAAAGCGTTCTGATGTGATCCATCGCGCGCTCGAGTCTGAGATCTCTTTCCTTCCCTTCTGTCCGGACGTACGGCGCCAGATGCACAGAGTTTCCTTCCAGTTCGTAGTGCACCCAGTCGGTGAGAAACGGCGCAATTGGAGCGAGCAATCTGCACGTGACGACGAGCACTTCGCGAAGTGTCGCAAATGCCGCACGATTGTCTTCACCATCGACGTCGTAGAAACGCTGACGGTTCAGACGCACGTACCAGTTCGAGACGTCGTCGACGAAAAAGTTCATCACCGTCGTCGCTGCGATCGTCGCGTCGTATCCCTGGAGCGCCGCGTCCGTCTCGGCTTCGACTGCGGCGAGGCGCGACAGAATCCAGCGGTCGATGAGTGGCCGGTCGGCCACTGCCGGATCAGCTGATGACGGCTCCCAGCCAAAGTTTGCGTACAGCGCGAAGATTCCGCTGTAGACGTTCTTGAACGTCAGCAGGAATCTCCCCGCTTTCTCGCGAATCGCCTCTTCGTCGAAACGCCTCGGCACCCATACTTTGCTCGACGCGACGAGAAAAAGTCGCGCGGCGTCTGCGCCGTATTTGTCGAGGATGACCCACGGGTCGACGACGTTTCCCTTGCTCTTCGACATCTTCGCGCCTTCGGCGTCGAGCACGAGATCGTTGACGACGACGGATTTGAACGGCGCGGTGTGAACTCCCTCGCCTGTCGGCGCGCGGTAATCCAGCGTGTTCTTCGGAAGCGCGTCGTCGAGACCTGTAGCAATCGCAAGCAGCGAATAGAACCACCCACGCGTCTGATCCACGCCCTCGGCGATGAAGTCAGCGGGATAGTTCTGCGCGAGCTTGTCGGCGTTCTCGAATGGATAGTGCCATTGAGCGAACGGCATCGAGCCTGAGTCGAACCAGGTGTCGATGACCTCAGGTGTGCGATTCATCGTTCCGTCGCACTGGCTGCACGCCCACGAATGCGCGTCGATGTACGGCTTGTGCGGATCGAATCCCTCGCCAACGTTCGCGCCCGATTTCGCCGCAAGCTCGGCAAAGCTGCCGATCGCGTCGACGTGTGTGTTGTTCTTGTTGCAGATCCAGAGCGGAAGCGGCGATCCCCAGTAACGATCGCGGGAGATCGCCCAATCGATGTTGTTGGTGAGCCATTCGCCGAACCGCCCTTCGCCGATTTCTGCCGGATGCCAGTCAACACGGGCATTCCGGGCGAGCATCGCATCCTTGTACGCGGACGTGCGCACGAACCACGACGTGCGCGCGTAATACAGCAGAGGCGTGTCGCAGCGCCAGCAGTGCGGATACGAGTGCTCGAGCGTTCCCGCCTTCCAAAGAACTCCGAGCCGCTTCAGCTCGGCGATGATGTTCTCATCCGCGTTCTTGACGAACATTCCGCCGACAAGCGGCATCTCTGCGGGAAACTCACCACGGCCGTCAACCGGTTGCACGAATGACAAGCCATTGCGCTGGGCCGCCGCATAATCGTCGGCGCCGAACGCAGGGGCCATGTGCACCACACCGGTTCCGTCGTCGGCGGAGACGAAACTCTCGCCGACAATTACTTCATGGTTGCCGGTTTTGAGCTCGACCCAGTCGAGCGGGCGCTTGTATTTCGCGGCGACGAGCTCTGCACCCTTCATCGTGCGAACCGTCGACCATCGATCCGTATAGTCTTCGCCGAGTACGGCGCCCGCACGCGAGGTGGCGAGAACGATGTTTTCGCTTCCGTCGCCGTTCCGCTTTGTCAGCTCGGAGTACTCGAGATCGGGATGCACCGCGAGCGCAACGTTCGAGACGAGCGTCCACGGCGTGGTCGTCCACACGAGGATGCGTCGCCGGACTTTGCCCTCCCCTGCGAGATCGAGCGCGATGTAGACGCTCGGATCCTTTACGTCCTTGTAACCCTGCGCGACTTCGTGACTCGACAACGCCGTTCCGCAGCGAGCGCAGTACGGCAGGATCTTGTGTCCGCGGTAAAGCCTGTCGCGATCGTAAAGCGTCTTGAGAGCCCACCACACGCTTTCGACGTAATTGTTGCTGTATGTGACGTATGGGTCGCTGTAGTCGAGCCAGAAGCCGATGCGCTCGCTCAGCTTTTCCCAGTCGCCGCGGTATTTCCAGACGCTCTCGCGGCAGAGCTGATTGAACTTCTCGACGCCGATCGCCTCGATGTCCTGTTTGCCACTGATGCCGAGGGCCTTCTCGACTTCGATCTCGACGGGGAGACCGTGGGTGTCCCACCCTGCCTTTCGGAGAACGAAAAATCCGCGCATCGCGCGATGGCGACAGAACAGATCCTTGATCGTTCGCGCAAAGACGTGATGGATTCCCGGACGACCGTTGGCCGTCGGCGGTCCTTCGAAGAAGACGTAACGTGGCTGACCTTCACGGGGCTGTTGCGTCTGCTCGAACACGCGATCCTCTGCCCAGCGGGAGAGAACCTCCTTCTCGAGCTCGTCCGCAGGCTTGTCGGCCGGCAGCGTGCGATAGCGTGAAGTCGCGACGAGCGCCCCGTTGTCAGTCATGCTGAACGGTTCCGTAGTGGTTCGAGTCTTCCCGGGTCTCGTCGATCATTTGCCACGCTCTCCAAACAGAATCGATCCAAGGCGCACCATTGTCGCCCCTTCTTCTACTGCCAGCTCGTAATCGTTTGACATTCCCATCGACAATTCAGTCGCCGGGTGTCCGGCCGCCACGAGTATTCGATTCGTCTCCCGCACTGCTCTGAACGTTTCACGCAGCTCTGTCTCGTCGGCGCCAAGACGCGCGACAGTCATCGCTCCCCGCACAATTATTCCCTTCATCGACGTCAGCCGGGCTGCTTCGCCTGCCACTTCATCGATGTCGAATCCGCCCTTCGTCTCTTCCCTGGCCGGATTGACCTGCATCAAAGCTTCAACCGGTCTTCCGCGCTCGGTCCCGAAGCGATCGATTGCGTCGGCCAGACGCGAGCTGTCGAGCGCGTGAAAGAGACTGAACCTGTCGAGAGACTTCACCTTGTTTCGCTGAAGATGTCCGATGAGGTGCCAGCGAACCGGCACCGTCACACTGTCCATCTTCCCAAGGGCTTCCTGGACCCTGTTTTCGCCGACATCGGCGATCCCGCTGTTGAATGCAGCGATGGGAGCTTCGGGTCCGTGAGTCTTGGTGACAGCGATTATCGTCGTCTTCTGGCCATGCCCGCCCCGCTTGGCCGCCGACGCAATTCGCTCTCGAATTTCAGCGACCCGCCGTTCCAGGTCCGGAAAAGGCATAGCATTCAAATTTACCGGATTGGGGGGATTCATTCAACGCTCCCGGTACTGATTTCCTCTCCTTCCGGGGGGCTTCGGTCTTGCCTCGGCTCGCCTGTCGCCCCGACGGGGGCCGCCATCCGTAGACTGCCGAGGCTCCGCGGCCGAAGAGGTCCTGTTGCCCCGACGATCCGCAGCGCCCGCCGTTAGCTCAGCCGCGAAACGAAACTCACGATGAGGCGGCGGATGTCGTTGTACGTGACCAGCGCGAACAGAAGCAGCACCGCCGCTAAACCAGCGCGCAGGATGTACTCCCGAGTCCGAGAGCTGAACGCACTCCCTTTCAACGATTCGAGAACGTTGATCGCGATCTGACCACCATCGAGCACTGGAATCGGCAGGAGATTGAACACCGCCAGGTTCGTGCTTATCAACGCTATAAGAAAGAGCAGCTGCTCGGCACCGCCGCGCGCCGCCTGAACCGACGCCTGCGCGATCATGATCGGACCGCCAAGCTCGCTCGCTGAAACCCTGCGGGTCGCAAGTCCACGAAGCGCGTCGATGACCGTTCCGGCCATCATCCACGTCGCCCGCGCTCCGCCAGTAATGGCTTCGCCAGCACCGACCGGCTTCGACGACTGACTTGGCACAATCCCGATGCGGCCGACTCTCTCGACTTTTCCCGTCGAAGGATTGAGAGCTGTGTCGGCACCGGGAGTGATTTCGATCTGCCGGAGCTGGCCACTGCGAAGGACGTCGAACTGCAAAGGAACTCCAGGCGAGGCACTCACCTTGGTGACGAGCCCTTCCCAATCGACCTTCGTACCGTTGATCGCAACAATGCTGTCGCCATGCTGAAGGCCGGCCATCGCCGCAGGCTTTCCAGCAAAGAGCGAGTCAGCCTTGGTCGTCAGGTACGGGTTTCCGTAGTGCATGAACATTCCAGTCGTTACGACGAACGCGAGAAGCACGTTCATCGTCACGCCAGAGAGGAGAATCATCATCCTCGCCCACAACGGCTTCGACTCGAACCAGCGGTCCTGTGGAATTGGCTTCGGACCAAACGGTATCATCGCATCCGGATCGAGCGGCTCTCCACCAGGCGCAATCTGAGTCGCGCTGTTCTCTGCACCGCCCTCGAGAAATGCCGTCGCTTCATCTTCCTTCGACGCCATTCGCACATAACCACCGATGGGAAGAAGGGCGAGCACGTACTCGGTCTCGCCATGGCGTCGGCGCCAAAGCGCCTTTCCGAATCCGATCGAAAACCGCGGTGTGTAAACGCCGACTGCCTTGGCCGCGAGAAAGTGGCCAAGCTCGTGCACGAACACGACAAGTCCGAAGACAAAGATCGGCGCTATGTATGCCAGCATCAGAACAGCTCCATTACATGCTTTCGCGCTGAGGCATCCGCCTCGAGCAGCTCTTCCCTGTTACCACTCGGTAAATCACTCAGACGCTCGAGAGCCGACTCGATCGCCTTTGGAATGTCACCGAATTTGATTCGTCCCGCGAGGAACAATGCAACCGCCTGCTCGTTTGCCGCATTGTAGATGGCAGGGGCCGCGCCACCGCGCTCGCCTGCCGCGATTCCCAGCCCGAGAGCGGGAAATTGCGACATCGCCACCGGCTCGAACGTCAGAGGCGAGTTCGCCACCGGATCGAATCCTCCTACACCGTCGTCGCTCGCGCGTTCAGGATGTGTCAGCGCATAGAGGACGGGCAGCTCCATGCTCGGCACGCTCATCTGGGCAACGACGCTTCCGTCGATGAACTCTACGAATGAATGCACAATGCTCTGCGGATGCACAACGACGTCGATCTGATCGTAGTCCAGGCCGAACAGGAAATGCGCTTCGATCACTTCGAGTGCCTTGTTCGCCAGCGTCGCGCTGTCGATCGTGATCTTGCGTCCCATGGTCCATGTAGGATGACGAAGCGCATCCTCGAGAGTTGCATCGGCGAGCTGCTGTTCGCTCCAGCCGCGGAACGGTCCGCCCGACGCCGTGAGAATGATGCGACGCACCTCCGACCTTGGACGCGTTCCAATGCACTGAAGTATCGCGCTGTGCTCGCTGTCTACCGGAACGATCTCGCCTCCTCCTTCCCTGCACGCCTGCTCGGCAAGCGCGCCGGCGACGACGAGAGTTTCCTTGTTGGCTAACGCGACTCGCTTTCCCGCGCGCAATGCAGCAAGAGTTGCATCGAGTCCAGCGGCACCGACAACAGCATTGAGAACGATCGAAGTGTCTTCACGCGTCGCAGCCTCGACGAGCACATCCGAGCCGCCACCCCAGCCGGCGTGAAGCTCGTCATCACCGCACACGAGCCCGACATACGACGGGAGAAATTCCTTTTCCTGTTCGCGAAGCAGCGCCGAATTTGTGTTCGCTGTCAAAGCAGTGACGACAAACCGCTCGCGCTGGCGTGCAAGAACACGAAGCGCCGTCGTTCCGATCGAGCCCGTCGATCCGAGGATCGCGACTCCCTTCGGAGTCATACCGGCGCCGGCAGAAGTAACGCGCTGAGCAGCAGGTACGCGACGGGGAGAACGAAGAGCAGACTGTCGAATCTGTCCAGAATCCCACCGTGACCTGGAAGCAGCTTCGACGAGTCCTTCACTCCCGCATCGCGCTTGAGCAGCGATTCAGCGAGATCTCCAAGCTGTCCGAAAACTCCGACCGCAATCGCGAACGTCACAAGTCCGATCGGGCTGAGCGTGAGCTGCGCAAATGGCCTGAGCAGGAACTGCGCGAATATCCACGTACCGAGAACGGCGACGACGAGACCGCCGATCGCGCCCTCAATAGTCTTCGCCGGACTCACAGCGGGAATCAGCTTGTGTCTGCCGAGCATGCGCCCGAACGCGTACGCTCCGGTGTCGGTTGCCCAGGTTACTGCAATCGGAAACATCACGAGCATCGTGCCAGCGAGTGCCCCAACCGTGTAGTCGTGATATCGCAGCGGATACATGTACGACACGAGCGCGGGATAGATGATGCAGACGAGTGTTACCGAGAACGAGACCAGCGGCCTGCCCTCGACGCCACGCGCCCAGATCGCTGTCGCGAGCAACGCGAGGAACGCAAGCACGCCGAACGTCACCGTCACACGAAACACGCCCAGGTAGTTCGCGTGAACAGCAAGAGGAATGGCGGCGGCCAGCATTATCGCGGGAATCTCGAGCGGCTCCGAGCCACTGGTCTTCGCCATGCGAACCAGTTCCCATGCACCGATCGCCGCGACCGCACCGAGAGCGGCGGCGAATACCCAGCCGCCGATGAAGATGAGCGCGACAGTCAAAGGCGCGCCAAGCAGCGCGAACAGAACGCGCCGTGTGAGCTCGGACACGAGCTCAGACTTCCATTATTTCAGCTTCTTTTACCTTTAGCAGATCATCGATTTTCGTGATGAAGTCGTCGTGCAACTTCTGCAGGTCCTTCTCCGCGTGCTTGACGTCGTCTTCGCTGGTGTGACCGAGCTTCTTCAGCTTGTCGCGCCCTTCGGTACGCGCGTGACGGATTCCAATGCGCGCTTCCTCAGCGAGCTTGTGGACGACCTTCACGAGATCCCTTCTTCTCTCTTCGTTCAATGCGGGAAGAGGAACGCGAATCACCCCGCTCTGTGACATCGGGTTCAATCCGAGATCGGAATCGCGAATTGCTTTCTCGATCGCCTGAATCTGTCCCTTGTCCCATGGCGTCACGGTAAGGAGGCGCGGCTCAGGCGCGGACACACTCGCGACCTGATTGAGCGGCATCGTCTGACCGTACACTTCGACGCGCACCGTGTCGAGGAGGCTCGTGCTCGCCTTGCCGGTGCGAATCGAAGAGAGC
The DNA here is from genome assembly GCA_017881685.1 of Gemmatimonadaceae bacterium. Lineage (GTDB taxonomy): Bacteria > Gemmatimonadota > Gemmatimonadetes > Gemmatimonadales > Gemmatimonadaceae > UBA4720. The sequence continues at coordinate 33,665 of JADGQR010000027.1, forward strand.
TCGCGCTTGGAGCTCTCCAGCGACTTCTCCATCGCTGATCGTGAATCCTTGGTGATCTGTTGAATCGTGCTCATTGAACCAGTGTCCCGATCCGCTCGCCGGCAACGGCTCGCGCAATCGCTCCAGGAGTGTTGATGTTCAAAACTATAACGGGAAGCTTGTTCTCTCTGCACAGGGCGATAGCCGTCTGGTCCATCACGCCAAGCTCCTTGAGCATGACGTCGCGATAGCTGATGTCGGTGAAGAGCGTAGCCGCCGGATCCTTCTTTGGATCGGCAGAATACACGCCATCGACGCTGGTCGCCTTGATGATGACCTGGGACTTCGTCTGAATTGCGCGAAGCGCCGCCGCAGTATCGGTCGAGAAGTAGGGATTGCCTGTGCCACCCGCAAAAATGACGACGCGCCCTTTCTCGAAATGACGAAGGGCGCGGCGGCGAATGAACGGCTCGGCGATCTGTTCCATGTTGATCGCCGTCATTACGCGAGTCTGAACGTCGGCACGCTCGAGAACATCCTGCACCGCCAGCGCATTGATCACGGTGCCGAGCATGCCCATGTAGTCGCCGCCGACGCGGTCCATCCCGTGCTGCGCGAACTGCGCTCCACGAACGATGTTGCCGCCGCCGATCACGAGGCCGATTCCGGCACCGGTGTCAACGACCTGCTTGATCTCCCCGGCGATGCGCGTCAGGGTGTCAAAATCGAATCCGACTCCCTTTCCTCCGGCGAGAGCCTCGCCGGAGATCTTCAGGAGAACGCGCGAATACGCCGTGGTGGCCAAGTGCTTTATTCCTCGCCCATCTGATAACGGGTGAAGCGGCGAACTACGATGTTCTCGCCGACCTTCGCCGACGTCTCCTTGATGAGATCGGCGATCGACTTCTTCGGCTCGCGGATCCACGGCTGGTAAACGAGGCAGTTGTCCTTGTAATACGCTTCGACTTTTCCCTCGACCATGCGCTGGACGATGTTCTCGGGCTTTCCGCTTGCCTTGGCCTGCTCTTCCGCAATGCGACGCTCGCTGTCAACACGCTCCTGCGGAACTCCGTCCTTGTCTACGGAAATCGGTGCGGCGCTCGCAATGTGAAGCGCGATCTCGCGGCAGAGCGTCTTGAAGTCGTCGGTGCGTGCAACGAAGTCTGTCTCGCAGTTCACTTCGACCAGGACTCCGACCTTTCCGTTGTGATGGATGTAGCTCGTGATCGCGCCTTCGGATGTCTGCTTGCCCGATCGTTTATCGGCCTTGGCAATCCCTTTCACGCGAAGAAGCTCCCTGGCCTTTTCCATGTCGCCATTCGTCTCTACCAGTGCCTTCTTGGCCTCCATCATTCCCGCGCCGGTAGCCTGGCGCAGAGCCATCACGTCTTTTGCTGTGAACATCTCTCTATCCTTCCTTATTCATTCTTAGCGCTCAGGAGCGCGTAGTGATCGGTTAAAAGAACGCCGCCGGCTGTTTGGCCGGCGGCGGGTCTGCCCGCAGGCAGGAGGAAGTTAACCTTCCGAACTTTCGGCGTTAGCTCCGGACTCACCCGGGGAGTCCGACGCGCCGCTGGCTTCTCCGCCGGCCTCGCCTTCCCCTGCTGCTTCTCCCTCTGCGCCGGTCTTCAGCCGGGCCGCAATGGCCTCAGGCTTTGCCCGACGACGCCGCGGACGGCGCTTCCTCTTGCGGTCGCCTTCGCCTTCCGGCTCAGCGCCACGGTCGGAGCTGTACGTGTACGACTCCGTCTCTTCGGTCTCTTCGCGAATCGGGGCCTCACGCTTGGCTTCGATGATGGCATCGGAGATCGCGTGCGTGACCAGCTCGACAGACTTGATCGCGTCGTCGTTTCCGGCGATCGGGACCGTGATCAGATCGGGATCCGCGTTCGTGTCGACGAGTGCAATGATCGGAATGCCAAGCTTGTTCGCCTCGGCCACCGCGATGCGCTCCTTCTTGGAGTCGATCACGAACATCAGGCCAGGGAGACGATTCAGGTTCTTGATGCCGCTGAGGTTCTTCGAAAGCTTGTCGCGCTGGCGGCTCATCATGAGCTGCTCTTTCTTTGTGTAGTTCTCGAAATCTCCACCAGCCTCGCTGCCGGCCTCGAGCTCCTTGAGCTTGCGGACCTGCTTCTTGACCGTCTGGAAATTCGTGAGAAGGCCGCCAAGCCAGCGCTCGGTGATGTGCATTGCGCCTGCGCGGTCTGCCTCATCCTTCACGATGTTGACGAGCTGGCGCTTGGTGCAGACAAAGAGGACGCTTTCTCCACGGAGCACAACATTGCGTGCCAGCGTCTTCGCGATTTCCAGCTGACGCAGCGTCTTCTGGAGGTCGATGATGTGGATGCCGTTGCGTTCCGCGAAGATGAAACGACGCATCTTCGGGTTCCAGCGACGGGTCTGATGGCCGAAGTGAACTCCGGCGGCTAGAAGTTGATCGAGGTTTGGTTCAGTCATTCAGTAAGGGATCCGATTAACGCTTGGAGAACTGGAACTTCTTGCGTGCCTTTGGACGGCCGGGCTTTTTACGCTCGACTGCGCGGGCATCACGAGTCAGAAGTCCGAGGTCCCGGAGCTTCCGGCGATGTGTCTCGTCGAGCTTGACGAGAGCACGAGCTACTGCGAGGCGAAGGGCACCGGCCTGGCCGGTGAGCCCGCCGCCGTCAACGCGGGCCATGATGTCGAAGCGGCCGAGTGTATCGGTCGCCGTGAACGGCTGCTGGATCGCGGCGACGTGCGCGGAGCGGGGAAAATAGTCGCCAAGCGTGCGTCCATTGACCAGCCACTTGCCAGAACCGGGCTTCAGGTAAAGACGGCAGCGGGCTTCCTTCCGGCGTCCGATCGTGTGCGTGGTGGGACTTTCAGCCATTACTTCGTCTCACTCTTCTTGTTGAGGTCGAGCACCTTGGGCTGCTGCGCAGCGTGGGAGTGCTTGTCTGTTGCAAAAACGCGGAGCTTGCGGCGCAGGGACTGACGTCCGAGAGCGGTCTTCGGCAGCATGCCGTATACCGCTTTCTCGATCACGCGCTCGGGATGCTTGTCGAGCATCGAGGCGAATGGCGTGAAGCGCTCGTGGCCCATGTAGCCGGTGTGATGGAAGTAGCGTTTCTGCTCTCCCTTCTTTCCGGTGACGCGGACCTTGGAGGCGTTGATGACGATGACGTTATCGCCGGTATCCATGTGCGGGGTGTACATCGGCTTGTGCTTGCCGCGAATGATCTTCGCGACCTCTGCGGCGAGGCGGCCAAGGACCATGCCCTCCGCGTCGACGATGAACCATTCGTGCTGGATGTCAGCCGG
>JADGQR010000200.1 GCA_017881685.1 Gemmatimonadaceae bacterium
CGAAGTCGTCAACTTCAACCGAAGGATCAACGCCAATGACAATCTCCGCGCGGCCGGCCGCCGGTACCACGCTGACGGCACGAATGGCCGGAGCGTTCGGAGTTACGTTGGCTGATACCGCGCTTTCAGCTCGTATCGCAGCCGCCTGTAGCGTGCCGGCTGCGGGAACGAGCGCGAGAGCGGCACAAGCCGCCAGAAACTGCCTCATTGCGTCCTCACTTTGGTTGAATCATTCATCGCCACCGATTCCTGGCGGCTGTAACCGAACTCCTCGATACCGAACACGACGTCCTTCTCGTGGATTGCAGCGACACGCATGCGGCCGATCTGCTGGCCGACCTTCACCCGATACTGCTCCTTCGTGCCGATGTCACGGAGCACTGCGACCGAGTTTCTTCCCGTCGCGTCAAACGCGATTGCGACAAGCTTGAGATCACCGATGAGCGGTCTGATCTCTTCTGTATTCATTAGAGAGACGAACGGATCGCGACGACCTCCATCTGGATAGCTGTAGGTCTCACGATTGATGAGCACCTCAGGCTGCGCGGACGCCGCCGGGGCTGCAGGCGATTCAGGAGTGGGGGCCGCGACGGGCGCAGGCGCTTTCGCGCGAGTCGTGTTCGAAGCAACACGGACGATGCGATGCGAAGGCTTTGGTGTTTGAGCGTCCGCGCCAAGAACTATCACGGCGCCCGCAGCGATGATCGCCGCGCAGCTGATCACGATGCCCTTGTTCAATGTCACTGGCTCTTCTCCTCCGCGCTCACGGCTGCCTGAATCGGCGCGTGCGCGATGTAGGTCTGAATCTGGAAATCGGTGTTGAGTGTCGACTCGCCTGCCTTCGGACGCGCCTTCTTCGCTTCCGCGGGGGTCGCGTCCTTCAGATCGAGCGCGACAGGAGCCACGATTCGATTTAGCGAGCCGACATTTGTCAGGAAGCCGGCGAGAGCGTGATACCCGCCCTTCACCGACACCTTGTATCTGTAGGTGTCGAACTGCTCGCCAACGAGCACGGGCATCGGCTCGACCGAGGCGAGGTCAAGACCGACTCTGCGTGCCGCAGTCGATACGTTCTCGAGCAGCGCCGGCACTTCGTTGGTCGTCGGAACGAGCTGCTGCAGAATCTTCAGGCTTGCTTCATACTCTTTCGCCTGCGCCTGGAGCTTTGGAATGCTGTTGCTCGCAAGATCCGCTGCCGCCTGCTGGTTTTTCTTGTCGAGCGTGTTCACATGCTCTTCGATGACAGCGATGTCGTCCTGCTTTGGCAGGTACATGAAGTATCCGTACGAGCCAGCGAGAGCGAGTGTGATGACGGAGACCGAGATCAGAATCTGATCGCGCTTCGTGAGGTTTGCACCGATTGCCATTTCAATTACCTCCCACGGACATTGCGACCGTGCGGATGATGAACGGCGGCGGTTTCTGGGACTCCGCCTCGAGCTGGAATTCGGTCACTTCCTTGTTGTCTACGAGCACGAGATCTGATTTGGTGAGCTGAACGTTCTGAATGAACGGCGATGCTTCGAGGGTTTTCATGAACAGCGTAAGGGCCTGTATGTCGACGGTGTGGCCAACGATGCGGAACTTCGTTGCGCGCGAAGCGACAGCGAGAACCGAATCGGCGTGTGCCTTCTTTTCCTTTGCAGTCGGCTCTTTGACCTTCGCGCCGGCAGCAGCAGGCTTGGGCGCGGACTCGTCGGCGAGCGATGAGCTTGGCGGGGTGCTCGTCTGCGTGACGAGCGTGAGCCATGTGTACTGGGGAAGCGCGTTGCTGATCTCTTCGAGCAGGTGCGGCCACAGGTACCGGCTGTCATCAATGGATTTGATTATCGCGACCTGCTGATAAAGAGAATCGCGCGTCGCTTCAGCTTTCACTTTCGCGGCGAGGACGACCTTGTAGCGGGCGGAGTCCTGTACTGCGCGAGCCTCCCGCTCAGTGAGGACACGTTCGCGATTGTTCTGCGACATGAAGAGAAGTGATACGACCACAACCACTGTCGACACGATGGCAACCGAGCCGACCAGGAACTTGTCCTTGATACCGGCTGTCGCGCTTGAGGCCATTCCCGCGAGGTTGAACTCGGAGCGGCTCTGCGCTTTACTGCCGGCGCCTGGGAGAAGATTGACTTCGATCATTTCAGATATCCGTTGACGGCGGTCTAGTGGCGGAGCGCCAGACCAATGGGAAGCATGAGAAGCGGCGCGACTTCATCGGTCGTAAGAGACTCGAGGGCGCCATCGCGGATGTTCAGACGGGCAAGCGGGTTCGCATGCTCGACGGAGATCTTCAGACGATCTGCGAGAGTCTCGGCCAGGCCCGGTGTGCGCGAGCCACCGCCACACACATAGACTGCCCGCAACGCTGCACTGTTCTTCGATGATGCGAGGAACGCTGCTGCCCGCTCGACCCCCACTGCAATTTCCTCGACACGAACCGAGAGTACGCCGTCGAGCTGCGGCGATCGATCGTAACCACGAATGAGATTCTCCGCGTCGCGCGCGCTGAGGCCATGCTGACGCTGGATATCTTCGGCAAAGCGGCGTGTCCCGAGAGGAAGATCTCTCGTAAGAATTGGCACGCCGTTATCCATGATGTTCACGTTGGTGACTTCGTTGCCGATATTCACGAGTCCCACAATTCCCTTCATCGCTTCGGGGTAGTTGACCTCGAATGCGTTATGAAGAGCGAATGCGTCGACGTCGACGATCGAGGGCACAATGCCGGCATCGGCGAGGATGCGCATCTTGGCGTCCACCAGGTCGCGTTTGGCGGCGACAAGAAGCACGTTCATCTCATCAGACGTCTTGCCGCTGTCGAGGATCTGAAAGTCGAGCTCGACCGATTCGACGTCAGGGACGTGCTGCTCAGCTTCCCAACGCATGAGCTCACGTGCCTGCTTTTCCTTGACTCGCTCGGTCTGAATCTTCTTGATGATCACGTCTCTTCCGCCAACTGCGGTCACAATGCGTCTCGAGCTGATCTTCGCATTGTCAAAGGCAGCGCGGATTGCGTCAGACACAATTCCTGGATCCATTACTTCGCCTTCGACGATTGCGTCGGGCTGAAGCTTCGTGATTGCAACCTTCACGAGCTCCGGAAGCCCTTTGCGATGGTCGATGACGGCGATCTTGATGAGGCCCGATCCGATATCGAGACCAACTGTCGTTTTGTTTCGGCCGAAGATTGCCATGGATCCCAGTGGTAGGAGACTTCTGATGATTGCACGCTAGACACGATTCACATGGCGGCGAGGTAACAGCGGAAAGGGTTACATCTGATAAAGAGCCGCCCATGCTTGCTCGCTCACACGCAGCACGCGTTCGGCGCCTTCTGCATCGCGCACCAATCGCACTGAAATGGCGATTCGCCTGCGGATTCGTGTATTTCCGCCGGACGCAACGCGACCCTCGCCGACAATCAGGAAAACCGCGCTGTCGAGTCGTGTTACGTACACGGTGCTCTCGAATGGCGGATCGGCGGGAGAACTTTCGATAATGACTGCTCCAACCCTCAGCGAGTCACATTTAGCCGCCTTCCATTGCGCCATTTCCTCGAGCGCAGCTCTCTCAGCGTAGGCAGCCGCGCGCGTCTCGAGAAGCTCTGTCTCGGTCGCGTGCGCTTCCTGACCGGTAACGAACAAGGCGCCCGTCACGAGTACCGCGATCAGCACGACGGCCACAAGAGCCGCCGCAAGTACGAACCCGCGACGTGCAGTCATCTGGCGCGATTTCTCGGCGACACGGTTACGACGGCCGAGTCGGCAAATGCCTGCTGAGTGTCTCCGGTCAAACCAATGCGTCGCGACGCCGCGCCGCGGACGACGATATCGACGCGCGCGACGTCGATGACTGAAGACCCAGCCGCGATTTCGGCTCCGTTTGAATCGTAGTAGCGAAAAGACAAACCACTTTCGCTGCCGCGCGGTCCGAACGCCCGGTATGGCCCGCTGACAGGCTGGATCGCTGAACATGCCGACATGCCCGAAGCGCTGCAGCGCCGGTATCCCAGATACCATTTGCCATCAGAGGACCTGTAGATGCTGTAGCGCGCGCGCCGTAGAAAGCGTATCGGCGCGCCCTTGTTGACGCTCGGCCCCGGGGGCGAGGAGAGAGTGACCTGATATCCCGTCACTCCAGCGGCCGCATCTGCAACAGTCGTAAAGCCGGTCGAGGATGGACACGTAGTCGCCAGCGAGCGGCTGGCGAACGCAACGATCTTCCGTGTTTCCCAACGAGCAGAATCGGTGTTACCAGCAGGGATGGAGTACACCGCTGCAAGATCGGCTGTATCAGGTGTCGCCAGCAGCGACGTCAGTGTGTTGCCGTTGGCAAGGACAGACGGAGCGAGAGCAAGCACCGCTCCCGACGGGGCCGAGCAGAGCACCGCAGTTCCGATGGTTGTAAACATCTCGATTGCCGAGTCAGCGATGAACGGCAGGCCGTAGCTGGCGACGGCCGCGCCGCGAATGTCGGAGGCAAGTACATCGCCCGCGTCTCGCAGCTGCGCACGAACATCCAGGATTTCCGAGGCCGCACCATAGAAGCGTTGCTGGCGCACAAGCGTCGTCGTAATCGCGGTCACAACGATGCCGCCAACTACCAGCGAAACCAGCAGCTCCGGCAAGCTGAACGCCTTTCGATTCAGTCGCACGGCGCGCCCGACCGGAATGTTTCGCTGTGAACGCCCTTCGAGTCGCGTCGCTCGAGTCGCTGGTCGATCAGCGCCCGCGATCCCGCCTCCTGGATGGTCCAGGTCGCATCGATGCCGAAGGAGCTTTGCGATCCAGACGAGGAAGCACATATGGAAGCGTGAACCAGCTCATCTCTCGATCCTGCTATCGCCGCTGCGCGCGAGCGCTGGTCACTGGAGACCAGCTGGCGGGCAATCGACCCAGAAGTGGCGGCGAGACCGAGGGCTCCGACCGTGAAGAGAAGGATTGCAATGAGTATTTCGATCAACGAGAGCCCGCGCCGAATTACGAATCTCATGCGCGGACTTTACAGACAGCTGGTCGACGGCCGGACATCAGTGGTCGTATCGACACATCATTCCAGTGCAAAACAAAAGCGGCCCGAAGGCCGCCTCATTTGTGTCAGCGAGAGAATCCGCGACGGCAACTCTGCCGCCGCGAATCTCTCACAGAGACTGCAGGATCAGGTGCAGGTGATCTGACCGCCTGCGGACGAGCTGCAGGTCTTGGTGGTCAGGCTGTGCGATGCCGCTGCCGACCACGTGGCCGGCGGTCCCGCAACAGCTGTAGCCGTGACGGTCACGTTCTGCGATGGAAGGAAACCCTGGAGCGACGTCGTGCCGCTTGCTGAGCCACTGAAATACTGGCCTGAGCTATCGGCCGCGTAGCTTTCCTCATAAGTGGCAAGGTTACGCAGATCAGCTTTCATCGATGCGACGTACGCCTTTTCCTTCGTGTTGGCGAACTTCGGAATCGCGATCGCGGCAAGGATGCCGATGATCACGACGACGATGAGAAGCTCGATCAACGTAAAACCCTTTTTGTTCTTAACCATGTGTTCACTCTCCGTGAGATGATGTGGCACTTCGTCAGAAGACGAGGCCGCAAAACAAAAGCAACACAAAATCAGATCAGGGATTCCACTTACACAAAACGGGCGGCCAAGCTGGGCCGCCCGTTTCAAGTACGAATCACCCAAACATCAGGTACAAGTAATCTGACCGCCTGCTGACGAGCTGCAGGTCTTGGTGGTCAGGCTGTGCTTCGCCGATGCGGACCACGTGGCCGGCGGTCCCGCAACAGCTGTAGCCGTGACGGTCACGTTCTGCGATGGAAGGAAACCCTGGAGCGACGTCGTGCCGCTTGCTGAGCCACTGAA
>JADGQR010000201.1 GCA_017881685.1 Gemmatimonadaceae bacterium
CATAGGCGAAAAAACCAATCCTCCGCTTCAATGGCCCTGGGGCGTAGAAGATCATCGTAGCGTCGAGGCCAACACCCATGCCGATCATGAACCGCTGGCCACTCGCGAGACGCCCGAGATCGATCCGCGCCTCGTCGCCCTGAAGGAGCGACCTCACCGCCTTCCGAACATTGGCGGACGTACCCAGCGTCCGCGCGACGACATTGCCAGTTCCACCCGGAAGAATTCCGACCGGCGGTCCGGTATGGGATAAAGCCCCTACTACTTCTATAGCCGTCCCATCGCCGCCGAGCGTGAAGACGGCGTCGTATTCACTGCCGTGCTTTGCGGCGAGCTCGGCCCCATGACCCGGTGACTCAGTCATCATCGTATCGAGCGAGCAGCCAAGCTCGTGGAAAGCCATGGCAGCCTTACGCGCCATTTTTGCGCCGCGCCGCGACGCGGGATTCACAATGAGCAGGACTTTATGAAATCGCGTCTCGCTCACGCCGGCTTCTCGATTGGCAATCGTCTGCGCATCATCGGAAAGTATTCGTGAAGGCCGCGGAGCGTGAGCCGGACCGCTCAATGCTTTCGAGGGGTATGCAACCCCAAAGTCTTCACCCTATACTTGTAGATGATGATCATTACCCGTCTGTTCCTGATCGCGTCGCTCGTTCTCCCCTTGCGTGCAAACGCCACGAGTGCGCTGCCGACCGGTCTGTTCGTTGCCACGCTGCTCAACTCCCATCCGCTCCCGCGAATCGAGCGCGTCCCATCGCAAGACGGCTGGGAACACTGGTTCAAGCTCGAACAGGGGCTGATCACTCTGCGTCCGGACGGCCGATTCATCGCCTCGTTCAAATACTATAGGCAGCACGTGGCGCCCAAGGCCGCGGTCCGGCCCGGCCCGCTGCTCAACGAGACCTACAAGGGGAAATTCTCGGTGAAGGGAACGCAGATCACGTTCCTTCCCGATCCCAACAAGCAGAGCAAGCATCCTCCCGCAATGGTCGGGACGATCAACGGCGACAAGATGAACATCCCGTACATCGTCGCCCAGGGCCAGAGCACACATCCTCTCCGCATGGACATGAAGAGAGAGGGCAACTGGTAGACGAAGTACTCGGATGACTCGAATGTCCGTTGTACCCAAAGGTTGTTGTCTCCCCATCTCCCGATCTCCAACTCCTCCCCCATGAGCCGTTCCGCCGTTTCTGCCTTCTCGGCACTCGCCGCCTCTCTCATTCTCCTGAGCGGCTGTGCCGTGACTCCAAGCCCGACTCCAGCCAACGCGCCACTTCGCTTCCTGCTCATAAACGACGTCTATTTCGGCGACACAGTTCGCGATGGAACCGCGGGCCTCGCGCGAGTCGCATCGATTCGTGATTCGCTGCAGCGATCGGGCCCAGTGAGTCTCGTTCTCGCGGGAGATTTTCTCAGCCCGAGCCTGCTGAGCAAATGGTATCGCGGCGAACAGATGAGGCAGGAACTCAACGCGGCGGGCGTCCAGCGCGTCACGTTCGGCAATCATGAGTTCGAGCTCAATCGCGACACGCTCATCTCACGCATCGCCAACTCAAGATTCAAGTGGACGTCGGCTAACTGCATGCTGTCGACCGGAGAACCGTTTCCGGGTGTATCGCGCTGGGACACAAGCACGATCAACGGAGTGAAGGTCGGAGTCTTCGGCGTCACGATCGTCGAGGGCTATAGCAAGTACGTCAAATGCAGCAACGCCGACAGCGCAGCGCATTCGGCGATCGCCGCACTGAAAGGTTCGGGCGCGCAGATCATCTACGGCCTGACGCACCAGACGAAGGAAGCAGACAGTCTCCTCCTCATGCGTGAGCCGGATCTCAATTTCATCCTCGGCGGACACGAGCATGAGTGGCATCGCATTCTCATCGGCGACAGACGACTGTTGAAAGCCGACGCGAATGCGCGGTCAGCGCAGCTTCTCACACTCACGCGCGCGGCGAACGGCTGGACTCAAAGCGATGAGTTGATCAGAATCGATAAGAGATTTCCCTTCCAAGCTGCGACGCAGGCGGTCGTCAGCGCGTGGAATGACAGCGCCGCAAAGAGGCTTGGGCGAGAACGAGTCGTCGCGACGACCGAGTTTCCGCTCGACGGCCGGGACGCGGTGAATCGAACGCAGGAATCGCCACTCGGTGATCTCGTGACGGATGCAATGAGACTCGGCACCAGCTCCGACGCCGCGGTAATGAATTCGGGGACGATGCGCATCGACGACATTCTCGCCGCGGGCCCAATCACGAACTATCAGCTCGAATCCATCTTCCTGTTCTCGGATGAAACGCGGATCATGAGCTTCCCGATCACTGGTTCTCGTCTTCGCGCGATTCTCGAGCACGGAGTGGCCGAGGGATCAGTCGGGAAGGGACCGTATCTCCAGGTGTCAGGGGTCAAGTTCACCTGGGATCACACGAAGCCGACCGGCTCGCGTATCGTCGGTGACATAATGAAGTCCGACGGCACGGTGATCGGTCCGAACGACACGATCAAGCTGGCGATGAACGTGTATCCCGCATGTGAGGGTGGCGACGGTTATGTCGTTCCCGAAGCGAAGGCCGCTTGCGACATGAGGGACAGTGCGCCGCGCGCGGTTGACCTGTTGTTGAAGCGCATGTCGCAGGATTCCAAAGGCAGGGTTTCTCCACCTGTTGCCGGTCGTGTGATCCGACAGTAGGCGAGAAGGCGGCGCCTCACGCGTGTCGCTTTGTCGTGACCGGCAGAAGAAGCGTGAACGTCGCGCCGCCTCCGTCTGTGTCCTCGAGTCGGAGGTCACCGCCGAGGAGTCGGGCGACGCGGCGCGCGATGGCCAGGCCGACACCCGTGCCATTCACCGCAGTCGATGCGTTGGGAACCCGAAAGAATTCCTCAAACACTCGTTCGTGCAATTCCGCCGGTATTCCCGGTCCGCGATCCGACACCTGGATGACGACCAGTTCCCCGATGACTGGATCGACTGCCTGCCTGACGAGCATGCGAACGGCGCGCCCGTCTGATGCATACTTGAAGGAATTGGACAGAAGATTTCCCAGCACCTGGCGCACTCTGTTGGGATCCGTTCTCATGATACGATCGCTGGCAACGTCGTCGCTGATATCGAGCGTGATCGAGACGCCGGATCTCTTTCCAATCGGCCTGTAGTCATCCACTAGATCGCGTGTCAAAGCTGTGATATCGGTCTCCGCGACGCTTACGGTCAGCATTCCGGCGTCTGCCCTTGATAGTTCAACGAGATCGTTCAACGTGTCGAGCGTCACGTCGATCAGGCTCTGAAGCCGCTTCATGATCTCCGCCTGTGCCTCGGGCACGGGGCCAAACGTGCCGTCGGCGATGAGCTCGGCGTATCCACGCGCGGCGCCCAGCGGGTTTTTCAAATCATGGGTGACGCCTCTCATCAAGGCGGATTTTGCGGCGAGAGCCTGCTCGGCGGCCGTTCGTCCGGCCGAAGCTTCGCGCGACAGTTGTCGCGTTCTGCGTGCCGTCCACGCCAGAGCCGCAAGTCCAATGAGGGCCAACGGCACAAGAAGCAGCGGGACAAAGTCATTGAGCCTCTCGAGCCGTGATATCTCGGCGAGCTCCGCCTGGCTCTGGTTGCCCAGATCATCATCGACGCGTTGAACAGCTGACAGTGCGGTTTGCACTGACTTCCAACGCCGCGAACGGGCGGCCGATCTGTCGGCGATGGCGTCGGATGGCTCGACCTTGCCGGCAAGGACGAAGTGTGACTGCTCCTGGCGCCATGATTCGATGGCGACGCGTGCTTTTGCCAGAAGCACGATCGCATCCGGTCCATCCTTGCGAACGAGCGAGTCAAGTGTGCTGAGGTCCCTCGTGCCGTTTGTCTGTGCAGTTTCGGCGGATTTTCGCGCGTCGGTCGAATCGGTCGTCTTTTCGGCTTCTTCGCTGCGCGCGGCGGTTTCAGCCCCTATCGCAGCTTCGAGATCGTTCACCCAGACCAGAGCAGGAGCAATCACGTTACCCTCATGGCGCCTCAACCGCTGAATTCGGCTGCCAATGATGAGTGGGGTTGTGAGCATGAGGACAAGCGCCGTCGCAATCAGCGCGAATGGCAGCCAGAGCAAGTGCGCGTTAGCAGATGGTATCGTGGCCTGGCTTCGATCTGTCATCTGGTCTGGTTCGAACAGGTTTACATCGTACCCGTGAAAATCACTCAAGCGTTGAACCCCATACTCATTACTGGGGTTCATTGCACAACGTTGCGTCGCATGGCAGGAAACAACTTTCTTACAAGCTCCGTACTCACTCTGTCAGCATCTCGTATGCATCTTCAATCAGACCAGTGAGCACTCGACCAACAACCACTCCCAAGTCATGACAAATCGCAGGGAATTCCTGAAGCAGGGAACGCTCATCGCCGGCGCTATTGCGGCCGAAGCAGCGTTCCGAAAGGCGCACGGAATGACGCCGCTTCCAGTGGAGCCGCCAGCACCTACCATGGATGCTCCGACTCGCGACCTGATGATGGAAGCACTGAACGCCGCGAAGATGGCCGGAGCCAGCTACGCAGACGTTCGCATTGGACGCTACCTCCAGAATTTCGTCCAGACACGCGAACAGCAGATCACCAACGTCGTCGACACCGATTCAATGGGAGCCGGAGTCCGCGCTCTCTTCGACGGGACGTGGGGATTCGCCGCGACACGCACGATGACAAAGGAAGCTGTGGCCGATGCAGCCAAGCGCGCCGTCGCTGTCGCGAAAGCAACTCGCGTCGGCCGCGACAAAGCCGTCGAGCTCGCTCCAACTCCGGCGTTCAAGGACGTGAGCTGGAAGAACGACTACAAGATAGATCCCTGGACGATTCCGATCGAACAGAAGGCTGACCTTCTCCTCAAGGCGAACGCCGAGGCGATGAAGGCGCCGAACGTCAAGTTCGTGTTCAGCGGAATGTTCTTCCGGAAGACAGAGCGCAACTACGCCGACACCAACGGCTCGGTGGTGAATCAGACGATCATTCAGAGCTGGGCGCCGATGCAGTTCACGGCGGTCGCTCCCGACCAGTCCGATTTCCAGAACCGCGGCAACGTGACCCCGCCCATGGGACGCGGCTACGAGCTCATCCTCGAACAGGATCTCGTCGGCAACTCGGCGAAGTGGGGAGAAGAAGCAGCGGCGAAGCTGAAGGCGAAGCCCGTCGATGTCGGTCGCTACGATCTCGTTCTCCATCCCTCGCATCTCTGGCTCACGATTCACGAGTCGATCGGACACCCGACGGAGCTCGACCGCGCGAGCGGATACGAAGCCAACTACGCCGGCACGTCTTTCGTCTCCCCGCCCGAAAAAGTGCTCGGCAAACTCAAGTACGGTCCGGAGTTCATGAACATCCAGGGCGATCGCTCGCAGCCCGGCGGACTCGCGACGATCGGATACGATGACGAAGGAGTGAAGCCGGATGACTTCCTCATCATCAAGAACGGAATCTTCAACGACTACCAGACGACACGCGAGCAGGCAAACTGGCTCAAGTGGTGTTACGACTCGAAGGGCGAGCCGACGCGCTCGCACGGCTGCTCGTACGGCGATGCGTGGTCGAGCATTCAGTTCCAGCGCATGCCAAACGTCTCGCTTCTCCCGGGAGAAAAAGAGCAGAGTTTCGAGGATCTGATCGCGGCGACCGACAAAGGAATCGCAATCATCGGCGACGGCTCGTTCTCGATCGACCAGCAGCGATACAACGCGCAGTTCGGCGGACAGCTGTTCTACGAGATCAAGAACGGCAAGCTCAATGGAATGCTGAAGGACGTCGCATACCAGATGCGCACACCTGATTTCTGGAACTCGATGGACATGATCGGCGGGAAGAAGAGCTACCAGCTCGG
>JADGQR010000202.1 GCA_017881685.1 Gemmatimonadaceae bacterium
CGAAGAGATACGCCTCGCTCGCGCGCCTTGCTTCCCGACGGTGCGTTCTAATGATGTCGGCGACACCCGTGCACAACGTTCGACGTGACCTGATCGCGCTGATCGCGATTTTCATGGGTTCAGCGGCGGCATCGCTCAAGGCATCTGAGCTCGGTCGACTGATCATTCGACGGGAGCAGGACTCTCTTTCGGGGATGAGTGAGCTGCCTGAAGTGCTGCGGCCTGAGTGGCGTGACCTGACCCACGACGACGATGTCCCACGATTGCTGCTCGATCTTCCACCGCCGTTGCCGCCTCGCGATGGGGGCGATGGCGGCGCTCTCGTAGTGCATTCGCTTTTTCGGCAGTGGGCGTCGAGCGACGCGGCGCTCGAGGGCGCGCTGCGAAGGAGATTGCATCGCGCGATCGGCTTGATCGCAGCTCTCGAGAGCGGGACGTATCCGTCGACGTCAGAGCTGTCAGCGTGGAATTCGGCCGAGGATTCTGTTCAGCTCGCGTTCGCCGCGCTTGTGGCAACGGGCAGCGGAACGGCAGCAGAGTTATTACCGGTTGTTCGGCGACACTCTGAGTCAATTTCCGCGCTGCTTCAACGTGTAAAGGCGAACTCAAGCACCGATCACCAGCGAGCCGAGATCATCAGGGCGATTCGCCGAAAACATGATGGGGTGAGCGTCGTTGCATTCTCGCAGTACGCCGACACAATCGACGCGCTCTTTCGCGCCCTGGCGAGTGATGGATGCGTCGCAGCAATGACTGGGAACGGCGCTCGGGTGGCCGGGGGACGGATCAGTCGGGCCGAGGCGATACGCCGGTTTGCGCCTCGGGCATCGGGTGCAAGCGCGCCGTCGGCCGCAGAGTCAGTCACACTCCTTCTGACAACTGATCTTCTCAGCGAGGGCGTAAATCTCCAGGACGCCGGGGTTGTGATTCACCTCGACTTACCCTGGACTCCGGCAAGAATGGAGCAGCGGCTCGGCAGAGTTGCAAGAATGGGGTCCAGTCATGCCCGAATTTCTTCATACGTGATCCGTCCACCGGCAAACAGCGAGACGCTCATCCACCTCGAGCGCGTGCTTCAGGACAAAATGAAGAGCGCAGGCGTTGTCGTCGATGCATTTCCGTCCCTTGGATTTTCCGTTTCGATCGAGGCAACTGGCGGACAGAGTACGCCGCGAATGTCAGAAGCGATTCGCGCGATCGTCGAAGAATGGAAAGTCGCCGTCTCAATAAACGGTGAGGAAGTCCCGTTGGTCGCTGCGGTTGACGCACCATTCGACGGGTTTCTCGCGCTGTGTGAAGCAAACGGACAACCGACACTCCTGATCAAGGACCGTGAGGGAGTGACTGACGATCCGGCGCGAATCGTTGTCGCGCTCCGGGTCTGCGATGGGCGTGCGATACCGGTCAGTGCCGATGCGCACGACGCCGCGATTGAGGGGATCCGAAGACATTTTCACGCGATCGAGTCAACTGGCGGGAGCGCGTCGATCGACGCGCATGTCAAACGAGCGGCATTGAAGAGAGTTGCGGGTATCGTCAGTCGCGCGCGTCCGCATGAGCGATCGCGTGTCGCAGCATTAGGCCGGTTGGCACGGTCGTCGATTCTCGCGCGGATGGGAGCTGATCGTGAGTTGCAACTCGAGAGTCTGTCTGGCAGCGAGTTGAGCGATGAAGGGTGGATGCGATCAGTTTCGCGGCTGAGCAATGAGGAGCGTGCGGAAGACAATCATCGCGTCCTGCTCGCACTGATTCTTTTCCAGGTTGGCGACACGAAAGCGTTACAGCGGCAAGGAAACGGTGCCGAAAGCGAGTTGAATGACCTTTAGGGTTCGCGTCCGGGCAGGATGTCCCTGTCCGATTCCCAACGAAGGAGGGAAGCATGCGAACCACCATGAAGTACTTCGCGGTCCTGGTCTCGATGACCGGAGCGATGCTCGTCGCACAGAGCTGCGCACCCGATGGACCCCCGACTGCTCCCGAATTGAATGCTCGCGTGACACAACAGAAGCTCGAGGATCTGCAGAACAAGTATGGCTGGATCGGCAAGTATCACACTGACGGACTGGCTTACATCTATTCGCAGCTCGCCAAGGGGAGCGGAAAACCGCGAAGTCACGCGGAGGTCTGCAGGATTGTCGCGAAGGCTACGAAGGAATTCCACAAGAGTGCGCGCCACGGTGACGTTCCGGCGAATTTCGTAGATCCGTCGCTGATGAGCGAAACGTGTCCGGCAGACGTCGACACGCGGCCGATCAACAAGACGATCATTTCGAGCGCCGGCGGAAGTTTCGCCCCGCGCTCCGATCTCTCCTGGACGGCAGTAAATCTCATCAACCAGATCACTTACATCGCCGGAAATTCCCTGTCGAGATACGAGTACGTCACCGGCATACAAAACGTGGAGTCGCAGGCGACAATGCTGCCGCCCGACGAAGCCGGCGCTGTGATAGCGGTTGGCTCCGTTGCCCTCAGCTCGGTCGACTACTGGGAAGCGAACCTCAGTGCATGGGTTACACTGCCTGGAATGGGGACCGCGTATGCTCTGAATGCGCCTGAAGCTACGTCCGCTACAGTCGGAGCTTCCGCATTGCCGCTCGCACCGCGTAGTGGCAAATGGTGGCAGAATCCGTACGTCCGCGGATTCGGCAAAGTGCTCGGCGCCGATGCAATTGCGGCCGGACGAACGATCTACGTTACCTGGGCGGTGGGACCGGTCGGCTGGGACGCGGCTGCCGCGGGCGCAGTCTGGGCATCGGGAGCGACCGCTATCTCACTGCTGTTCTAGTCAATGTGCCTGGTCAGCCGCCACGACTGAATCGTGCAATGATTTCATCATATTGCGCCCCGCCAGGGTAACGCGATCTTGTGGGCTCTGGCTGGCCAGGCGAGCACTTATTCAAGAGGAGCGACAATGAGTACGCAAGCTTTTCGCACGTCGGCTGAAGGATTTGCTGTAACGAGCGCAATTGTCGGAGTGATGCTGTCTGCGCTGCTCGCCCAGACGAAGGTCCTGGCGTTCGGGTCGTTCCGTCTGATGGTGATCGTGTTTGTCGCTGCTGATCTTCTGACCTATCTCACGATGAAGGCGGGCATCATAAAGTCGCCAGGCCAATGGGGACAGCAGAAGCCTTGAGTGATCGGCGATGGGGCGTGCTTCAATGGCGCCCCATCGCGTTGCTCAGCTTCTCGAAGGCATTGGCAAAGGCCTGACGTCCGCGTCGGCTCACTGCCGCCGACGAGAAACACGACGTCCTCCGACATCAGCTCGAGAATCGAATCGACATCGCCCGCCGCTGTCGCATCATGCCAGCGTGCGATGACACTCCTGATCGCCCTCTCGTCTTCGCTCACGATGCGACCACACCTCGTGATTCCGGATCGTACATCAGCTTTCTCTGTGAACGAACAGTGAACCAGCGAATCGCGAAGGCCATCGGAAACGCCCAGACCGCCGTCATCACTGTGAACGCGAGAACCGTCAGTGGACGGTTCGGCGCCAGAAGCTCCGATTCAGGCAGAGCGACCGCCATCAGCAGACCCACAGGAATACCGATACCCAGCGTAAGCAGCAGGCCCGTCAGCGCCGTTCGCGCAGGCCACCCCGGCCCAACCAGATAAACCCAGTTCTTATTGACCTTTTCTTCGAGAACGGCGGATGGGCCCGAAGTGAGACGACGGATATTTCGGTATCTGAGCGCAGTCAATCCAGCGGCCATCACAACTGACATGACGATTAGAAACAGACCCCTGCGGCCCGTCAGCTCCGCCGCTGTCGGTATCCGGGCATCCATCACCGCCGGAAGCACGAAAAACAAAACGACGGCCTGCACGAATAACAATGCGAACGAGCGAGCAGTCCAAAGCGGAAGGTTATCCATTCCCCGGCCCAGGTCGGCATTTCGCTGCTGCATCGCCCGGGGATCAACTCTCAGCAACTCATCCATCACGCCGTCTCCTGAATCTGGGTGCAGACCCTAAAGTCGCGCCTTTGTCGGACATTTCCAATATTCGCCGATCACCTCGCCGGCGGCACCTGCACCAGCGACACCGCAGCGACATCATGAATTGGCGTGTCGATTCCGAGCTGATCACCAAATCGCGAAATCGC
>JADGQR010000004.1 GCA_017881685.1 Gemmatimonadaceae bacterium
GCCTCGCCCCGGCCGATCATGTCTATGTTCAGCTGTCCCACGATTGAATCTCTTGGCACGGTCGGATGATCCGTGAAGTATTCGGATCCGAAGAGGTCGAGCTCTTCTCCGGTGTGCCACACAAACAACAGCGATCGCTTCGGCTTCACCCGATCACTCGCAAACTTCTCGGCGATTTCGAGCAGTCCAACCGACCCCGATCCGTCGTCGTCGGCACCATTGTAAATCGAATCGCGACGCGCGGGACGAATGCGATGAAGACTGTCGACGTTAACCTTGATCCGCGCGCGCTCGGCTGCGGTCAGACCGGTTCCAGGAAAATCCGACAGCTCGTGCGTACGAGCCACGTAGATGCGCTCGGCCATCTGATTGAACGCGCGCAGCGAGTCGGCATCGACAGGTCCTTCCCTCCTGATTCCGAGATGATCGTTGTGTGCGCCGAGTGCGACGTATTCTTTGCGGAGAAGCGGGTCGCTGCCGCGTATGATCGCAACGACGTTCCGCGCGGGCGCGTCGACGATCCTGTAGCGAATCTCGCCGGAAAGCGTTTTACCGATTGTTCCCGGATGCGCGTTCTGAATCGGCACTCCGAGAAACGACGCGACCGATGTGCTCGGCACCGCGAGGGTGAGCTGAGTGACGATTGTGTCGGTTGGCTCGCGCATTTGGGTCGGAGCTTCAGCGATGAGAAGCTTGAGCTGCGGCAGCATGTTCTGCATCGGGACCACGATGAACGCGGCTGCGTCGGGATATCTGCGTGCGATGCCCGGGGTTGGTCCAGCGACGACGACGACTTTTCCCACTGTCATCGACACAGGGATGAGATTCGGCGCATCGAGCGTGTTGCCTGCGTAGACGACCTGCGCGCCGTTGATGGAGCGTGGCGTTCCGCCGACGTAAAGCGGATAGTAGTCGCGCCCGATAGCGAGTGGTGTTCCATCGGCAGAAAGTGCCGACGACATGTCGAGGTGTCGCTTGTAGAGCGGAACCGCCTGAAAGAAGGTGCCGTTATCGCCCGCGGGGATGAGTCCCATCCGCCGCACTTCGCGCTCGATGTAAGCCGTGCCCTTCAGTCCGCCGGGCTCGCCTGCCTCGCGACCCATCATCGAATCGTCGGCGAAGATGTAGAGCCTGCTCATTGCATCGGGAGCGGTGATTGCGGAGTGAGTCGGCCGCCCGGTGTACTTCAGCGGAGGTGGCGACTGTGCTGATGCGACAGTCGACAGCGCAAAGAAAGCCGTAATCGCTAACAGTGTTGGCGAATGCAACATCATCGTGTGTGTTTGGGGAGTGCCGGAGTTATTTCTTCGTCCGGCTGAATGCGTCGACTCCGTCGAACTGCTGGAGCTTCTCGACGTGCATCCAAATATGCTCTTCGCCGATCTTCGTCAGGAGCGAAAGTATTTCGGCATTTGTAAGGTTGTCGTTACGGTCCTGCTTCATGAAGCGGCACCGATACTGATCGACGAGCGTGACTGAGCGATCGTCTTCGACCGGGTACACAGTGTTGCCGCGGTTGCCGATCATCTGAAGACTGACCGTTGTTCCCGCGACCACATCCTTCAGTCCTTCTGCCAACTCCGCGGGCTGTAGCGAGCTCTCGATGAACACATCGATTCCCGTGACGCGTCTCGACTGTGTCTTCACGACCTGCACTTCACTGGTCGCTGCTGGAATCTTTACCGCGCGGAAATCGCGTGCTCCCTTCGATGTCGATTCGCGGCCAAGGTTGGAGATGATCGCGTCGGCGAATTCGATTGTGCCCGTCGGCTTTGCCGTTCCAGGCATGTCGCCGCTCCGAATGCCGCTCTCCAGGGTGACGAGAACTGCCTGCTCGATGTCGTCCGCGGCCGCGCCTTCGCCGATGTGACGCAGCATCATCGCCGCGCTGAGAATGATCGCCGTCGGGTTGGCCAGGTTCTTCCCGGCGATGTCCGGGGCCGAGCCGTGGACTGCTTCGAAGATTGCCGCGCCGTTGCCGATGTTGGCTGACGGCGCGAACCCAAGACCTCCGGTGAGGCCCGAAGTCAGGTCGCTGAGGATATCACCGTTCATGTTCGTCGTGACGATCACGTCGAACTGTTCGGGGCGCATCGCGAGCTGGTGAGCGCAGTTGTCGATGAGGATGTGCTTCGCCTCGATCTCGGGATAGCGCGGCGCGATCTCCTCGAACGTATGCTGAAGCATTCCTTCGGTGAGCTTCAGGATGTTCGCCTTGGTCGCGCAGTGAACGCGCTTCCGCCCTGCCGCGACGGCGAACTCGAAAGCGAGCTCGACGATCTTCTGACATCCGGTGTGCGAGATGATCTTCAGTGCCTGCGCGACGCCGGGTGTCTGCATGTACTCGATGCCGGTGTAGAGATCCTCGACATTCTCGCGAACGATGACGATGTCGAGGTTTCGTCCGGTGAACGGAGTATGGACGCCAGGAAGCTCTCGAACCGGCCGCAGATTTCCGAAAGTCTCGAACAGGGTGCGGAGGGTGACGTTCGCGCTCTTGTTGCCGTAGCCGATCGGTGTCTCGAGTGGTCCCTTGAGGACGACTTTGGTCTTTTCGATCGATTCGATCGTCTCGCGCGGGACGCCGGTCTCGATTCCTTTCGCGAAGCAGGAGGCGCCAGCTTGCTGGATGTCGGGGTCGAGGGCGACGCCTGCGGCTTCGACAACCTTTAGAGCTGCTGCTATGACTTCGGGGCCGATTCCGTCCCCGGGGATTACCGTGATTTTGCGTGTGTTGAATGGCATGGTCTCAACTTAAACAGGTCATAATGGGTGCCAAACCCGTTGCGTTGACCCCTGTAGGGGGGCGGGTTACTATGCGGAGGGCGGTTTCCTCGGGGAAAGTGCCCAATTGCGCGCGTAGCTCAGTTGGATAGAGCGTCGGCCTCCGGAGCCGAAGGTCGTGGGTTCGAGTCCCGCCGCGCGCATTTCCCTTCTCGATGGCAGCGCCCGGCATAAGCCCTGCCTGAAAAACAGTCATGACCAGACACGGCATCGCGAAACTGCTCTTCGGAGCATTGCTCATCAGCATCGCAGCATGCGACAATCCCAATATTCCGGGCCTGACCACAGAGCCGCTAACTGTCGCCAGCGGTCTCGACCCCCGCTATTCAATTCTGCCGTCGGGAGGCATCGACCGCCTCTACACAGTTCGTCCAAGTGACGCGACGACCCGCCTCCTCGACGCGCGAAAAGCAAACGGCGCAATTGTCTGGTCAGTATCGATTCCAGCATGCGAATCCGGCTTCACCTGCATCCCGGTCCTGGACGACGTCGGCAACATCTATCTTACGACGTCGCAGGGCTTGACCTCGCTCAAGCCCACCGATGGCTCGGTGCGGTGGACGAACAGCACGGCGAAGTTCAGCTGGATCGCCACTGGTACAAACGGGCGCATCTACACAATCGACCGTGCCCTCGGAATCCAGTCCGTTTACGCCCTTGATGCAGCGGCCGGATCGATCATATGGAAGACGATTCTTCCAGCAGCCGATGGACTTCCGCTCGTTGTCGATGAGACTCGTCAGACAGTCTATGTTGGAGGCCGCGGCGGACCAACCGCAATCGATACTCAAACAGGCTCGATCAAGTGGCGAGTAATCCACTCGTGCATTGGCGGAGGACACGAAGCGCTGGCGGCTGACGGCACGATCTACGTCACCTGCGACAGCGATTTCACATCGATCCTCTACGCGTACGATCCCACCGGCACAGAGAAGTGGCACGCGGACCTCGGCACCGCTGCCGGGACATTTACGCCGCTGATCGACGATTCTGGAAACATCTACGCTTCGAACCCGAGCTCGGTCATCTCCCTCACTCCGACTGGAACCGTGAACTGGCGACTGACCGGTCTCACACAGAACTTCGTCGAGCCCGCGATCGACACGAACCGGAACGTCTACGTGATCGCGAAGCTCGCATCGGACGCGGGATGGAATCTGCTCGCTATCAAGGACGGAGTCGTCGCCTCGAACAAGGGAGCGATCGATCCGACGTTTGCGGGCGCGCTCCTTCTTGCCCCCGATGGACGGCTTTACTTCAACGCAAACGGCAGCCTCCTGAGCTACGCGACCCCTGGTGTGAACGCCGCCGCCGCGTGGGTGCAGTTCGGCCGGGATTACGCGCGAAGCTCGCGCCGCTGAAGATTGCAGACCCGTTTCACGCGGGTAGCTTTACCGCGTGAAACGATTTCTAGTGGCCGCCGCGACAATCATCTCATCCCTGTCGCTCCAGGCGCAGCAGCCCCAACCATCATCCGTACTCGTTCCCGACGCTGTTTTCGACGGGACGACGCTCACTACTCATCGCGGCTGGGTGGTCGTCGTCACCGGCAATTCGATCGCGTACGCGGGTCCTGAAGCAGACGCAAAGCCACCCGCAGGATCGCATCGAATCGAAATGCCTGGATTGACTCTTCTTCCAGGCCTCATCGACGCGCACGTTCATCTCTTTCTCCATCCGTACAACGAGACACCCTGGAACCAGCAGGTTCTCGAAGAGCCGCTCGCGCTGCGCATCGCTCGCGCGACTGTTCACGCACGCAACACACTTCTCGCTGGTTTTACCACAGTCCGCGACTTGGGCACCGAGGGCGCCGGTTACTCCGACGCCGGACTCAAACAGGCGATCAACACGGGAATAATTCCCGGCCCGCGTCTTCTCATCTCATCGAAGGCGATCGTCGCGACAGGTTCATACGCACCGTCGCGCACGTCATACGCATACGATACTCCGTTAGGCGCTCAGGAGGCCGACGGACCTGAAATCGTTCATGCGGTGCGCGACCAGATCGGTCACGGCGCAGACTGGGTCAAGCTTTACGGCGACTATCGATGGGGTCCAAACGGCGAAGCACGTCCAACGTTTTCAGAAGATGAGATGAAACTCGCCGCTGCGACGGCGCATTCATCAGGTAGAGAGATGGCGGTTCACGCAGCTACTGCAGAAGGAATGATGCGCGCGGTCCTGGCGGGAGCAAACACCATTGAACACGGTGACGAAGGCACACCCGAAGTTTTCGCTGCGATGGCAAAGGCAGGAATTGCGTACTGTCCCACGCTTGCTGCGACGGAGTCGGTCCAATCGTATCGCGGCTGGCACAAGGGAACCGACCCGACGCCGACGGCGGTGACTAACAAGCATCGCTCGTTTGACGCAGCTCGTGCCGCGGGTGTCACTTTCTGCAACGGCAGTGATGCCGGCGTATTCGCACATGGCAACAACGCACTCGAGCTCGAGCTTCTCGCCGAATACGGAATGCCGCCGGCCGAGGTGCTTCGGACTGCGACGTCGACGACCGCAAAAGTGCTCGGGATGGATTCGATGATCGGCAGGGTCGCGCCGGGATTGCGCGCAGATCTCATAGCCGTCGCCGGTGACCCGACATCGAACATTTCGGCCGTACGCCAGGTTCGCTTCGTGATGAAGGATGGCGTCGTCTATCGCAACGACATCGCTCCGTCGAAGTAGACTAGAAGTAGAACGAGCCGCTCGCTCCGTCGAATCGCGGATTCACCACGTTGTTGAAGATCGACCCGAACGTGTACGTGAGGCCTACTCCAACGTAGTAGTTGTATGATGTTGCAAGCTGCCGTCGCTGGAGCAGAATTTCCTGCTCCGTCGCGCCACTTTTTGCGAGGGAAAGCTGGTCCCTCACCAGCGACAGGGTTCCGAACATGTTGAAGCTGAAGCCTTTAAACAGTCGCGCGTTCATCGAATTGAACAGTACCAGGCGACGCTTGCTGAAATCGTCGAGGTAGTTGGCGCCCTGGATCGACCCACTCATGGAGCCCCATGGCTGCGTCGTGGTGATCGACAAGCTGAGCGATTCGTCCGGCCGGACTTCGTGGGTTTTTTCGAAGATCGTCGTGTCGCGATAGTGGAAGTAATTGATCCCGGCCGAATACTGGAACGTCAGCTGCTTCCGCGTTGACTGCGAGTACGGAAAAATGTTGTACTCAACGGCGGGAGCGAATCGAAACGACCTCTCCATATTCTGGTACGTCGAGGAGTTGGTCGAAATCCTCTCGCCCGCCGACCAATGATCCGACACACTCTTGACTGCGAGATGACTCAGTCCATTCGATCGCGAGTAGCTCGCAAAGTTGGTTCCATCAGAGAAAGTGAATTTGCTCTCTGAATAGTCCAGGTTTACGGAGTTGTTGAACTTCCAGGCTTTTGTGAGCCTGTCGGCAGAGAATGACGCGCCAAGATTGCTGAAGCGCTGTGAGCTTTCACCATTGAAATAGCCGTTCGCGCGCGTTCTGAAGACCCAGTAATTCCACGGATCGTGCCCCGGCGTCTCCTTCTTCCCGTCGGTCGACGTGGGTTCGGAATACGACACCTGAAGTCTCTCCGCCGCGGGCGTCCGAGCCAGGTATCTCACGAGACCAAGCTTGAGAGTGCGCGATATTCCCTTGCGCAGATCGTCTGTCGTTGCCGCCTGTGGTGACACATATCGAAGCGTATCGGAGATCCCTGCAAGATCGCGAAGTCCGATGAAGTTGAACGTGTGCTCTGTCCCGCCGCCGCCCGTCGTCTGCGTCGTCACCAGTACGTGCACTGACGCTTCGGATCGCTCTCTCACATAGTCGACATAAGGAATTTCAGTGCGCAGAAAGTCGAAATCGCATCCCTGCGTGTTGCAGTCGAGAAATATTCTCAGCGGGCCTTCGGGAGCTGTGGCACGTTGTGCCGTTGCCGTCGTTGCCGATGACGACAGGCAGAGCAACAAAGCGCACAAAGACAGGAGAATTCTGTTCAAGTGGTCTCTCGCAGGTGTGAGGGCACATGCCAAGGCGCTCGCGAACATATGTCCAGACCCCCGAACCTCATAATTACGTTTTCATTAAGACGGGCTATCTGCCGGACCAGCCGTGAGGCGATAGCTTTCTCGCCATGCCACGGAAGTATCGCTGGAGCGAGCTGAAGGTTGGACTGATATCGGGTGCCGTAATCATCGGCCTCGCCGCAGGCATTCTGCTGTTCGCTCGCGTTGGCGCGCTTCATGGCGAACGCAGCCAGCTCATTGTGCTGACTGACCACGCGCCCGGAGTTCTGCCTGGAACAGAGGTATGGCTCGCCGGCGAGAAGATCGGCTTGGTGAAAAAGATCTCGTTCCGGCCCGTCTCCGCCGACACGTCGCGCCGGGTGAGCATCGAGACAGAGATTCTCTCGCAGTTCATGCCGCAGGTTCGCAAGAATGCGCACGCTGACATCAGACCTGGCGGCAATCTCATCGGTAGCCCGATCGTCTACATCGCATCGGGCACACTGAATATGCCGCCGGCACGAAACGGCGACACGATCGTCACGAAATCCGTCGGCGTGATAAAGGACGTTGGAGAAAATGTCACTCAGCTTGTCGCGCGGCTCACCGTTCTCACCGATTCCGGAAGCAAGGCTCTGTCACTGCTCAACTCGGAGGCCGGAGCGGCCGGCGCTTTCACGCGCCGCGGCTTGCCTCGAATCGCAAGCGTCACCGGCACACTCTCGTCTCTGTTGAGCAAGGCAAGCACAGGCAAGGGCAGCGTCGGCCTCATCGCGCGTGGCGATCTCGGCGCGAAGTTTCGAGCAATAACCGCTTCGAAAGACTCGATCACGCGGATGATGACGAGCGGCAGCGGCAACCTCGGCCGCTTTCATCGAGACTCAACTCTCGGACCGACAATCGCACGACTTCGGTCAGAGGTTGATTCCCTGCGCGGAATGATGGGGAACAAGATTGGAGGGATCGGTCGGCTCCAATCCGATTCCACGCTTGCAGGCGAGATGTCAAAAGTTCGAGCCCAGCTCGATTCGCTCATGAAGGATGTCAAGAAACATCCTCGTAAATACCTCTAGACTCAAACGCATTCACGCGGCGCTTGACCGGGTTTCAGGCCACCGTTAGGTTCGCACACATACGGCTTCGGCCGCCCCCCAACATTTCGACATCGAAGAGCGCCTCTCCGGCGATTCAGGTCCTCCCCCCAGAATACTTGTCCGCGACAGCGGCTAACGTCCTTTCCCCGAAGCACCCGCTTCAAGATCACGCAAAGTGGACATCGCAGAGCTAAAGCGAAAATCAGTCATCGAGCTGCAGGACATGGCCGAGGGTCTCAAGATCCCCGACACGGCGACTGCTGCCAAACCCGAGCTGATTTTTCGAATCGAGCAGAATCTTCTCGACTCGGATGTCGCGCTGCATGGTGAAGGCGTTCTCGAAATTCTGCCGGAAGGATACGGATTTCTGCGCAGTCAGGACTACAGCTATCTTGCCGGACCTGACGACATCTACGTCTCGCCGTCGCAGATAAAACGGTTCGGACTTCTCACCGGTGATCTCGTTCGCGGTCAGGTTCGTCCCCCGAAGGCATGGGAGAGATACCTCGCGCTTCTCAAGGTCGAGAGCGTCAACGAGCAGGATCCTGACGCTGCAAAGACGCGCATTCCGTTCGACAACCTGCGGCCGCGTTATCCCGACACCCGGCTTCGTCTCGAGTCGAAGGACGGCGACCTGTCGATGCGCGTCGTCGACATCTTCGCGCCAATCGGAAAAGGACAGCGCGGCATCATTGTCTCACCCCCGCGTGCGGGCAAGACGATTCTCCTCGAGAAAATCGCGAACTCGATCGCCGAGAATCATCCGGAAGTCACGATCATCGTGCTTCTCATCGACGAGCGCCCGGAAGAAGTCACCGAGATGGTGCGCAACATGAAGCGAGCCGAAGTGATCAGCTCGACTTTCGATGAAGGAGCCGCCCGACATGTCCAGGTCGCCGACATGGTTCTCGAGAAGGCAAAACGACTCGTTGAGAGCGGAAAGGACGTCGTGATTCTACTCGACTCGCTCACGCGATTCGCGAGAGCGCACAACGCGGTCGCTCCGCAATCCGGAAAGATTCTCTCCGGCGGTGTCGACGCGGCGGGACTCCACAAGCCAAAGAGATTCTTCGGCAGCGCACGCAAGATTGACGGTGGCGGATCGCTCACGATCATCGCGACGGCGCTGACAGAAACCGGATCCCGAATGGACGACGTGATTTTCGAGGAGTTCAAGGGAACGGGCAACATGGAGCTCGTGCTCGACAGAAAGATCGCTGACCGTCGCGTCTTTCCAGCCGTCGACATCCTCAAGTCAGGCACGCGCAAGGAAGAGCTTCTTCTCACCCAGGAGGAAATCAATCGCGTGACGCTGCTTCGGCAGTTTCTCGCTGACATGCCCGAGGCAGAGGCTGTCGAATTTCTCCTGCGTCAGATGAAGAAGTCGAAGAACAACGCTGAATTCTTTCAGCAGATGGCCCAGGGCGGAGCGTGAACAGCGTTCTCGCGCGATTTCTCGGAGTGGACTACGGAGAAAAGCGCGTGGGTCTGGCAATTGCCGATCCGATAGGCATGATCGCAACTCCAATCGGATTCATCGCACGACGCGCCGGCAAGCGCGCTCCGGTAGCAGAGATCATTCGCAGAGCCGAAGCCCTCGAGGCCCGCGGTTTTGTCGTCGGCCTTCCTCTCGACGGCAGCGGCAACGAAACCGAGTGGACGGCTGAAGTCCGCAGAGTCGGTGACGAGCTGGGCAAGCGGACCAACCTCCCTGTTCGCTTCATAGACGAGCGCTACTCCACCGCCACTTCGCTTCGGACAATTCGCGAGATGGAAGGCTCAACACGCGGTCGCAAAGGCGACGTCGACTCGATGGCAGCGGCAGTACTCCTCCAGAACGCCCTGAACGTCACGGAATGAAGGGCAGAGTTCTTCCTCTTCTACTCGCAGCACTTTCGGCCTGCGCATCAACTCCGCACGGAACCCCGATTCGGGTGATCGTTCCGCGCGGATCCAGCTTCGCTGCGGCGACGGACTCGCTGCATCATGCGGGTCTCGTCACTGCTCCCCTGCTCTTTCGGCTTTACGCGCGCTTCAAGAGTGAAGATCGAAACATCAAGCCGGGGACTTACCTTCTGAAACGCGGCACTCCATGGCCTGACATCGTGAGCGCTTTGAACGGCGGCCACGGTCTCGTCAACACGATCACGATTCCTGAAGGATTCGGTCTCATTCAGATCGTTCCTTTGCTGGCCGAGACGCTCCACGTGCCTGTCGACTCAGTCAACGCAGCAGTTCGCGATCCGGCGATGCGCGCCGAGGTCGGGGCAGCGGCAGAGACGCTCGAGGGTTATGTCTTCCCTGACACGTACGCGTTTCCGATCGGAACGACGGCTCGCGATGCGATCCTCGAGATGGTGAAGCGGTTCGAGCGAGAGTGGAGACCGGAGTGGAACTCTCAGTTGACGGCGATCGGTCTCGACAGAAACAAGGCAGTCACCCTTGCCTCGATCGTTGAGCGGGAAGCAAGAAGACCTGAAGAGCGGCCGGTAATTGCCGCTGTCTATCTCAACAGACTGCGAGCCGGAATGCTTCTGCAAGCCGATCCCACAGTTCAATTCGCGCTGGGCCGCCACACCCCGCGAGTTCTATTCAAGGACCTCGAGGTCGACTCCCCGTACAACACCTACAAGTATCCCGGCCTTCCGCCCGGCCCAATCGCGTCACCCGGAAATCCAAGTCTCGTCGCAGCTCTGAACCCGGCCAGGGTGGATTACCTCTACTTTGTCGCGGCGCCCGACGGACACCACGAATTCCGTCGCACCCTTTCGGAACACGAAGAGGCGAAGAAAGAGGTCAAGTCTATTCGCTGATCAGGTCGGGACGGAGGGTCTTTGCTCCTCGCAGATACACGTGGCGGATACTCGCGCGATCCCGGTCGGTCTCCGCGTGGACGAGAACGCGAATGCAATGCGCCAGAGCACCCGGAACCGGAATTTCATTGGTGCACAGCAGCGACACTTCATCCCAGCCGAGGTCTCTTGCCGCGCGCGCCGGAAAATCACTCACGATGTCAGGAGTTACTGTGAAGATCGCACTAACGACATCACTCGCAGAGAGACCGTTGCGCGACGCCAGCTCCGTGAGAAGCTCGGCCGTTGCTTCGGCAATATTCTCCGGGGAATCTGATTCGACGGTTGTCGCGCCGCGAAGCGCACACAATCTTTTGTCCATGATTACCCCGGTGTCGTGATCGATCCGTCCATTCTCCGCCTCATGGCAATCACCGACAACGTTCGCGATGGTCAGACAGGCCTGATCGCGCGCGCGTCGGCTGCGGTTCAGGGCGGCGCAACCTGTATTCAGCTACGGCTCAAAGATGTCGCGGCACGTGACCTCGTGGGAGTGGCGCGCGAGCTTGTGAAATCGATTGCGGTTCCCGTCATCGTGAACGACCGCGCAGACGTCGCAATCGCTGCCGGCGCCGCCGGCGTACACCTCGGCGCCGACGACATTCCCGTCTCGGCAGCAAGAGCCATCGCTCCGAAAGGTTTTCTCATCGGCGCGTCGGTCGGCTGCGATGCCGAGGTCCCGCTCTCGACTGGAGCCGACTACGTGGGAGTCGGGCCAGTGTTCGCCACGGGCTCGAAGAATGATGCGGGCGATCCAATCGGGCTGATTGAATTCGCACGCTTGTCAGCCGCAACAGGCCTTCCCACACTTGGCATCGGCGGAATCACCGCTGCCAATGCTCGCTCCGTTATCGACGCGGGCGCCGCCGGGATCGCGGTTATTTCGTCTGTCTTCGGTGCTACTGATCCGCTTTCTGCTGCTCGGGAGCTGTTGTCCGCCATCGGAAGGTGATGTCGGGAATGCCCTGAGCTTCGTTGCCGTTGCGCCGCGATCTCCTCGCGCGCTGGGGACCGTTGGCCTCACGCATCGCCGCGAGCACCTGCTTCATGACCGGTGGACTCAGAAACAGATCGACGAGATCTGGATCGAATTGCCTTCCGCGGCCGTCAGAGACTGCTGAAATAGCGACCTTGATCGATCTCGCGCGACTGTACGAGCGTTCATGCGTGATTGCGTCGAATGTGTCCGCGATTGCGACAATTCGCGCGGAGAGAGGAATGTGGCGGCCTTTCAGCCCTCGCGGGTAACCTGAGCCATCCCATCTCTCGTGGTGAGTCAACACACCATCAGCGAGATCAGGATAGAAAGCGATCAGTGGCTGAAGAACTTGTGCACCGCGACCAGGGTGCGTCCGGATGGATCGCCTCTCGCTCGGACTGAGCTTTGTGGACTCATTAATGATGTCTGCAACTGCACCGTCGAGCTTTCCGATGTCATGGAAGAGCGCAACTCGTTCGATGCGGTGCTGCATCCGCTCGTCCAGATCCGCGGAGTCGGCAAGGATGAGTGAATAGCGCGCGACGCGGCGCACATGGGCTCCGGTGTCCGGGTTGTTGGCGTCGATGGCATCCAGCAGCGTCTCGAGCGTCGCCGCGCCAAGTCTTTCGAGGCGTGTTCGAGCCCTGCGTTCTCTCAGGTAGAGAGCACCGGCAGCTATAACCAGAACCAGAGGAGCGTGTCTGAGCATGGTCATGACCAGGGCAAGAAACGTACGTCAGTTGCCCGTCGGAATACATTTCAGCATGAGTGATATAGCTGTTGTGACGGTAAAAGGCATGCGGCGATGGGAATCCGGCCACCCCTGGATTTACCGGAGTGACGTTTCGGAACGCCCGAACATGCCTCCCGGGGTCGTTCAGGTTCGCGACAACAGAAAACGGCCACTCGGCTGGGCCCTATGGAGTCCCAGGTCAGAGATATCTCTTCGTCTCCTCGATTCTGATCCGGGTGCGACCATCAACGAGGCCTGGTGGCAGGGCAGAATTCAGGATGCTTTTGCCCGGAGAGTCGGTCTCGATTCAGTGACAAATGCCTATCGGCTCGTACACGGGGAAGGGGATGCGCTTCCTTCCCTCGTCGTCGACAGGTACGACCGCTGGGCAGTTGTGCAGATGATGAGCGCCGGTCTCGAAGCGTTTCGAGACGCGATCGTCGAGGCGATCGTCCACGTCACACGCGTCGACGGAATTCTCGCTCGCAACGACGTGCCGCTTCGCTCGAAGGAAGGCCTGCCGCGTGAGACCGTTCTGCTCCACGGCGACGTGCCTCACGAGATCGAAGTCGACGAGTACGGAATCCGGTACATCGCCGCGCCGTGGACAGGCCAGAAGACGGGTGCGTTTCTCGACCAGAGAGACAGCCGCCATCGAGCGGGTGAAGTCGCACGCGGAACCGCGCTCGACTGCTTCAGCTATCACGGCTCGTTCGCACTCCACCTTGCCCGCAACGCCGACACCGTCATCGCTCTCGACTCCTCCGCACATGCGCTGGAGCGCGCGAAACAGAATGCAACGCTCAACGGTTTCGACAACATCGAGTTCGTAGAGGCGAACGCGTTCGATTTCCTTCGAGAGCGGGAACGCGAGGGCGTGACCTATGACACGATCGTTCTGGATCCTCCCGCGTTCGCTAAAACACGCAGCTCGCTTCCGGCAGCACTCAGAGGCTACAAGGACATCAACTTGAGAGCAATGCGGCTGTTGTCGCCAAACGGAATTCTGTACACGGCGAGCTGCAGTTTTCACCTCGGAAAGGCGTTGTTCCTGGAGATGCTCGAGTCAGCCGCCGCAGACAGCGGCCGACAGATCATGCTGCGCGAGATTCGAGGCCAGTCGATCGATCATCCGGAGATACTCACGATCCCGGAGACCGGCTACATCAAGGGCGCGCTACTTCAGGCAGTCGACTAGGATCGCTGGCACTTCGGACAGAAGTATGTCGAGCGCCCCGCCTGCGGGATTCGCTTGATCTTCGTTCCACACCGCGAGCACGGAAGACCTTCCCTGTCGTACACCTCGAACCGGTCGCGATTCTCCGTATCTGTGTATCGACCCGGCGCCCGGTTCTCGTTTTCGATCACCCAGTGAATCGCTTCCGCCAGCTTTGCGAGCCGCGCTGGTGAGATAGACGACGAAATCGCCCGCGGACTGATCTTCGCGCGCCATAGCGCCTCGGCCGCATAGATGTTGCCGAGTCCGGCGATGACAGCCTGGTCCATCAGCGTCGGCTTGATCGGGCCGCGTTTCTTCGAGAGAGCGGCGCGCAGGTGGTCGGCGTCGAGGGACGCGTCGTTGGCTTCGATGCCGAGCTTCGGGAGCGGATTCTCTCCCTTCGCGTGAAGCTTGATCGATGAGAGAGCGCGGCTGTCGTGAAGCTCGATTCGGCTCCCGTCGGTGAGATCGATCGAGGCGCGAGTGAACTTGTCGAGCGGCTGATCGGTCCGGGACATCAGCCAGTCGCCGTTCATTCTGAAGTGGGCGTGGAGTGTCGATCCGTTCTCGAGGTGCAGGAGCTGATGCTTTCCGCGCCTCTCGACGCGAACGATTTTCTGCTGACGCAATCGTCGCGCGCTTGCGGCGGGAAGCTGTCGCTCATGAGACGCGTGATGGGTGCTCACTTTCGCGATGGTCCTGCCTTCAACGGCAGCGCGAAGACGCTGCATTGCTTCTTCAACCTCAGGTAGCTCGGGCATTTTGTTAGGAGAGTTGAAAAAAAATACTTGCGTTGCACACATGTTGCTCTAGCTTCTTTCGCAACGCGCCCAGAAGTCTGCGTCACCTCCGTCCCGAACTGATGGCCCTTTCGGCACCACGATCGCTTAAGTACGAATACGATCTGTTCGTCGAAAACGAGATCGAGATCTATAAAGATTCGATCTCTCGAACCGTCCTCCTGAAGATAGGAGACGAGGCCGTGGCGTCCCTGCATAATCAGCCACAGTTCGCCATGGACGAGATCCTTCTCTGCGACGAAGTCGACAAGCTCATCCGCAAGCGCCTGCGCATTCCCACATATGCAACATGGCGAAAGCGTGAACTGAGGCGCCGGGCCGAGCTTGAAGAATTTCGGCGTCCCGAGCATTGGGGCGTTCCCGCCGACAGTCCTCTGGCTCGAGAATTTCACCTCGAGCCACAGTCGCACGTGCTCGTCGCCGGCGCCGAAGGCGCGAACGCTGCGCGATATCTCGCGGCCCAGGGATGCTCGGTTACCGCGATCACTTCCGACGTACCCGATGCCGACGGTCTGGATCCGGAAGACGCGAAGCTCCTCGCCGGACGCATCGAAAGCGTTCCCGTCGGATTGAAGGAATGGTCCCCGGACGAGCCACTAAGTGCAGTCGTTTGCACTCCGGCCGCCTTTGCCGGACTGACAGCGGCCGAGCGCTCCAAGGTCTTTGCGATTCTCCAGAGTGCGACGCAGGACGGTGGGGTCCACCTCGTCGATACGCTGATTCAGAACCACGCGGAGCCGTCGTTGTCGGAGCTGAGGCGCAACTATAAAGGATGGACGATCTCGGTTTTGGACCAGGGAACGTCGTCCCGGAGTTTCCTTGCCCGAAAGGAAGTAGCGTAGCTCAGATACCGTGTGTCATTTTCGCACACGTGTCCCATTCTGATGTGTCATTCTGCTACATTCAACCTCTCCCGACCCAAGTCAGAATACCATAAACCATTGCAATAGAAGGACTTAGTCAGATCGCAGGATTTGGCATCAGCGGTGCCTTAAGGTCGCGCGCCCGACGTTCGTTTGGGTACGCACACAAGAGGAACACCATGAAAAAAGTCCCTGAAGTCATCACGGAGATTCCAGAGCCGCTCGGCATCATCATATCGCGAGGCGACAGAGCCGAGCAGCGCCCGATCTTTTCGGCTTACATCTGGGGGCCGGCCCCCGAGCCGGTCGTCGAAGCGACATTCAAAGTCGCCTAGCGACGCACTCCTGTTGTTAATGGTCGGGATTGGAATTGCGGCGGGCCTTGGCCCGCCGCTTCTATTATGTCCTGGTCGCGGCTCGGGTCGTCCGCGAGGAGAAAGACCCGAACTTCAACTGAGAAGGCCAAGGTTGGCAGCCTTCAGCGACGGCAGCCGATAGCTGGGAGTTCTTTCCTGGTTGACTTTGCTCCTGGCTGACGGCGAACCAGAGTATCTATAGTATCGCACCTTCTTGGCGGTACACCAATTGCCCTTCCGCCACCCGTGGACGAGTCATTCGAGAGCTGGGAGAACGAGCGGCGCACCCTGATGGCTCGGAAAATCTCCGAGCTCGGCCTGGCGATCGCCGGCACCCGCGTCGAGAAAATGATCGACCAGCTCTACACGGAGCTGGCCGCAAAGTCGTTGAGCTTCCGGCCACCTGTCTATCTCACCGACCAGTGGGGATGTCCGGACGGCACGCCACTGATCGGCGTCCCTTTTTATCTCGCGGATCCACGCCTCGAGAAAATCGAGGACGACTTCGCCGAAGGCATCGAATCCGAAAACGAGTCGATGCGATTCATGAGACACGAAGCCGGCCACGCCTTCAACTATGCGTATCGAATCTACGACCGTGCGGATTGGCGACAGACGTTCGGACCTTATTCGCGTCCGTACCGCGAACGCTACAAGGCTGATCCGTTCTCGCACGAATTCGTTCGGCACATCCTCGGATGGTATGCGCAAAAACATCCTGACGAAGACTTCGCGGAAACGTTCGCCGTGTGGCTCACGCCAGGTCTCGACTGGAAGAAAGCGTACGGCAACTGGCCGGCGCTGAAAAAGCTCGAGTATGTGGACCGCGTGATGCGCGAGCTGGCGAGCGAAGCGCCTGAGGTTCCATCGCCGACCGAAGATGATCTTCCGGTCGAAGCGATGCGCTACTCGCTCGAAGATCACTACCGCGATATGGCCGATTCGATTCCGGTCAGCGACTCGGACATTTTCGACGGTGATCTCCGCAACATCTTTGCGTCGGGTGAAGAATCGCCCAACGGCGAGCGCGCCGATGAATTCCTGTCTGCGCACCGGCGGGAGATAGTCGGGCGCATTTCATACTGGACGGGCGAAGGCGCACACTCAGTGCGCGACTTCTTGAATCTTCTTCGCAAGCGCGCCGGGATCCTGGACCTGAGAGTGCGCGGACTCGAAGCGTCGACGCTCATCGAGCTCACCGCATTCGGCACGGCAGTGATCATGAATTATCGCGGCAGCAGGACAGTCTCTTCCCGAACCCGCAACCGATGAAAATGGCACTGCTCCATACGAAGGATGCACTCGAGCCGCCGGTCGATCCGGTCATCGGCCAGCTCGACGCCGCCTTGAAATCAGGAGGACACGAAGTGACGAACCTCGTGGTAGGTGATTCTGTTCAGCCACTCGTCAGTTCCCTTACCGAAAATCGCCCCGACATCGTGTTCAATATCGCCGAGTCGTTTGCGGGGAAGAGCGCGCTCGAGTCGAACGTCGCCGCACTTCTGAACCTTCTGGATCTCCGTTACACCGGATCGAGTCCTGCGGGATTGATTCTCGCGGGCGACAAGACACTCACGAAGAAAGTCCTCACCTTTCACAGCATTCTCACCGCGAAGTTCGCGACTGTGTTTCGAGGCGCTGTCGATTGGGCTGGAGAAATCGAGTTTCCCCTGATTCTCAAGCCGCCACAGGAAGATGGGTCGCTCGGCATCACTCAGAAGTCCATCGTGCACGACGTGCGCGAGCTTCTCGAAACGATCAGCTCACTCCAGGAAGAATTCCAGGGACCGGTCCTCGCTGAAGAATTCATCGACGGACGTGAGTTCTATGTCGGAGTGCTCGGCAACAGTGACGTCAAAGCGTTTCCGATAATGGAAATGGATTTCACGGGATATCCGGAAGGGCGTCCGAAGATCGCGAGCTGGGCGGCGAAGTGGGGCGACGAAGGAGATGAGAAGGGCGCCGAGTTCGAGGGAACCAGATCAATCTTCCCAACAAACGTTTCCGAAGAGCTCGCCACTCGCATGCAGAAAGTCGCCGTCGATGCGTTCCAGGCATTACGACTTCGCGACTACGCACGCGTCGATCTTCGCGTGAATGCGAAGGAGGAGATCTATGTCATCGAGGTGAATCCGAACTGCTATCTCGAGCAGACTGCGGAGTTCGCTTCAGCGGCTGGGAAAGCGGGCATCGATTACAACACGCTGATCAATCGAATCGTGGAGCTCGCGAACGCGAGATATTCCAGGTGACAAAAAAGCCGGCTCACGGGCCGGCTTTCTTGCAAATCAGTTCATCCAGTCACATGGACTGGAAGACTGCTACTAGCGACGCTTCTTTGCGGCCTTCTTCTTGGCGCCGCCCTTCTTTGCGGCCTTTCTGCCGCCCTTCTTTGCTGCCTTCCTGGCGCCGCCCTTCTTTGCGGCCTTGCGTGCTGTCTTCTTCTTTGCTGCCATGATGTCGCTCCGTGATGGAGTTGGTCTCGCCGTCCCCCGGTGGAATCGGCGATTGCTGCATCGCGTCTGAACAAGCACGCGTGATCACTACTTGCACGATGATGCCATGCTTTCGTAACCACGCGCGAATATAGAAGCAACAGAAATGGCGCGCAATGAGTTTTTTGGAATTTGTGACATCGCTCGATTTTGGGAAAAACATTTTTGCACCGATCCTCGCGCACGGGATGCACGTGCTCTTCGGCCGGCGCTCTTCCAAACAGCGGTGTGAAATGTCAGCTTACGAGCGCACGTGTGAGTGACGTTTTGCGTCACGGCGCACGCAACAATAATTCGGAGCAAGGTCAGAGTGAAAGCTTTAGTGAAGGAATCAGCGGGTCCTGGATTCGTGATGCGCGACGTACCCGAGCCGCGAATTCGTGACGATGAAGTTCTAATTCGCGTAAGACGCGCGGGCGTCTGCGGCACCGACGTCCACATCTACGACTGGGACGCGTGGGCGAGCGGAAGATGCAAGCCGCCATTCGTCGTCGGACACGAATTCGCGGGCGATGTCGTCCAGGTCGGCAGCCTCGTCACCGACGTGCAGGAAGGCGATCGCGTGACTGCCGAGGGACACATCGTCGACGGACGATGCCTCCTCTGCCGCACCGGCAACTCTCACGTCTGCCCCTACACGAAGATCATCGGCGTCGATCGCGACGGCTGCTTCGCCGAGTACATCGCGATGCCCGCCACGAACGTCTGGCACCTCGACGACTCGATCAGCTACGAGATCGGCGGCATTCATGATCCGATGGGCAACGCCTTCCATACAGCACTCACGGCCGAGATCCCCGGCGCGACTGTGCTCATCACCGGCTGCGGACCGATCGGAATATTCGCGGTCGGCATCTGCAGGGCTGCCGGCGCATCCCGCATCATCGCATCCGACGTCAATCCAAAGCGACTCGCGCTCGCGAAGCAAATGGGCGCTCACGACATCGTCACTCCCGCTGAAGCAGACGCCGCGGTCAAGCGCGCGACGGATGGACTCGGCGTCGACGTCGTCCTTGAAATGTCCGGAGTTCCGGCGGCGATTCACCAGGCGCTCGCCCTCGTCCGCGTCGGCGGCAGAGTGCAGATGCTCGGCATTCCCTCAAAGCCTATCGAGCTCGACTTGCCGAAAGAAGTGATCTTCAAGGGCATCAC
Source organism: Gemmatimonadaceae bacterium (assembly GCA_017881685.1). Classification (GTDB taxonomy): domain Bacteria; phylum Gemmatimonadota; class Gemmatimonadetes; order Gemmatimonadales; family Gemmatimonadaceae; genus UBA4720. Next base: position 19,316 of record JADGQR010000004.1, read on the forward strand.
GATCTACGGTGTCGTTGGCCGCCGTATGTACGACACGTGGCATCAGATGACCCGCTTCCTCAAAGCCGGCGAGTTCAATCCCGAGCCCGTCATCACTCACCGGTTCCCGATGGCGGACTTCGACGCGGCAATCGCCGCGATCAAATCAGGTGACGCCGGCAAAGTCATCTTCGAAATAGCGTAAGAGGATAAAGTGGCCCTCAACAAGAAATTCGACGCAGAGCTGAAAGCGTCGATCGAACAGCTCAAGACGGACAAGGTCTACAAGCGGCTCAACTATCTCGCATCGCCTCAGTCGGCGAGAGTGACGATGGAAGGCAGAGGTGAAATCCTGATCTTCTCATCGAACAACTATCTCGGACTCTGCGACGAGCCCGAAGTTGTGCAGGCTGGAATCGATGGCCTGAACAAATACGGCGCGGGCACCGGCAGCGTGCGATTCATCTGCGGAACGTTCGCCATCCATCGAGAGCTCGAGTCAGCCATAGCGGCGCTCGTCGGCACAGAAGCGGCGCTTTCATATGTGTCGGCGTGGAATGCCAACGAAGGATTCACTGCAACGGTCGTCGAGCAGGGAGACTTCGTCGTATCAGACGCGCTCAACCACGCGTCGATCATCGATTCACTCAGGCTCGCGAAGGCAATTACGAAGTGCACGACGGGTGTCTACGCGCACTCCGACATGTCCGATCTCACCGCCAAGCTCGAGAGTGCGCGCGATGCGAAGCGGAGAATCATCTGGACCGACGGCGTGTTCTCGATGGAAGGCAGCATTGCAAAGTTGCCTGACATTCTCGAGATAGCGCGCAAGTACGACGCAATCGTAGTGATGGATGACTCCCATGCGACCGGGGTGCTCGGAACGAACGGCCGCGGCACAGCCGAGCATTACGGCGTGCTCGGTGAAGTCGACGTGATCACCTCAACGCTCGGCAAAGCGCTTGGCGGCGCCGCTGGTGGGTTTGTAGCCGGACCGGCGTCACTCTGCGACATGCTGACACAGCGATCGCGTCCTCAGCTGTTTTCAAACGCGTTGCCGCCGACGGTTGCGTCGAGCTCGCTCGCGGCTATCGAGTTCCTCACGGCACATCCGGAGAGAGTAAAGAAGCTTCGCGACAATGCGATCTACTTTCGCGAGCAGATCACCGAAGCCGGGTTCAAGCCGCTGCCCGGCGAGACGCCGATCATCCCCATTATCGTCGGGGAAACGGCCACCGCCATCCAGATGAGTGACATGTTGCTGGAGGAAGGCGTCTTTGTTACGGGATTCGGGTTCCCGGTTGTGCCGCAGGGGCAGGCGCGCGTTCGGTGCCAGCTCAGCGCGGCGCATTCGCGCGACGATATCGACGAAGCGATTGCCGCTTTCAAGACCGTCGGAAGGAAACTCGGAATAATCTGAGAATCGTGTGACTTTCCCCGGTCGCACCAACGGCCGGGGGATCGATCGGGATCCGCCGGCAGGGGCATCGTTACAATGCGAAAGACCTGTTTGCTCATCGCGGCTCTGGTTACTGCAGCGCTCGCGCCGTCTGTCACCTCAGCGCAGTCGATCCAGGACTTCGACGATTCGTGGTTCTGGGGAGTGAAAGCCGGAGTCTCGACTTTCTCGCCGACGCTCGGAAGTACTCACTCGACCGCGACGTACGGGGCCGAGTGGCTCATTACGCGATCGCACGGCGGATTGTACCTGTCGTTCGACGAATCGAACCTGTCGGCAACGTCTGCGGTGTTCGATCCGACGGCAGACCAGGGCTTTCGCGCAGTCAACGTGAGCAGGATGCACAGCATTGGCTTTGCGGCACTCGCGTTTCCGTGGCAGTTCGGAAGAATTCGTCCCTATGCCGGACTCGGCCTGACGGTCAATGTCATCGGCGAAGCGACTCCTATCCTCGCCTCTTCCGAGACGAGTGTTGACGCCGCTGTGATTCAGAGAATCGACGATCGACGCAGTCAGGCCGCCCTTCTTGGAATGGGTGGAGTGCAGGTCCAGTTTCACAAGCTCGCGATCTTCGGACAGGCGTCAGTCGCGCCGAGCAGCTCGAACTTTCTGCTGAACAACAGCTCGCTCGGATTTTTCGAAGGCGGAGTTCGTTACAACTTCGGCGGCGCCCGCGAAGGGCTGCACTAGCCGTTGATCAGCCGCGGGCGCGGATTACACGCGCCCGCGGAAATCTGGACACGTAAGGATTTCCACGAATGATATAGCGGAGAGGCCAGTCCACCGCGCGCGATATTCCGATGCGCGGCGTCGTCTCGATATCGCGAGCGCTCACCTTGACGCCCTCGCGGATCACCAGCGGCTTTCGTTGAAGCGATACATCATTCAACGCTCCATCGATGCCAAGTGCCTCACAGAGCTTCCCTGGCCCATTGGTGAGATCTATCTCCCTCGGTCGCTCGCCTCTGCGCCGTCGCATCAGCGATTGTCCGCTCAGCGGCTCGGCTGCACGAACGAGAACGGCGCTTGGCTCGCCTTCGCCGCGCGTGACGGCGTTGAAGCACCAATGCACGCCGTAGATGAAGTACACGTAGGAGTTTCCCGGCCGGCCGTATAAAGGCTCGGTGCGCTTCGTTCGCCCGGCCGCCGCGTGACATGCGAGATCGTGCTCTCCAACATACGCTTCAGTCTCGACGATCATCGCACTCGCAGTTCCTTCAGGCGTCGTGCACTCGATGATCGCGCCGAGCATTTCCTGGGCGACGATTTCTGTCTCGCGATTGTAGAAGTCGCGCGGAAGGATCCGACCCATCGGAGATGACAGCCCGCGCGTCTCACGACGCGCGGGCTTCGTTGTCAGCTTGCGGAGCTCGAGCCGGCTGCGGTTTTCGGCGCGGCTTTCTTGCGTCCGCTGCGAGCAGGCTTCCTTGCTGGTGCCGGAGCCGCTGCTTCGGCGGCAGCGGGCTTCGGTGATGCTGCAGGCTTCTTCGCGGCTTTCTTCGCCGCGGGACGCTTCCGAGCGGCCTTTGCCGGAGCTGCTGTCTTTGGTTTCTGCATCGAGAGCGTCAGCGGCTCGGCTACTGGAGCTGCAACCGTTGCTGCTGGAGCAGCGGGCGCGGATGGTTTCGCGCCGACGACACCGATGAGCAGGTTGGCCGGCATCTGACCCTTTCCGCCCATTGGTCCGCGACCAGTTCCGCGCGAGCCCATTCCTCGCTGAAGCGGAGCAGCAGATTTCACCGCCGGAGCATTGGCGGTCGCGGCTGCCTCGAGCTGGCGATCGACTGGTGCGGCTGCGACTGCAACCGCGACTTCGTAGTCGCTGCCGCGACGACGGAGATCGACGAGATCTGCATCGTGCGCGTCATGAAGAATGCGCAGGAAGTTTCTTTCGCTGAGACTCTCGCTGTTGCGTCCGAGGAGCTTGCGCGCTTCGGCGCGAACAGTTGCGGCGGGAACAGCGGCCTCGCCCTTTGCGACTGATGCGACTGCGCCCTTGACGAGATCGAATGCCTCGTCGCGGGTGAGACGAAGACCTGTCGCACCAATGTCAGATGCGGCTGCTGCCGGCTTCGACGGTGCTTCGGCTTTCGCTGCAGGTGCGGCTTCAGCCCTGGGCGCTTCGTGGCGTGGTGCGGCTGGCTGTTCTGCCGCCGGCGCGACGACACCCTCTTCACGAGGTGGACGCGGACCGCGCTCCTCGCGATCACGGCCCCGGCCGCCGCGACGACTGCGTCGCGCACGATCTGCGTGCTCTTCCGAAGCGGCCGGTACTGCTGCGACTGATGGCATTGCGACTTCTTCCGAACCTGCGATTGCGACTGAAGCGGGCACTTCCCCGTCAGTCTTCGGAACGTCGACTTCGAGCTGGCCGTTCTCCAGCTTCGTGAGTGAAAGCAATCCGCGCTTGGCGGCTTCAGTTACGAACAGCGAGAACTTCGCCTTGCCGACATTCTTTTCGTCGAACGAGCTGTCGATCTGCTGCATCACCTGCTTGAGGCGATCGGCGCGCATCACGTCGCCATTGCGCTTCATGCGCTGGATGGCTTCAGTGACGAGCTCCCACGGATCGCGCTTCACGACTTCTTCCTCGTTGCTCTTCACGAGGCCGGCGAGCGCGTTGTACGAGTAGTACTCGTCGCAGTTCATCACGAGCAGGTCGCTCGACGATTCGCGGATGCCGACGCCGATTACATACTTGCCGTATTCCTTGAGCTTAATGACGAGGCTCGAGAAATCGGAATCGCCGGAGAGGAGGATGAAAGTTCCGATCTCTGGGCGAACGAAGATGAGCTCGAGCGCGTCGATCGCCAGGCGGATGTCGGTGGCGTTCTTCTTTGCCGAACCGTACGCCGGCGCCATGATCATGTCGATCGAGGACTCGGCGAGTGGGACGATGTACTGCGGATAGCGTCTCCAGTCTGCGTAAGCGCGCTGAACCGAGACCTTGCCTTTGATGATGTCCGAAGCGAGGAGGTTCTTGAGCTCTGTCTGGAGGTCGGAGCGAATTCCCATCGTGACGTTATCGAAGTCGATGAGAAGTGCGGCGTTCGGTGCGTGGTGAATCGTGGTTCCTACTGCCTGCTGCGATACTGCTTGCGGCCCCCTGTGAATCGGGGCTACCGGACGTCGCTGCCCTGCGGGCGCGGTCCGGGAAGGACGAAATGGCATTGAATGTGGTGTGTAGTACGCGGTCGCAAGCCACGCATTTTGCGCGGCGATTCTCACGAGCCGGATGTGGTCCCGCGGCATCGTGCCCCGGGGAACGCGTCTTCAGGTCAAGTCGGGCTGCTGTGTCACTCGTGACACGCTGGCCCCCGAATCCTCGAAGTCGCGCTAACCCATGTAATTTATAACCGAATGCCGATGAATCAACTGCGGTACCGAACGCGACTCATCGTCATCCTCTCCCTTTTCGCGATTGTTCCGGCCGCTCTCCTCACGCTTTTGTGGGGGGGAACGATGAGAAGCGCCATTTCTCTCGTGGGTGGGCAAAGCGCGTGGGAGAGTGTGGCATCGACCGGCCAGCGAGCGATCGCGGCCGTTCGAACGGCGCCGTTGACCCCGGTCGCCCGCCAAGCCGTGGACACCCACGAGCATGAATTGCGCACTTCGCTCGAGCAGGCACGCCGTTTCAGCTTCCTCGCCGGACGTTCGATGCGAATCGTCACGGCGGTCGCATTGATCGCTCTTCTCGTGTTCGCGTTCCTCGCCTTCCGGGTCGCGGGCCACCTCAGCAGACAGATGAGCCGGCCTCTCATCGAAATTGTCGGGTGGACAGACATGATCGGCCGCGGCGAGCAACTTCCTCCGCGAGATGCGAAGGTCGCTCTCGGAGCACCCGAGTTCGCGATTCTTCGCCATCGAATGCGCGAGATGGCCGACGCAATCGAAGCCGGACGCAAGCGTGCGGCCGAGGCAGAGCGGCTGAAAGCGTACAGAGAAAGTGCGCGCCGTGTCGCGCACGAGCTGAAGAATCCGTTGACGCCGATTCGCTTTGCGATCGATCGCCTGAAGCGCGAGAGTCCGCCGAATCTTCGCGACACCATCGATGTTCTCGCGGTCGAATCAGCGAGGCTGGAGAGAATCGCACGAGCGTTCGCGGAATTCGGGCGTCTCCCGGAAGGTCCCGCATCGGAGATCGACATTGCCGAGCTCGCGCGTCATGCAGCGTCGGCAGCGCCATCGACCGTTGACGTCTACGTGACGGCGCCAGACAACCTGCCCCACATATTCGGACATCATGACGCGCTTGCAGGAGCTTTGTCGAACGTCATACTCAATGCAGTCGATGCCTGCAACGGAGACGGCCACATCGCGATTACGGCTGCTCCCGCGCGACTCCGCGGAAAAGCCGCGGTATCGATCGAGATCGCTGACAATGGATCGGGCATCGCTGCGGACGATCTGAGCAGAATATGGGAGCCATACGTGACTCACAAACCGGGTGGAACGGGTCTCGGGCTGGCAATTGCGCGGCAGGCGGTGCTGGCGCATGATGGAACCGTAGAGGCCGAGAGCACGTTAGGAGAGGGTACACGAATTCGATTCATACTGCCGGCGCTTTCCGGCGCCATTGAGAGGAACACGCATGATGGGTCCTGAAATAGCTGTGCCGCTCGGCTTCTTCGCTACAATTGTCATGATCGTCGTCGGACGGCCGTACGTTAAGGCAATCACCGCAAAGGCCGAAGCTGAGGCGAAGAGTCCACAGCTACCGCGCGAGGTGATGGAACGTCTCGAGCGAATGGATCAATCGCTCGACGCGATCGCGGTAGAAGTCGAGCGAATCTCCGAAGGTCAACGCTTTACCACAAAGCTGCTGTCTGATGTAAGAGACACGGCCTCGGCCGCGATTACGGCGCGCTCTTCAGCATCGCCGCCGAGCCAGTAGAATGCCGACCATCCTGATCGTCGACGACGAGCCGAATATCCGTCGCATGGTCGGGGCGCTTCTCTCGGCCGAAGGGTACGAGGTGAAAGAGGCGGCAAGTGGAAGACAGGCAATCACGGCTGCTGCAGAAGAAGAGCCCGACGCCGTGATGATGGATCTGATGATGCCGGGCGAGCTGGACGGAATGGCAGCACTCGCCAAGCTCCGTGTCGACCATCCGGACCTCGCGGTAATCATGATGAGCGGGCGCGCCGGGTTGAGCGACGCCGTCAACGCAACAAAACTTGGCGCCGTCAATTTTCTCGAGAAGCCGCTGACTCCTGAGGGAGTTCTTTTCGCAATCGGCGCTGCGCTGGAGCTGAGGCAGTCCAGGCGCATGGCCCGCGAGCTTCGTCAGGAGCTGGGCCTCGCTGGCGAAATGATCGGCGACAGCCCGCAAATGGCTGCGGTTCGCGAGCTGATTGCGCGAGTCGCCGTGACTGACGCGCGCGTTCTCATCACCGGAGAGTCGGGTACAGGAAAGGAGCTCGTTGCAAGCGCGATCCACGATGCAAGCACTCGGCGCGACAAGCCTTTCGTCCGCGTGAACTGCGCCGCGATTCCGCGAGAGCTGGTCGAGAGCGAAATGTTCGGACACGAGCGCGGAGCGTTCACCGGCGCGACGCAGGCACGCGCAGGCCGCTTCGAGCTCGCGCACACGGGAACGCTTTTTCTCGACGAAATAGGAGATCTCAGTCTCGACGCGCAGGCGAAGTTGCTGAGAGCGATCGAAGCGAAAGAGATACAGCGGGTGGGTGGAACGCGCAGCATCAGGATCGACGTTCGAATCATTGCTGCGACAAACCATGATCTTACGCGCGCAGTTCGCGACGGTGCTTTCAGAGAGGATCTGTTCTTTCGTCTGAACGTAGTTCCGGTTGTGCTTCCTCCTCTGCGTGAGCGCGAAGGCGATGTAGCGCAGCTCGTGCATCATTTTTCGCTCCTCAACTTCAGGAAGACCGGCCAGATTCCCCCAACATGGACGCCAGGTGCAATGCGCGAGCTCGAGCACTATTCGTGGCCGGGCAACGTCCGCGAGCTTGCAAACATCGTCGAGCGCACGGCAATCGTTCATCCCGGAGCGGACATCAGCGCCGCGACGTTGTCGGGCATCATGGGAATCGACAGCACTCGTACGACCGCTGTGCCCGACACGATCGAAGCAGCCGTGGCTCAACACGGCGGACTCGCGGAAGTTCTCGACGACTATGAGAGAAGCATCATCGAAGCGGCCCTCCGAGTCACATCCGGCAACATCGCGGAAGCGGCGCGATGGCTTAATACCGATCGCCCAAATCTCTACCGTCGCATGAAGCGCCTTGGCATCGAAGGATCCCGGGCGCCGGAGCGACCTGCTCAACCAACTACATCGTGAAGATTCGTATCGCAGCGCTTGCCGCCGTTGCCATGATCGCCTCGTCGTGTGTCGCATTCGCGCAGGATACAACCACGTCTCGGGATACGACCGTTGATTTGAGGTCAATCCTTCGCGAGGAGGATCACGGCGGCCTCAGCATAACGTCAGGCAAGACCTACAATCGAGTTGAAGGACTCCCAGTCCTCCTCGGTCCGACGTACAGGAATCATATCGGCAGCGCTGATCTTTCACTCGCCGCATTTGGAATCCTGCGAAGCGCAGACTCGTTTCATTGGGATGCCGATAACGTCGGCCACAAGGCGACCGCGGAGCTTCGATATGGCCGGCGCAGGGGCTTTTCATTCGGAGTCGAGTCGTTCGATGTCGTAGCTCCGATCGAGCCGTGGCAGCTTACGCAACCCGATGCCGGCCTCGCTGCGTTCTTCCTGAAGCGGGACTACTTCGATTATTTCGGCAGACATGGCGCGCGTGCTCACATGTCTGCGTTCACTGCAGGCGGAGCGACGCTCACCGCTGGTTTCAGCGGTGAGCGCTGGAGCTCGAGAAGAGCACGCTCGGTGTTCACGCTGTTTCGCAACGACGACGAGTGGCGCACCAATCCGCGAATCGACGACGGCCGCGTGCATGTCGCAGACATTGCCTTCGATCTCGACACGCGCACGAGCGAGATCAATCCATGGGCAGGCTGGTTGATCAACGCCACCTACGAGCATGGTGTGGGCGATTTCCTGACGACTGGTGCCACCGGCTTTCTCTTTCCGGAACACCGCTCCTATGCCCGCGGGTTCTTCGACCTCAGACGCTACAACCGCATTTCTCCCAAGCGTCAGATCAACGCGCGGATCGTGTTCGGCGGATGGCTTCACGGGGACGACCTTCCGCTGGAGCGCCGGTTTTCAGTAGGAGGAATAGGCACTCTCCCTGGCTTCGATTTCAGGCGCGTTGGGATCGGAACCGACGTAGGTCAATGCGCCGATCGAATTGTTTCAGACGGCAGACCAGCACAGTGCGAAAGAGTTGCGCTCGCTCAGGTTGAGTATCGGCACGAGCTCGTGTCCGAGCTGTTCGACATGTTCAACCGAAACGGCATACGCGTGCGCGGTGCAGTGTTCAGGGTAAGACCAACCGCGGTCGTGTTCGCCGACGCCGGCAGAGGATGGCTTGTTGGCCCACGAGTTGGAACGCTCCAGTATCCCTCCGGCTCCCTTCCGGGATTCGATACGTTCCGCACAGATGTCGGCGCGGGTCTCGATCTCGGGTTGTTTGGCCTTTACGTCGCGAAGGCAGTCTCGTCATCGAAGGAGCCGGCGAACTTCTTCGTTCGGATCCGGGATCGCTTCTAGACGTGATTTCCCGGTACGCCGCCATCCTCGCCTTTCTCGCGCTCACGGCCACGCGAGCCGAGGCGCAGAAGCCTCAGGTGATTCTCGTGATGCCCGAGCCGGCGATGCTCGCGACCGAGCCGCCATCCGTGCGCTCGGCCTCGTTGATAACGGACGGCGCAATGCTCGATCTGCTTCGCAACGGATTTCCTGCGCACCTGCATTACAAGCTCGAGCGTTGGAGCACCGGGGGATTCTTCGATGACATAACCGCCTCCGCCGAGTGGGATGCGGTAGTGCGATACGATGCGCTGGGGAAAGTGTTCCAGGTTTATCGGATCGTGGGCAAGAGCACGACTTATCTCGGCAGCTTTTCCGACATCGCATCGGCCGAAGCCGCCATCGACGCCCCGTTCCGTACACCGATTCAACTCCCGAAGCGCGGGAAGAAGGCATACTACAATCTGGTTCTCGACGTCGAGACTCTTTCCCTCACCGAGCTGGATGAAGTCGAGCAATGGTTACGCGGTGAGCTCAAGCCGGCGGTGCGCGGAAAGAAAAATCCGGGCACCGCAGTTGGTCGCGGCATCCGGACTGTAATGGTTCGTCTTCTCGGCGGCGAGAAACGTCGTTACGAAGCGCACTCCGGAACGTTCCGCCCGTGATGCGCGTGTCCATGCACGACCTGCACCTGTCCATTGACCGGGTGACGCTGCTCTATATCCTCGAGGTGATGTAGAGTCTCCTCGCCGTAGAACAGGCGGATGTAGCGCGCCTGCGTCGGGGTAAGCCGGCGGACTGCCCAGCTCAGGTGAACGAAGTGAGGCTCTACCGGAGCGTGGATCGGATGCATTCCAATCTCGCTCGGCAGACTGTTCGCCTTGCGCGTGTTGCACGGACTGCATGCCGTCACGACGTTCGTCCACTCGTTCGTTCCGCCACGTGAAAGCGGAATGAGGTGGTCACGTGTGAGCGATTCGCGCGGCTTGAGCTCCATCTGAAGGCGGCCGCAGTACTGGCAGCGGTAGCGATCGCGCGCGAAGAGGAAGGTGTTGGTGACCTGGCGGCGGAAACGGCGTGGGACGTGAATGAACCGCATCAGCCGGATGACTGCCGGGCGCGGAAGCGTAAGTCGCTCGGAGCGGACCACCCTGTCGTGATCTGCTTCGACGATCTCTGCCTTTCCGTCGATGACCAACCGTAACGCTCGTCTGAGTGGAACCATCGTAAGCGGCTCAAACGAAGCGTTCAGTGCAAGACAACCTACGATCAAGCACCCTCCGTGTTCGCGCTGTTGCTGCGAGCTACAATATACAACTGGTTGCAACTAAATACCCGCGTGAGCTCCGGTTGGTACCGGCGTCCTCCATCCGTACGGGTCGGGAAGCCGTCCCTCGGCGATTCCCATGTAGGTATCCTGGATGACCTTGGTGATCGGACCGCGCTTCCCACTGCCGACCTGGATTCTGTCCACCGACCGGATTGGCGTTATCTCGGCTGCCGTTCCGGAGAAGAACAGCTCGTCGGCGACATAAAGCATTTCACGCGGCAACACGTGCTCGATCACTTCATACCCGGCATCGCGAGCGATACGCATCACAGAATCACGAGTGATTCCGTTGAGAATCCCCGACGCGATCGTCGGAGTGAACAGCTTTCCATCTCGGACGAGGAAGAGATTCTCGCCGCTTCCCTCCGAGACAAGTCCGAACGAATCGAGCATGATTCCCTCGGAATAATGGTCGAGTCTCGCTTCCATCTTCGACAGCTGCGAGCTGAGGTAGTTGCCGCCGGCCTTCGCCATGGTCGGGAACGTGTCAGGCGCTGCCCGACGCCAGCTCGAGACGCATACATCGACTCCTTCAGACGCCGACTCGTGACCGAGGTAGCGGCCCCACGTCCAGGGAATGATGAAGACCTCGAGCGGGCATTCGTGCGGGAGGACGCCCATCTGCTCGCCGGTTCTTACGGCGACTGGCCGGAGGTAGCAGTGCGGCAGATCGTTCTCCGTGACTGTATCCAGGGCCGCCTGAATCAGCGTCTCCTGCGAATGTTCGAGCGGCATTCGATAGATCCTGCACGAGTCGGCGAGCCGGCGCATGTGATCCTGCAGACGGAAGATCGCGGGCCCTTCAGGCGTCGCGTAGCAGCGGATCCCCTCGAATACGCTCGAGCCATAGTGAACTACGTGACTCATTACGTGAATGGTCGCGTCTTCCCAGTTCACAAACTTTCCGTCGCGCCAGATTCTGTGGTGGTTATCCGCCCGTTCCATCATTCCTCTTGTGGTGCCGGTTTACATCAAATCTACGCAGGTCTCACGATTTGCGGCTGACTTCGCTCCCAGGACGATAGGACCTCGGCCGCCGCATGAACGCGCCCGGCCAGATCCGGATCGATATCCAGCACCTTTCCGCCTGCAAGCAGAGGTTTTCCCTTCACTGCGACAAACTCGGCGTCAGCACCAGCCAGCGCGAAGATGACCGCCGCATCGACGTTTCCAACCGGAGTTACGCGAGCCGCAGACAGCGAGAACACAGACAGGTCTGCATCCTTCCCGACTTCGAGCGAACCCACCTTGTCATCGATCCGAAGGGCTCTCGCTCCGCCCAGCGTTGCGAGTTCGAGAGCCTGATGAGCCGGGATGACCTGCTCGTTCCGGCGCGATGCGCGCTGAAACAGAACAGCCAGACGTGCCTCTTCGAGAATGTCCATCCGGTTGTTGCTCGCGACCGAATCAGAGCCGAGCCCGACTTTCACTCCAGCCTCGAGCAGCTCGACCAGTGGAGAGATTCCGTGTCCGAACTTCGCATTCGACGCCGGGCAATGAGCGATGGTGCAATTGTGCCTCGCGATCGATGCGATGTCTTCCGCATCCAGCCGAACGGCGTGGATCAAAAGAGGTGAAGTCGCAAGACATCCAGTCTTTTCAAGGAGTGCTACCGGAGAACGACCGCGCGGAACCACTTCGAGACTTCGCTCGAGCCACTCCTCGGCGAATGCGCCGGTTCCACTCTGCACCAGCTCCTGCTCCGCGGCGCTCTCGGCGATGTGAAGCCCCATCAGCCAGCCTTCTTCGCGCGCAAAGTCAGCTGACGCCTTGTACAGCAGGTCCGAAACCGTGTAGGGCGCGTGCGGTGAAATCCCGAGCTTTACGAGATCGGTTTGAAGTGGAGCAAGCTCGGCGACGCGTGCGCGCAGTGCTTTGATCGACGCCTCGCACTGCTCTGGTCCAGAGCCGAACGTCTCCTGAAACATGATTCCGCGAACGCCCATCTCGAGCATCGCATGCATGACGAACCCGGTCGCGCAGGTGTCGGCGTAGGTCGTGATTCCTGAATGAAGCCCTTCTACGATTCCGTATCGCGCGGAATCGAGAAGCATGTCGTCAGTCAGTGCGTGCTTGCGACTGCTCCGCAACTTGTCGATCCAGTCGTTGAAACAGAGATCCTCGAGGAAGCCACGCATCGATGTCAACTCGAGATGCGTGTGGGCGTTGATCAGCCCCGGAAGGATTACCGCATCGCCGAAGTCGCGATCTTCACCGTCAGGCGCGGCGGCTGCGTTTCCGACATAAACAATCTTTCCACCATCTTCGACCACGCAGCCGTTTTCGATCGGCGGCTGAGCAACGGGAACTACCCAGCGCGCACGATATCGCTTCATCGAGCGTGAGGCGCGCTCGATGAGTCGTTGGTCCTTCCGGTATCGAGTCTGTTTCGAATCGTGTCAGGACGAGATCTGTTGCGAAGCGTATCTGTAGATCTTCGCGGCGTTGGTGTCGCGCCGGGAACTACTCGCTGCTGATTTCCCGACGGATTGTAGGCCGGCGGCGGCGGATAATTCGGCGGCGGACCAAGCCCAAGCGTGTCGTATCCCGACGCATAGCCGAGGTGCTTGTCGCACTCATGAGTTGGCTCCGTGCCCGGGATGTACACCTCTGTACCAACGACATCGCGAGGACAGTACGGCGTCTGAAGCAATCCCGTCGTGAAGTCGATCTCGCGCGTGATGATGTCCTGAGGCCTTGGCCAATCCGGAGGCGCCGGTCTTCTGCGATACACTTCGCTCATGAATTGCGTCCACGCTGGCGCGGCAAGTCGTCCGCCCTGCGCGTCAGCCATGATTTTCTTCGGCTTGTCGAATCCGATCCAGACTCCCGCGAGGAGATCCGGCGTGTAGCCGATGAACCAGACGTTGGTTCCGTCGTTTGTCGTTCCGGTCTTGCCGCCGGCCGGAAGATGAAAGCCTGCGCCCCAGACAGATCCGGCCGCAGTTCCACGTCGAATCACGTCCTTCATCATGTCGACCATGATCCACGCTTCTTCAGGCGAGAGAACCTGCGTTCGCGTCGGAGTCTGCTGCCACAGGACTTCCTGCTTCGCATTCTCGACTCGAAGAATTGCGTTTGGCGTCGCGCGGATTCCCTGATTCGCAAACACCGAGTACGCCGATATCATCTCCATTGGATAGACGTCCGCGGCACCGATGAAGATCGACGGATACGGCGGAATCGGAGTCGTGATTCCGAAATTCCGCGCTTCGTTGATGATCGTCTGCTCACCGAGCTCCATGCCGACGCGAATCGCGATGATGTTGCGTGACTCGTAGAGTCCGCGGCGCATCGGCATCGGGCCAAGAAATTTTCCGTCGTAGTTCTTCGGCTCCCAGTTGGTTCCCGTTCCCTGATCGACAACGAGCGGAGAATCATTGACGATGTACGAAGGAGGCCGGCCGTTCTGAACTGCCGACGCATAGACGATCGGCTTGAACGACGAACCGGGCTGCCGGAGCGCCTGCGTCGCGCGATTGAACTTCGAATCGTAGAAGTCGCGTCCGCCGACCATCGCCTTGACCGCGCCGTTGCGAGGATCGATCGCGACGAACGCGCCCTGGAGATACGGCGAGTTCTCTCCCGGCTCCGAGCCGGCGAGACTTCGCGCGATGTAGTGCTCGTAAGATTCGTCCGAGAATTTTCCGAATCGCCCGCTCTCGATTCGCTTGAGCTGAAGCTCGAGTGAACGCTCCGCGGCGAGCTGCATATCGAGATCGAGCGTTGTGTAGACCTTTAGGCCCTGCTCGTAGAGCTGTCGTCCGAACTGCGCGTCGAGCTGCTGTCTGATCCATTCGACGAAATACGGCGCGGTGTCACCCGATTCGGTCTTGCTCGCGAGCTGAAGCGGAAACGCCTCGGCTCCGCGTGCTTCTACGTCGCTGATTGCGCCATTCTGGCGCATGAGCTCGATGACCGTGTTGCGACGCTGAATTGCGCGGTCGGGATGCTTGCGTGGATTGTAGCGCTCTGGCGCCTTGGGCAATGCCGCAAGTGTCGCGGCTTCGGCGATGTTCAGATCGCGAACCGACTTTCCGAAGTACCGCTGCGACGCAGTCTCGACACCGAAAGCGCCGTTGCCGAGTGAGATCTGATTGAGGTAGAGCTCGAGAATCTTCTTCTTGTCGAACTTCGCTTCGATCTGACGGGCGACTTTCCCTTCCCTGATTTTTCGAACGAGCGTCTTTTCGCGAGTGATGCTTTCGGGAAAGACATTTCGCGCGAGCTGCATCGTGATCGTCGAGAAGCCTTCGTCGAAGCGCCGGGCGAGGATGTCCCGCGCGAGAGCTCCAAAGACGCGTCTCCAGTCGATTCCGGAGTGATCGTAGAAGCGCTTGTCCTCGGTGATGACGAAAGCCTGCTGAACCGTCAACGGAATCTCGTCGAGCTTGACCAGGGTTCGGCGCTCGTTGCCCAGCTCGGCTATGAAGCGGCCGTCAGCGGCGTAAAGCTTCGAGGTTTGTCGCGGTGTGTAGTCGTTCAGCGACTCCACCGGAGGGCATTTGCCGCCGCGGCAGACAAGCGCCCAGGCGCCGTACGCAACACCGAGTCCGGATGCGACACCAAATGTGAGAAGCAGCAGCAGGACTCTTACGAGAGTCGGATGTCTGCGACGAAAAGAGACCGAGCGTTTAGCCATTCGGGTTATAAGCTAATGTCCGCACCGTGACACCGCCTCCGTGTCTCCCTATTTTGCAGAATGACTGAACAGAACTCCGTGCTGGACGAGCTTGCCTGGCGCGGACTCCTCCACCAAAGCACTGAAGGTCTCGCCGAAGCTCTCGC
>JADGQR010000203.1 GCA_017881685.1 Gemmatimonadaceae bacterium
CCCATCGCGATGGTCGGTTTCAGACCCTCCAGAGTCGTGACCGAGAGATAGGAAGCGAAGTTCTGAATGACGCCCTGCTGAACCATCAGCAGCGCGAAGACGATTGATAGCGGGATCAACAGGTAGAGAATTCCACGCACCAGATCGGTCCAGAAGTTTCCGATCTTTCCCGCGGAGCGTCGCGCCAGCCCGCGAAACAGCGCCACCGCTACTGCAAGCCCGACAGCCCCCGAAATGAAATTGTGGAATGCCAGCTGCCCCATCTGCGACAGGTAAGACATCGTCTTCTCGCCGACATACGACTGCCAGTTCGTGTTCGTCGTGAACGACGCGGCAGTCTCGAACGCCTGTCGGTCTACGACGCCGGGAAGATGAGCGGGATTCAGCGGCAGGGCTCCCTGCGCACGCAGCGCCACATACGTGACGAGCATCGAGACAGCGCTGAAGAGAAGCATTGCAACCGCGTATACGGTCCAGTGCTGATCCTCTTCGGGATCGATTCCGCAAATCCTGTAAACAGGACGCTCGATGAACCGAAGCCACCGGAACGATCCGTCGTACACCTTTATGATGTAGAGGCCGAGAGGCTTGGTCAGAGCCAGAATGACAACTGAGAAAAAGACGATTTGTGCCCATCCGTTCCACGTCATCAGAATTTCTCCGGACGCACAAGCGTGTAAAACAGATAGATGAGAAGAAAGACCGTGGCAGCGATGCCGACGATGTAATCAATCGACATTTTGACCTCGGGTTTCTGTCGATTCTTCGCGTCCAAGCGCAGCGCACGCATAGACGTAGCCGATTGCAGCGGCGAAAAAGCCAACAGTGATCACGATGTAAATGATGTCCATTTCAGGTCCCCGGCGAGGTATTGCATAGTGCCTGATACAGTAGGAGGACTGGCGTTAAGACCGCACAAAGGCGGCAACGGGGCCCGTCAAGATTTCACAAAGATTTCGCGCGCGGCGCGCGAAGACCTGGAGCTACGCAGGCTCCTGAATGTCTGCCTTCGGCAGCCTGAGCTCAAAAAGGGCGCCTCGGTCCGGCGGCGCCAGGCATTTGAGCGTGCCCGACTGTGCCTCGGCGAGACGACGGGAAATGGAGAGGCCGAGTCCGGAGGAATCACCCCCTGTCATTGCTTCGCCGCTGCGGTTGAAGGGGGTAAAAATCCGCTCACGCTCGTCCTCCGGTACGCCGGGGCCGTGATCGGACACGCGGATGACAACCTCGTTGCCGCTCAGTCCTCCTGTCACATGAACTGGGGTGTCCACTGGTCCGTGCTTCAGCGCATTGTCCACAAGATTGGCGAGAATTCGCAGGGTATGAACGAAATCAAATCGCCCGAACAAAAGGGTCGCAGGATCATCGAGGCTCACTATCACGCGGTGTCGGTCCGGACGCGCGGCAACATGCTGCACCACCGCGCCCAGCAGATCATCCACCGCATTCACCTGAATATCCAACCTCAGAGCTCCGCCATTCAGCCTGGCCATGTCGAGCAAATCAGTCACGAGGCGGTTCAAGCGATCGGTTTGCTCTTCGATTATCAGCGCGCGCTCGTCGCCGAGGCTCTGAAGCTCATGCGCGAGTCCCTTGATTGTTGTAAGCGGAGTACGGAGATCGTGTGAGACCGACGCGAGCAATGCGTCCTTGAGCCTGTCAGCTTCTCGTAACGCATCCGCGCTGTCGATCGCCACGCGCTCCGCGCGGGCCAGGTACAGAAGCTGTGCAGCGACGAGACTTGTAACCAGAAACACCGCCAGAACCAGCCAATCAAGGGGATTGCGTACCAACAGCGTCCGGTAAGGCGGAAGGAACATCCAGTCGAACACCAGGAACGACGCTACGGCGATGGTAACGCCCAGCAACCGTCCTCCATACGCGCTTGCGCCGAGAACGACCAGCAGGAACACAAGCGCAACATGAACTGTCTCGAGCTGTGATCTGAACGCGAGCAACATGAGCGCCGACGCACCAAGTGCGGCGATTGAAAGAGACCATGTGACAACCGGCGGTCGTGCCGATCGCATCAGTTCAGTCGCAGGAGGCAAAGCGGTAGCCGACCCCGGGTTCGGTGAAGATGAAGCGTGGGTTAATCGGGTTCGCTTCGATCTTTCGCCTCACGTTTGCGACATGTACGCGAAGATACTGCTGGGCGTCGCCCGCGGATTTTCCGGGCCAGACAGCCGCGAACAGCTGACGATGAGTCATCGTCCTTCCACCATGCGTCATCAACACCCGAAGCAGCTCCCACTCCGTAGGAGTGAGATGCACCCGTTTTCCCGACAGAGACACTGTGCGCGCAGTCAAATCCATCTTGAGCTCGCCGCACTGAATGACTGTACCTGTACCGATGCCAGGTAGAGCCGTGCGTCGCAGCAACGCGCGCACGCGTGCTTTGAACTCGAGAGTACTGAAAGGCTTCGTCACATAATCATCAGCGCCGGAATCCAGCAGCTTGATTTTTTCCTGATCCGCATGCTGCGCCGAAAGGACTACCACTGCGGCGGTCGACCACTTTCTCAGATCCCGGCAGACTTCGAGACCCGCCATGTCTGGTAACCCGAGATCGAGAATCACCAGCTCTGGCGTCTCGGCAGCGGCCAGGTCGAGGCCCTCAGCGCCGGTCGCAGCCTCGATGATATGGGGGAAATCGTCGCTCAGAGCGTGGCGAATCACTCGCCGGATCTGCTCTTCATCATCTATTATGAGCGCTGTGCGCTTGACCATGGCTCAACTATCGCACCATTCGTGGCGTCTGACCACATCCATCAAGGCAATCGGTGAGAATAGTCGCGGGAAAGTTCGCTGGCAGGGACCTGGTTTCACCGCAGGGCAATCGAGTGCGCCCGACTGCGGAGAACGTGCGATCCGCAATGCTCGACATGCTCAAGGACGATGTTCCCAAGGCCCGGATCCTCGATCTCTTCGCCGGCACAGGCGCACTTGGCCTGGAAGCGATCTCGCGCGGTGCAGTTTACGCTGACTTCGTCGAGTTCCGGCCTGACAGTCTGCACTCGCTTCGGGCGAACATCGCGGCACTCCGCCTTCTGAAGAGCGCCCGCGTATTCAAACGGGACGCCCTGCCTTTCGCCGCTGCCCTCGAGGCCAATAAATACGACATCGCATTTGCGGATCCGCCCTACGGATCACGCATGCTCGACCGGGTAATCGACAGCTGGAAAGAAAGACGCTTCTCGCGCGTGCTCGCCGTCGAGCACAGCGCCGATCATGAGCTCCCGAAGGGCGACATACGTAGGGATTTCGAGGACACCGCAATCACTATTTACAGGCTCTGATCCCCGCTTCTCCTTTGTTATGGAAAGGCACGAATTCTGCCCGAATAGACGCGCCCAGGACACATTCGGAGATTCACCGCACCATGCCCGTCCAGGAGAAGGTCAAGCCTGCGCCTCGCACGCAGACATCGATCAAGTCAGCCAGCGAAGCACATCGCAGGTCACGCGATGTGCTCGAGGCGATTTTCGGTCCGCCATCAGAGCGATCGTTCGATATTCATTTCTGGGACGGACAGATCGATCAGGGTCGAGGCGACGCACCATTCGCGCTGCACCTCAACACGCCTCATGCTCTGCGACGCATGCTCATTCCACCGAGCGAGCTGTCGATCACCGAAGCGATAATCCGCGGCGACATCGACGTGCCCGGCGACCTGGAAGCTGCAGCAGGTCTGTCAGATCAAATTGGCTATCGGCTTCAGACGAAAAAGGCACTCGCGAATCTTGCGCGCCTCGTCATGGCGTTGCCTCGCGACCGTAAGGATGATCTTGCCGACAGAAAGTTTTCGCCGAGCGCGCGAGCACTTGGATCTCAGCACGATCCGGAGCGTGATGCCGCGGCGATCAAGTTCCACTACGACGTCGGCAACGACTTCTACAAGCTGTTTCTCGACAAGCGGATGGTCTATTCGTGCGCGTACTTCGACGACTGGACCAACGATGGCGTAGACACCCTCGACGCTGCGCAGGAAGCGAAGCTCGAGCTGATCTGCCGAAAGCTTCACCTTCAGCCGGGCGAGCGCCTCCTCGACATCGGCTGCGGCTGGGGTGCGCTGATCATCCACGCAGCGACGTACTACGGCGTCACTGCGCATGGGATAACGCTGAGCGAGGAGCAGGCAGAGCTCGCGAGACAGAAAATCGACGAAGCAGGACTCTCGAACCGCTGCACTGTCGCGATTCGCGACTACCGCACGCTTGGCACCGGCGCCGAGACGGAGGAGTACGACAAGATCTCGAGCGTCGGAATGGTCGAGCACGTCGGCGAAGCCAGGCTCGCTGAGTATTTCGAATCAGCGTTTCGCGTTCTCAAGCCGCGCGGACTGTTCCTCAATCACGGCATCGTCAGTCTTTCCGATCCGCGTCCGATCAGTTTGCGCGAGCGGGCCTTCAGGAAGATGTGGCGCGCCGATGCCTTCATCGACAAGTATGTCTTCCCCGACGGAAAGCTCTACGCACTCCACAAGGTCATCTCGGCCGGAGAGCGAATGGGCTTTGAGACGCGCGACGTCGAGAGCCTTCGCGAGCACTACGCGCGCACACTGCGGCTGTGGGTGCGACGCCTCGAGGCGAATGAGGAAGAAGCGATCAGGCTGGTCGGCGAGAAGACGTACCGGGTGTGGCGTCTCTACATGTCAGCGTCGGCTCATGCATTCTCGACGGCCGCGATCGGCATCGTGCAGACGGTTTTCGCGAAACCGGACAGGGCAGGAGTTATTGACCTGCCACCGGTCAGGGACTACCTCGAGCCGTACTGAACGCGTCAGGACTCAGAACGGCCACCTCCAGTCGCGCACAATCGGCATGTCATCGCCGTTGGCACGGATGTAATCGTGATGCTCGTTCAGCATCGAGCGACACCAGTCGGCAAGTTTCGATTCCTCGTCGCCACGCCGCGGAAGCCGCGCGAGAACGTCGAGCACGAGATCGAAGCGATCAAGATCGTTCACCACGGTCATGTCGAACGGCGTCGTCGTTGTGCCCTCTTCCTTGTAACCGCGAACATGAATGTTGTCGTGGTTCGTCCGCCGGTATGTGAGCCGGTGAATGAGCCATGGATAGCCGTGAAACGCGAAGATGATCGGCTTGTCGGTCGTGAAAAGTGCGTCGAATTCATCATCACTCAGCCCGTGCGGATGCTCGCGTTGCGGCTGGAGCGTCATCAGATCCACGACGTTGATGAACCGGATTCTCAGTCGCGGCAGGCGCTCCCGTAGAATTGCCGTTGCGCCGAGTGCTTCCAGCGTCGGCACATCGCCGGCGCAGGCAATCACTACGTCAGGGTTCTCTCCTTCGTTCGTCGACGCCCACTTCCAGACGCCAAGCCCCGCTTCACAGTGAGCCGCTGCTGATTCGATGTCGAGCCACTGAGGCGCAGGCTGTTTTCCGGCGACAATCACGTTGACGTAGTTGCGGCTGCGAAGACAGTGATCGGTGATCGCCAGTAACGTGTTCGCGTCAGGCGGCAGATAGACGCGCACGACGTCGGCCTTCTTGTTCACCACGTGATCGATGAAACCGGGATCCTGATGGCTGTTGCCGTTGTGATCCTGCCGCCACACGTGCGACGTCAGCAGATAGTTCAGCGATCCAATCGGCGCGCGCCATTTGATGTGCCTGCACGTGTTCAGCCACTTCGCGTGCTGATTGAACATCGAATCGACAATGTGCACGAATGCTTCATAGCACGAGAAGAGCCCATGGCGCCCCGTGAGCAGGTAACCTTCCAGCCACCCCTGACACATGTGCTCGCTGAGCACCTCCATCACCCGGCCGTCCGCTGTCACATGATCGTCTGTTGGCAAAATCTCCGCGGACGACATGCGGCCGGTTACCTCGAACACTGCATCGAGACGGTTCGAGCTCGTCTCATCGGGACCCATAAGGCGGAAATTCGCCGCGCCAGCGTTGAGCTTCATTACGTCGCGCAGCAGCTGACCCATCACCCGTGTCGCTTCTCCATCGACTGAACCGGGTTTCTTCACGTCGATCGCGTAAT
The DNA here is from genome assembly GCA_017881685.1 of Gemmatimonadaceae bacterium. Lineage (GTDB taxonomy): Bacteria > Gemmatimonadota > Gemmatimonadetes > Gemmatimonadales > Gemmatimonadaceae > UBA4720. Next base: position 6,019 of record JADGQR010000203.1, read on the forward strand.
CGCGGAAGTCCGGCATCACGAGATCCTTCAACAGCAGACCACCGTTCGCATGCGGATTGGCACTCATGCGTCTGCGCCCGCGCGGAGGCAATGCGGCAAGCTCCGGAATCAATGCACCGTTCTCATCGAATAACTCCTCGGGCCGATAGCTCCGAAGCCACTCGCTCAGGAGAGCGAGATGCTCCGGATTTTCTGCAAGACCGCTAAGTGGTACCTGATGTGAGCGGAACGACCCTTCGGTCTGCTTGCCGTCCACCGTCACCGGACCGGTCCATCCCTTCGGAGACCGGAGAACGATCATCGGCCAGCGCGGACGAGCCTTCACTCCTTTCTCGCGCGCATCGTGTTGAATGTCCTTGATGGTCGCGATGACGTCATCGACGACTCTTGCCATTGCTTCATGCATCATCGCCGGATCTTCGCCTTCGACGTAATGCGGCTCATACCCGCATCCGTGCATGAGTGCAGTCAGCTCATTCTTCTCGATCCGGGCGAGAACGGTCGGGCCCGCGATCTTGTACCCGTTGAGATGCAGAATCGGCAGGACCGCACCGTCGCGCTCGGCGTTCAGGAACTTGTTCGAATGCCAGCTCGTAGCGAGAGCGCCTGTCTCGGCCTCTCCGTCACCAATTACACAGCAGACGATCAGGTCGGGATTGTCGAACGCCGCGCCATAAGCGTGCAGAAGCGAGTAGCCGAGCTCGCCGCCTTCGTTAATCGAGCCGGGAGTCTCGGGCGCAACATGGCTTGGAATTCCACCGGGATAGGAAAACTGGGTGAAAAGGCGCTCGAGCCCATTCACATCGCGGGAGATCCTTGGATAGACCTCGCTGTACGTTCCCTCGAGATACGTGTTCGCGACAATTCCCGGTCCGCCGTGTCCAGGGCCAGTAACGAAGATCATGTCCAGGTCGCGCTGCACGATCGCACGATTCATGTGCGCGTAAATGAAGTTCAGGCCGGGTGTCGTTCCCCAGTGGCCGAGCAACCGCGGTTTCACGTGCTCGATCTCGAGCGGCTGCCTGAGCAGCGGATTCGCGCGAAGGTAGATCTGACCTACCGACAGATAGTTGGCAGCTCGCCAATAGGCGTCGAGAAGCCTGAAGCTGTCACTCTCGACAGCGGTGGATCGTACTGGTGCTTGCGTCTTGGTTTCCATCGGACTCTTTCATTACTGGTGAGCTCACTGCGTCACCTGAAAGTAATCTGCCTTTGTCACGGTTTGCCGAGGCGAAGAAAGCCTCGCGCATGCACTTTTCAGATGATAGACTAGCCAGTTGACCATTACTCAGACCGCTTGACGAATCCCCCGCAGTCCACACCCGAAGGTGACCTTCGCGCACGTGTCGAGCGGAGCCTCGCCCCGGCATATGAGATCCAGAGCGAGATCGGTCGCGGCGGCGCCGGCATCGTCTACAAGGCCCGCGACACCCGGCTGAAACGCGACGTCGCGATAAAGCTCCTGCCTCCCGACCTCGCGTTCAGATCTGACGTACGCGAGAGATTCATGCGCGAGGCGGAGACATCAGCTCGTCTCAACCATCCGAACATCGTCCAGATCTACTCGGTCGACGAGAAAGATGGACTCGCGTATTTCGTGATGGCCCTCGTCGAAGGCCAGAACCTGGGCGAGCACGTCCGGATGATGGGCGCGCTCTCGTTTGCAGACGTGCGCCGCGTGCTGCGCGAGGTCGCTGATGCGCTCTCATACGCGCACAGCCACGGAGTCGTCCACCGTGATATCAAGCCCGACAACATCCTGCTCGAGAGACAATCGGGACGGGCAGTGGTTACTGACTTCGGCATCGCACGCGCGGCGACCGAGGGCGATTCCCGTTTGACTGCAACCGGAACGGCGATCGGAACTCCCGCGTACATGTCGCCCGAGCAATGCGCCGGTGACAGGCAGCTCGACGGAAGATCGGACCTGTACTCACTCGGCCTGGTCGCCTACTACATGCTTACGGGCCAGCCGCCATTCACCGGCCCGACCACTCCGGTGGTCATGATGAAGCAGGTCACTGAGCACGCCGTTCCGCCGTCGAGATTGCGAGCCGGAGTTCCCGCCGACCTCGAGCGGATCGTGATGCGCCTGCTCGAGAAGGATCCTGCAAACCGGTTCGCTGATGGAGCAGATGTCGTTTCGTCCCTCGACGGAGCGCCGGTCGGAGCTGTGACTCAGTCTTCATATCCAAGCCTGTCGGCGTCCGGTCAAGCACAGCCAGCGTTAACGCTTTCGCCGTTCAACATTACCCTCCCTCCACGTATTCAGGCGCTGACTGGATTGGAAAGTCTGCAGGGATACAACGCAGGGCTGCTCTCGGCTGGCTCGTTTCACGAGGCGCGTCGACTTCGGCGGGAAGAGAGACACCGGCTGCGCGAAGAAAGAGAAAGTGCGCGCCCTCTTCCCGACCGCATTCGCACCTTCAGAAGAAGAATCGTCAGCTATTTGGGCACCACGACATTCCTGTTCGGCATCAACGCCGCCACTCAGGGCGGCGCTCACCATTTCTGGTGGGCCGTTTTTCCGGCGATGGGAATGATGCTTGGCGTAATGTCGGAGGCCGGGAATCTCTGGGCTGCCGGCGCGCGAGCTCGGGACATCTTTGGCAGCCAGAAAAAACTTCCAGATCCTGCAGGTGCTTCACCGCCGATGCCAACGCTCGCGGCATCGCAGAATCCGCCGACGATAGACGCGGACTCCCCGGGAGTAAGTCGCGAAGTCTTGATCGGCCCGCGTGGCAATGTTCTTCGCCAGGCAGTGAACGATCGACGCACCGTTCGCGATCTCGTGGGACGACTGAGCGAGAGCGAGCGCGCAATGCTGCCCGAGATAAAGGAAACGTCAGACGGTCTCTACAATCGCATCGCTGCACTCGCGACTGCACTGCATCGCCTGGATGGCGAGATCGGCCCGGACCGTTTGCCGGCGCTCGACGACCGCATCGCAAAGATGGAGCAATCCAATGAGACCACGGACAAGGAGCGGATGCTTCGACTGCTGCGCCGTCAACGGGACATGCTCTCGAATCTCATGAAGTCGCGAAACACGTTGGCCGAACAGTACGAGAGTGCCGGATTGCTGCTTCAGAATCTGACGCTCGATCTACTGAAGATGCGCTCGTCCGGCTTGCAGTCGTCGATGCAGGATCTGACCAGCGTCACTCAGGAAGCGCGGTCGTTGTCGAAGGAGATCGGATACGTTCTAGCTGCGGCGGACGAGCTGAGAGATATCGATGGCCGGCCGGGTGACAGGAATATGCCCGGGTAGTGGGCCACGAAGGGCACGAAGAAATACGAAAGTCTTCGTGACCTTCGTGGCCTATTACGCAGCGCGACGGAACTGCTCCCTCTTCGACTCGACCTTCGCGGTCCGGGTCTTCTTTCCGATCAGCGCGTCCAATGACCAGTCGCCGGCACCGGTGACTGCGAGCGCAATCGTCGACGCAAGAAGCGACAGCGGGAATTCAAATCCCTTCGGTGCGAAGAAACCGTTCTTCAGATGAACCTGGAGAATCGCGACGATCATCGTCGATGCGATGCCCAGCGCTGCGAGGCGATTGAGTAATCCGAAGATCAACGCCAGGCCGCCGAAGAACTCTACGAAGGCGACGAACGGTCCGAGGATCTGCGGCATCGGGATTCCCATCTGGCCGAATGCGCCAGCGACACCGTCGAAGCCGTAGACGAACAGTTTCTGCCCGCCATGCATGACGAACACTGCGCCGACGATTACGCGGAGAATCATGATTCCGAGGTTGAGCTGGCGCTTCGAGGGAGAGCTGAAGAGTGACATTTGATGCTCCGTTTAGTTTGTAAAATTGATTGTTGCTATTGTTAGTGTGATGACACCTATTATTTCAAAAAAACTGCGCGGGTGTGCGCTGCCTGTCTTATGTGCTGCTTGGGTTACGTGCCTTCGTCAGAAGGCTGATCATAGTCTTCAGCTCATCGTCGCTGAGATGTCCAAGCTGGGTCTGATGCACGTCCTCGACAACCGGGTCGAGATTGTCGACTAGATCGCGACCCTTGTCCGTGATGCGGGTGGTCACGAGCCGCCGATCATCGCCTTCTCTGGACCGGGTCACGAGTCCTGCGACCTCCATTCGATCGAGTAGCCGAGTGGCGTCAGGCATCCGGTTGAGGAGACGTTCCCTGACCTCGTTCCGGCAGAGCCCGTCCGGCTCGGCTCCTCTCAGGATTCGCAGGACATTGTACTGAGTTCCCGTAATACCGTGTGGCTTGAGTACCCGCTCGAAGCCGTCGCTGAGCGCTGTGCTGGTGCGCACGATGTTCAGCTGGGCCTCCTGCTCGAGGCTCGAAAACGGCTTCTTCTGCTTGATTTCTTCTTTGAGCGGGGGAGTCATGTGGTAACAATAGGTGTTATCACACTTGCTGTCAAGACGTCTTTTACAAATTCTTCGACAACAGAGACCACCGAGGCCACAGAGCAGGCGGGGGCGGCAGGCATTCGGAACGGAAAATGTACGTCGATTCGTCGGATCCACGTATTTGGGCTTAAACGACGGAAGGGCGGCCTGTTGTCATGATGCACGCGACATGGTTTTCCGTAGTTCAACCCCAAAAAGGAAAAGCCTGGGAAGGAGAGAATCTCACGTTTCCCAGGCCTCTTTCGTCGTCTCTGTGGTCTCTGTGGTCTCTGTGGTCTCTGTGTCCAAACGGACTTACAAGGGTTTTGTCGCCCGGACGAACCCTGCCCCGACTCGCCCGGCCACTTCGCTCGCAATCCGGTCGGCATCGAGCCCGGTGTTCACGAGGAACGCCTTTGCGTCGTCGAAGGTGTAGGTCCTCGTCATCTCGACGCTCGCGTCGGTGAAGCCAACGCCTTCGAGGAGATTCACGAATTCCTTATCGCCAAGCGCGCCGGCAACGCACCCGACCCAGAGCTCCATGCTGCGCTTTACGTCCGCCGGTAATTCGCCCTGCACCACGACGTCGGATACCGCGAAGCGGCCGCCGGGCTTGAGAACGCGGAACGCTTCCCTCAGGACCTTTTTCTTGTCGCCGGACAGATTGATCACGCAGTTCGAGATGATCACGTCCACCGAATTCGACGGAAGCGGTATTTCCTCGATCCGTCCACGGAGGAACTCGACATTCTTCACTCCCGCTTCCAACGCATTCTTGCGGGCGAGCGCGAGCATGTCATCGGTCATGTCCAGGCCGTATGCCTTGCCAGTCGGCCCCACGCGGCGAGCTGACAGGAGCACGTCGATACCGCCGCCAGAGCCGAGGTCGAGCACGACTTCACCAGGGTTGAGCTGTGCGAGTGCGGTGGGATTGCCGCATCCGAGTGACGCGAGAACGGCGGCTTCGGGAAGCTCGTCCGTCTCTCCGGTCACGTAGAGATTCGACGTGATCGGATCCGTCGCGCCGTCGAATGCCGCACCACCGCAGCAGGAATTCACCGGACCGCAGCACGATGCTCCAGTAGCTGCACCCGCCTCGATGCTGTCGAGCACGCGACGCGCGGCAGCGCCGTACTTCTCCTGAACAGTGGCGGTAAGGTCTTCGCGCTCGTCGATTGTCGCCGTGGCGGTCGACTTCGTGTCGGCGGAATCGTCGCAGCACCCGGGGGCGCAGCAGGCCTTCTCTTCAGCAATTGGAAGTGTGGGCATCCAGCTATTCCTCATCAAGAAATTTTGATACGTCACAGAAAAAAAAGAGAACCTGGTGATACGTGTGATATGTCAATCGCAGCAGCGGGCTGACTTCGATAATGGAAGAGAGCGGCGACGCGACTGCTGGAGCGATACTGCGACATCGTGCAGCTCGGTCAGCGTCTCCGGCACGAGCGTGTAGTACGACCAGCGTCCTTCCTTTCTGTCCGAAACGAGTCCGGCGTCGCGCAGGACTTTCAGATGAAACGAGAGCCTCGACTGTGCGGCTTCGAGGTCTTCCTGAAGGTCGCAGACGCACCGCTCGCCATCCCGAAGCATCTCGAGAATGCCGATCCGGGTTTCATCCGAGAGCGCATGGAAGAGCTCGGCCGCCCGGGTACTGTCGATTGCAGTCTTCATCCTGACTGAACATATCAATTATTCTTGATATGTCAAGAACTCTTTTCCGGTGCTGCATTCTTTCGGGAACTCAACTGCTATTTGACACAGAGACCACAGAGACCACAGAG
>JADGQR010000204.1 GCA_017881685.1 Gemmatimonadaceae bacterium
TCGGAATCGAAGCCGACGACGTATTTCCGAATCTGTCGACGTTGACGTAGACCTTGTCCATCGGGATTCCGGAGTGCTTCGCAGTCGCTTCGATGATTCGAACGTTCGCCTGATGTGGAATGAGCAGATCGATATCGGCGCTCGTGAGTCTGGCACCGTCGAGCGCGCGGTCAGCGGCTTCGGACATCGATCGCACTGCGTGCTTGAAAACCTCGCGACCTGCCATCTTCACAAGATGCGAGCGGTCATCGAGAACCTGCGCGGACATCGGTATCGCGGCACCACCGGCCGGACGATACAGAAGATCCGCGAGCTGTCCATCGCTTCGCATGAACGTCGAGAGAATGCCCTTCCCCGTTCTCGACCGCTGAAGAATCACCGCTCCGGCTCCATCACCGAACAGCACGCACGTTGCGCGATCCTTCCAGTCGATTATCGAGCTCATCTTCTCTGCGCCGACGACAAGTATCGTCTCAGCCACACCGGTCGCGATCATTCCCTCGGCTACGGTCATTCCGTATAGCCAGCCGGAGCAGGCGGCACCGATGTCGAATGCAGCCGCGCGTGTCGCGCCAAGCTCGGCCTGGAGATCGACGGCAGTTGCGGGGAGGAGACGGTCGGGTGATGCTGTGCTCAAAACGAGCGCGTCGAGCTGTCCGGCGTGTAATCCCGCCTTGTGCATTGCCGCGCGCGCCGCTGTAGCAGCCATGGAGCAAGTGGTCTCACCGTCCTGCGCGACATGTCGCTCGACAATTCCCGAGCGCTCGACGATCCATTCGTGCGACGTCTCGATTCCGATCGCTGCGAAATCGTGATTGGTCATCACGCGCACCGGAATTCCGCGTCCCGTCCCTGTGACTGCGGCAATGGGACGCTTCATGATACGGCTCTCTCCGACTGATCGTTCTGAGATGCCTGCGCGAGCTTCTCGCCTATGCGGTCGTTCATCTTTGTCTCGAATGCCTTGACTGCTGCGCCGATCGCGTTCTTGATCGCTCTTGACGTCGAATTACCATGGCAGATCATGCTGATGCCGCGCACGCCGAGCAGCGGTGCGCCGCCGTAGACGGACGAGTCGAGCGCGCTGAGGGCCTTCTTGACGCGAAGCATGTCGATTTCCGGATCACGCTTCATGATGTCGATGGCCATCGGGATGACGCCCTCGTAGAACTTGAGGACGATGTTGCCCGTGAATCCATCGCAAACGACAACGTCGATGGGACCGCGGTGACTCGCACCCGGCGGCAGGTCGCGGCCTTCGATGTTGCCCTGGAAGTTGAACCCTGCGTCGCGAAAGAGAGCGTAAGCCTCCTTCGAGACGGCGTTTCCCTTTGCCTCTTCTTCGCCGATACTGAGCAGACCTACGACAGGACTTGGTCGCTGAAGGACGGTCTCTGCGTAGACCGATCCGCACCATGCGAACTGAACGAGCTCGATGGCGGAGCAGTCGACGTTGGCACCGGAATCGAGAAAGACAATTGGCTCGCGCGACGTCGGCAGGATCGTGCAGACCGGCGGGCGCTTCAGCCCTGCGTGAAGTCCGAGCATGACTGCCGAAACTGCCATTTGCGCGCCGGTGTTGCCGGCGGACACGAATGCATCCGACTCACCGTCGACCTGCATCTTGATGCCGATGGCCATCGGGTTGTTGGGCTTCTTGCGAAGCGCGGCGGTTGGTCGCTCGGCCATCTCGATGTTGTCGGGAGCTTCGACGATCGACATCCGGCTTCTGACATGCGCACAATGCGCAAGCTCGCCGCTGAGAAGCTCGGCGAGCTTGTTCTCGATTGCCGCTGTTTGCCCGACGAGCTGGACAGTGTGTGAATCACCCAGCTGGTCGAGTGCGAGTAGCGCTCCTGCGATAGTTGCCTGAGGTGCAAAGTCGCCCCCCATGGCGTCCAACGCGATGCGCGCCAATGCTACGCTTCCCTGGCAGCTACTCGCTGTTCACCATCGTAGTATCCGCACTCGTCGCAGACGTGATGCGGACGCTTCATGCTCTGGCAGCGCGGGCACTTCTGGATTGCGATTGCCGGAGCGGTCTTGTGCGTGTTGCGGGCGCGCTTCTTTCTTTTCGACGTACGGCGCTTTGGTACGGCCATTGTTGATTTCTAAGTTGAGTGTAGAGCTTTTGTCAGGTCAGTTTGCTGCGAACGGATCGCAATGCATCCCAACGACTATCGGTCACGACTGGTGCGCAGTCACACGCCCCTTCGTTCAGGTCTCTGCCACAGGTAGCGCATAAACCTTTGCAATCTTCCCTGCAGAGAACAAACTTCGGCACGGAAAGCAGCCAAAGCTCGCGTACTGCTGGACGGAGGTCCAGCGAGTGCGCATTCGGATCGAATGGGTAGACATCCGGATCATCCGAGCTGTCGTCGCCTTCCGATGAAAAAATGAAATGCGCATCCTCACTCACCGAGGTCCCGACGTCGATCAAGCAGCGGCGGCAGGCCATCGCGGTGTCGCCACTGATGTGCCCGCTGAAATAGAACCGCGAAGGGCCGGCTGATGATAGCCGGCCTTCGACCTTGATGGGGGTTGTAGGGCGCACATCTCCGTCTTCCCACACCGGATCATCGGTGTCGAGGCGACCGTCAACATGCGCTGCCTGCGACTCCAGTGAACGGATGTCAAACGACAGCATAAGCTCTTAAAGTTAGCGACCTTAGGGGGCGGCGAAAAGTCCTTGAGAGCCCTCAGATTCGGGGCTCGGACCAGCCAAACGGCTATTTAACGACGGTTGCGCAGATGAAGATGATGAACGTCGGAGTTGCCATCGTATGAGGATTGAGGTGTGTCGTACGGTGGGCTTTTGGAGGTATTGCCATTCCGGCTGGTGCCGGAGACGACAAAGGGTGGCAAGATGGCAATACTTCCATAGGAGCCCGGCATACGACACACCTCAATCCTCCCTTAGTTCATCATTGAATCTGTGAAAGCGTAGTTTGATGGCAGTTCCGACTTCCGCAGTTTCGATAGACTATCGAGCGGCGATGAGCTCCGCTTCGGAGAAGAAAAATCGAGCCTCACGAGCCGCGTTCTCGTCTGAATCGGAAGCATGGATAGCGTTCCGCTCCTTCGACTCGGCGAAAAGCTTCCGGACGGTGCCATCAACAGCCTCCGCCGGGTCCGTCGCGCCGATTGCGTCACGGAGTCCGAGAACCGCATTGTCCTTTTCGAGCACCATCGGCATGCAAGGCCCTGACGTCATGAACTTCACGAGCGAGCCGTAGAACGGACGCTCCTTGTGAACCTCGTAAAATGCGCCCGCCTGAGCTTCTGTCATATGGAGTACGCGCGCCGCGACGACCCTGAAACCGCCCTGCTCCAGGTGCGCGATGATCTTGCCAGCCTTGCCGGATCCAAAGGCATCGGGCTTCACAATCGTAAGAGTGGTGCTACCAGCCATGTCTATGTCCTTAAATGATTTAGTTAGTTGTTCCTGAGAAGTTGCACGACATCGATTGGACGCTTTGCAACCCCGATTCCATTCTCTTCGAATGCCTCCATCTTCTCGGCCGCAGTGCCTGCAGAGCCGGAGATGATCGCGCCTGCGTGACCCATGCGGCGGCCCGGAGGAGCCGTCTGGCCAGCGATAAATCCGACGACCGGCTTGGTCATCTTCTCATTCACGAACCTCGCGGCGTCCTGCTCGTCAGTGCCGCCGATCTCGCCGATCATCACGACCGACTCGGTATCAGGATCCGCCTCGAAGGCCGCAAGGCAATCGATGAAGTTCGTTCCGTTGATTGGATCGCCACCGATTCCCACGCAAGTGGTCTGCCCCATTCCAGCGCGCGTCATCTGGAAAACGACTTCATACGTGAGCGTTCCTGAGCGGCTCACGAGACCGATGTTGCCTGGCGTGCATATTCGGCCAGGGATGATGCCGACCTTCGACTTGCCTGGGGATATAAGGCCAGGACAATTCGGGCCGAGCAGCCGGGCGCCCTTCTCTTTCACGAATGGATAAACCTTCGTCATGTCGAGGACTGGAACGCCTTCGGTGATGCAGACGATGAACGGGATTCCGGCGTCGGCCGCTTCCATCATCGCGTCCGCGGCGAACATCGGCGGAACGTAGATAACTGTGGCATTGGCGCCCGTCTCTTTCACGGCGTCATGAACGGTGTTGAAGATCGGAACCTTCTCGTCGAACTTCTGGCCGCCCTTTCCCGGCGTTACTCCGCCGACTACCTGCGTTCCATACTCGATCATCTGCCTGGTGTGGAACGATCCGTCGCGGCCGGTGATGCCCTGGACGATCAGCCGGGTGTCGTTGTCGATGAAGATGCTCACGCCGCGGCCCCGGTTGCGAGTGAAACGGCTTTCTTGACGGCTTCGTCCATGTCAGTCATGGCCGAGAATCCGTTGTCCTTGAGAATCTTCAGTGCGATCTCTTCGTTGGTTCCGGTGAGCCGGATTACGATCGGCACCTTGAGCGGATTCTGCTTCGTCGCGGTGACGATTCCATTCGCGACATCATCGGTGCGCGTAATTCCGCCGAAGATGTTGAACAGGATCGCCTTGACGTTCGGATCGGAAGTGATGATGCGAAGAGCGTTGACGACCTTCTCAGGATTCGACGATCCGCCGATGTCGAGGAAGTTTGCCGGGTCTCCGCCGTAGTATTTCACGAGATCCATCGTTGCCATCGCGAGACCAGCGCCGTTGACCACGCAGCCGACGTTTCCGTCGAGCTTGATGAACGTGAGGTTTGCGTTGCGTGCGTCGACTTCCGAAGGATCCTCGGATGATTCATCGCGCAGAGCAGCGATCGCCGGATACCGGTCGAGCTCGTTGTCGTCGATCACCATCTTCGCGTCGAGAGCTACTACATCTCCCGCGGGCGTCGTGACAAGTGGATTGATCTCGGCCAGTGAGCCACCGCTGCTGACGAACGCACTGTAGAGCTGCTGCATGATCTTCGCGGCCGCTCGCGCTTTCTTCACATCGTCATACAGAAAGAAGCCCAGCTCCATCGCCTCGAACGGCATGAGGCCGTAACGAGGATCGACTGGATATCGCATCAGCTTCTCGGGCGTTTCAGCCGCGACCTGCTCGATGTCGATGCCGCCGGCAGGACTCACCATGAACACCGCGCGCTTTGACGCGCGATCGACGATGACGCCGACGTACGCTTCAGTCTCGATGTCGGCGGCCGGAGTGACCAGGACTTTTTTGACCGGCAGATCCTTGATCGTTAGACCGAGGATCTTCTCGGCGACGTCACGCGCTTCCTGGGGAGTCTTCGCGAGCTTGACGCCGCCCGCCTTTCCCCGGCCGCCCGCGTGCACCTGCGCCTTCACGACTACTGTCCCGCCAAACTTTCTCGCTATCGCCTCAGCCTCAGCCGCCGACGTTGCAACTTCGCCCGGCGGAATCGGTATTCCAGCTTTCCTGAAGATTTCCTTTGCTTGATACTCGTGGATATTCACACTTTCTCCGCTCCGCGAGGGTTACCCGCGGGTGAGTGGTTTCTTTGAGTTGACCATGGAAATTAACGGGCAATGGTAGTCCCTGCGCGCCCGTGTACTGCATCGAGCCCGCGACTGAGCTCGGTGATGATCGCGCGGCCTCCGGTGCTTCTCACATAATCGACGGCAGCGCGGACTTTTGGAGCCATACTTCCTTCCCCGAATGCTCCTGCCGCGTCCAGCGCACGTGCCTCCGACGCTGTCAGTCTTTCGATCGGGCGCTGTGCCTCCTTGCCCCAATCCGCATAAACAGCGTCGACGTCCGTAAGTATCAGAAGCAGCTCGGCCTCGAGCTCGCGCGCCAGAACCGCGGCCGCGAGATCCTTGTCGGTTACTGCGTCCACACCTTCGAGTCCCTTCCGGTCGTCGAGGTACACCGGTATTCCACCGCCTCCAGCCGCTATGACGATGACACCTTCACGCACGAGCTGGCGAATGACTCCAATCTCGTGGATTGCCAGCGGCGATGGGCTTCCGACCACTCTGCGATATCCACCACGGGAATCGATTTTCACCGCGTGTCCCTCGCTCTCGAGCGTTTTTGCGCGTGCTTCCGGAATCTCGTGGCCGATGAACTTTGTTGGATTCGAGAGAGCCGGATCGTTGGTGTTGACCTCGACCTGCGTTATGACAGTCACCACAGACCGGTTGATTCCGGATTTCCTGAGCGCGTTCTCGATTGACTGCTGGACCATGTAGCCGATCCACCCAGCCGTGCTCGCTACCAGCACGCCCAGAGGCAGTGGAGCGACTTCGGCGCGGGCTATCTCGTTTCGAACGAGCTCATCTCCGACCTGCGGGCCGTTGCCGTGTACGATGCAGAGGTTCCATCCCTCCGATGCGAGATCGACAATTGGTCCCAGGCTTTCGCGTGTGTGCCGGAATTGATCCGCAATTGTCGATCGTTCCCCGGGCGGCGACAAAGCGTTGCCTCCGAGCGCAACGACAGCAGTTCGATTCGCTTCCACTTCTGTCATCGTTTTTCGACGATCGCTCCAAGGGAATCGTATGCTGCTCCAAATCCCTTGAGGTCGCCCGCGGACAGAGCGCCGCGCATCTTCGCGTAGAGTCGTGTCACAGCCGCCCGGAACGCCGCGTCACTCCCCGGTGGAAACTGATCGGGCTGCGTTTCCGGAAGTGCAGGACGAGGCGAGGACGTCAACGCATCGAGCAGATCAGGCGCACCGGCCCTGATAAGCTCCGGGAAGTTCGAGCGCCACGCAGTCGCGATGGGATCCGCGCCCGGCATCGGCACTATCACGGTTCGTCCGGTTGATGCATTCAGAAGAGCAGTCGCGCTATGGTGGAAATACGACCGGTCCCCTCCGGCGAGCACATAGTGCTTGCTCAGCGGATACGTGCCGGACGCGGAGTAGAGCTCAACGACCCATGTCAGCGAGTCGCCGAGGTAGGCGGGAACCACATCGCTTCCCTGCGCGAACAACGGCATCAACGCAGCGAGTCTTTCACGCACGTCACGCTTGCGAATGATCTTCGTATCGGCAGGCAGCGAGCTCCATACGAGATCGAGTCTCTGTTCTGCCCAGGCGTTGCCGAGTCTCGTCAGTCCGTCGCCCAGTCTCGGTGCCGCGACGTTTGGTCCGTGCCTGACGATTGCTGAGCCGGACGCGCCCGGATAAACGACTGAGCTGTCGCGTGCGATCGTCATCACGCGAGCCACGCGCGCGGAATCCGCGAAGGAAGCGAATCTTGTCTCTTCCTTCGGCAGTGGTAACGGATCAGTGCGAGAAAATCCGTACGCCCTGCGCGTGAAAGCGGCCCGTGTCGCTGCGTACGGTGCATCGCGAGCTGTCTGTCCCGTGGCGAGGCCAACCTGCTTCACCACTGATGGAAGAATCAGGTCGAGCGAGACGGAGAAGATCAGCACAGCACTGACGGTGAAGAATCCCGCGCGCACCTGTCCCATCCAGCCGCTGATCAGCACGAGCGCGGCGGCCGCAACGGTACCAACCGACAACGACAGGTAGGCGGGAATGAGCCACTGATGGTCGACGTACGAGAACATTCCGTCGGGTCCGCTGCCGTGAGTCAGCAGCTCATATCCGTCGAGCCGGTAACTCCAGGCCATCGTCAACAGAAAGAGCGCCGAGAGAATCGACAAGTGACGGCGCACGCGCACGGAAACGCGGAATGAGCCGTTGTGCCACCTCAGACTCGGCGTGAGGGCGTAGAGAGCGACGACGAGCGCGCCGACAAGCACGAGAAGCGCGAGCGACCACGTGTAGACCTGCGTTTCTAGCGGCAGCCAGCTTGTGAAAAAACTCAAGTCCATCTGAAAGAACGGATCGGTCTCTCCAAAGCGAACTCCAGTGCGCAACAGCGCAAGACTCTGCCAGTCTGGAATCGCCATAGTCATCAAGGCGGCAACAACAACGGCCAGAACGAACGCCATCCGGTCGAGCTGTCGTTGAGGGACCTCGACGCCAAATTCCATGTTTCCCAGTCGCCGTGGGAAAGCCAGAGATACGATGCTTCTTCTTACTGCGAACAGATTGACCAGCGCGAACAGCCCGGCAAAGACTGCTGACGTGGTTTGAATTACTGCGGTGTCATACGTGCGCTCTCTCCACAACGGAGTGGCGCCAAGTGCGGAGTACCATGAGTACTCGGCGTATACGACAGCAGCGACACGGCCGACAAGCAGCACAGCCGCGGCAGCGACGAGCCCGCCAACGAGCCGTCGCCGGGCGCTCACGTCAGACGGCGACGCCCTGCTGGCGCAGCCACCCTTCCATTTCCGAGCGGATGGCGTCGAGGTGTGCCTGGGTGCGCGCCTCGAAGCGCATGACGATCACCGGCTGTGTATTCGATGCGCGGATCAAGCCCCATCCGTCCGGGAAGATGACACGCACGCCATCGACTTCGATCACCTTGTTCCCGGCCGCGAAGTGCTTCTTCGCTTCCTCGACGACGCCAAACTTCCTGTCGTCAGGACAATCGACGCGGATCTCTGGTGTCGACACGAATTTCGGCACGTCGGCCATCATCTGCTTCACGGTCATTCCGGTGTCGGCGATGATGCGAAGCAGGCGCGCGGCGCCGTAAAGCGCATCGTCGAAGCCGTACCATCCCTCGGCGAAGAACATGTGGCCGGACATTTCGCCGGCGACAGGGGCGTTGGTCTCGTGCATCTTCTCTTCGATGAGCGAGTGGCCGGTCTTCCACATCAGCGGTACGCCCCCTGCCTTTTCCACTTCTTCCGACAGGGCCTGCGAGCATTTCACGTCGAATATGATCGGCTGGCCCTTGCCCGTGCGGGCAAGAACGTCGCGTGCATAGATGATGAGGATCTGGTCGCCCCAGATGATCGTCCCGTCTTCATCGACAAGTCCAATGCGATCGGCATCGCCGTCGAAAGCTATTCCGAGCTCGTCCTTGTCATCATGAACGGCCTTGATCAGGTCCGCGAGATTCGCGGGGACCGTCGGATCGGGATGGTGATTGGGGAACGTTCCATCGCTCTCACCGAACAGAATGCGAGCTGGAACACCGATGCGCTTGAAGAGCTTGTCGGCGACGAGTGCGCCGGCGCCGTTGCCGCAATCGGCAGCACAGCGAATCGGCCTCGAAATCCTGCCGATTCGTGTTCCGACGTCTTCGACGTAGCGCTCGATGATCTCCTGGCTGCTCAGGCTGCCCTTCCCTGACGGGAATTTGCCGGCAACGATGAGCTCGTAAATCTTCTGAATGTCTTCGCCGTAGATCGAACGCTTGCCAACCCCGAGCTTGAAGCCGTTGAACTCGGGAGGGTTGTGCGAGCCAGTGATCTGAATTCCGCCGACAATGTCGAGGTTGTGCTGTGCCCAGTACGCGAGCGGTGTTGGAATTACGCCGATGTCGACGACATCGAGTCCGCACTCGAGCAAACCGGCAACCACCTCGGCGTGAAGAGCGTTGCCGCTTGGGCGATTGTCCCGGCCAACCGCAATCGTTCCCTTGATGTTCTGGGCTGCAAGAAAAGCAGCGAACCCGCGTGCGACCGATCGCGCAACATCGGGAGTGAGATCCTTACCGGTGACACCCCGGATGTCGTATTCGCGAAAAATATTTCTGGACAGCACGGAACTACCTTGGATTGGATACGTTGGATACGGCGGTGATCTGAGGAGTGGCGGCGGCAACCGGCACGACGTTGTTGCTACGCTGCGTCCACCTTACGACAGAGTTTGGAAGAACACCGAGTATCAGGATGAGAATTGCAGCTGCGCCGATGACGAACTTCGTCCAGCCTCCCGTGCGCAGGAACGGCAGAGCGTCTTCCTTGCGCGGGCGCATGAACATCACCATCACGACGTACAGATAGTAGCCTGCCGATACAACGCTCGTGAGAACGAGGATGATTGCGAGCTTCGTCTGCGGAACAGGTGCCTGAAGAGCCGACTGAATGATCCAGTATTTCGCGAAGAATCCGATTCCGCCGAAGATCGGGAAACCGAGCAGGGCGAGCATGAAGACCGCCATCGCTGAAGCAAGCCAGGGTCTGACCGTCCACAGACCGGCATAGTCTTCGATGTTCAGCTGTGACGCGCCGTCGCGCTCGAGTGCGACGATGACGCCGAAAGCGCCGAACGTCGCGAGCGTATAAGCGATCAGGTAGAACATGAATGCGCCGGTCGACGCCGTCGTCGATGTCGCTATCGTAACCAGAATGTATCCCGCGTGAGCGATGCTCGAGTATGCGAGCATGCGCTTGATGTTCTTCTGGGACAGGGCGATGAGATTGCCGACTACCATCGTCGCGACGGCCAGCCACCAGATCGGTCCGTGCCAGCTCGATGTCACGCCTGAGAACGCCTCGAGCCACACTCTCATGAAAGCCGCGAATGCCGCTGCCTTTACCGCGGCAGCCATGTACGCGGTTATCGGAGTCGGTGCGCCCTCGTAGACGTCTGGCGCCCACATATGAAACGGCGCGAGCGCGACCTTGAATCCGAATCCAATGATCAGCATGGCTATGCCGACCACGAGCATTGCGTTCGAGCTGAGTCCAACCTGGGCAACGCGAGTTCCGATCAGCGTCAGGTTGGTTGTCCCCGTCGCACCGTAAACGAGCGCGATTCCGTACAGCAGAAATGCCGTCGAGAACGCACCAAGCAGGAAGTACTTGAGCGCGCCCTCGGCCGATTTCTCGCTGCGACGGTTGAGACCCGCGAGCACGTACACGGCGACCGACATGATCTCGATGCCAAGGAAGACGATCATCAGATCGCGTGCGGCAGCGAGCGTCATCATTCCTGACGTCGCAAGCAGAAGCAGAACGTGCGATTCGCCGGCGGTGATTCCTTCCTTCGCGTTGTAGTCCATCGACAGCGCGATCGTGCCGATTGTCGCAATGAGGAAGACGATGTCTGCGGTCCAGCGGAAATTGTCGACCGCGATGATACCCGGGAGACTGGAGTCGCCGCGAGCGATATAGAAGGCGATTGCGATGATGACGGTGACGCAAAGCACGATGCTCGCGACGCCAACGCTTCGCTGATGTGCTTCGCTTTCCGGGCGCCACGCTGCCCAGAGCAGCAAAATCATCGCGCCGCCCATCAGGAGCATGTCGGGCGCGAATGCGGCCATGAGCTGGCTGGGCACTGACAGATCGAAAGTCATCGTGCTGCCCCCGTGACCGATACTGCAACGGCCGGAGCGCCAGCCTGCGCGCCGAGCTGCGCTCCCTGCGTCACTGTCGTTACAAGCTTCTGCGCCGAAGGCTCCATTCGCCTGAGCACCGGTGCCGGATACACACCAAGCCAGATGATGACGATGATGAACGGAACCATCAGGCCGATCTCACGCCAGTTCAGATCCGGTATGTGCTCGTTCTCTTTCTTGTCGAGCGGGTTGAACAGAATGCGCTGAATTGCCCAGAGCAGATACACGGCGGCGAAGATGACGCCGGTCGCCGCGATTGTCGTGAAGACGGGATAGGGCTTGAACGCCCCGACCAGCACGAGGAACTCTCCGACAAACCCGTTGGTTCCCGGAAGGCCGATGCTACTCAACGAAACCAATGTGAGAAGCGCGGCAAAGACCGGGACCACTCTGGCGATTCCACCGTACGACTCGATCGCCCGGGAATGCCTGCGCTCGTAGATCATGCCGATGAGAAGGAACAGCGCGCCGGTGGAGATACCATGGTTGATCATGATCATCAACGCGCCCTGAACGCTCTGAAGCGTCAGCGCGAATATTCCAAGCATGACGAATCCAAGGTGGCTGACGGACGAGTAGGCGACGAGCTTCTTGAAGTCGGGCTGTACCATCGCAACCAGCGCTCCGTAGATGATTCCAATCACCGCGAGCGTCACGATGACCGCGCGCACTGTTGGATTCATCGCAGTGCCCGGGAACAGCGGCAGCGCAAACCTCAGGAAGCCGAACGTTCCCATCTTCAGCATGATTCCGGCGAGGATCACGGATCCGGCAGTTGGGGCCTCGACGTGTGCATCTGGCAGCCATGTGTGGAACGGGAACATCGGCACTTTCACGGCAAACGCAGCGAAGAATGCCCCGAACAGCCAGAGCGCGACTCTTGGAGCGAGCGTCGGGTGCGAAACGAGATTGTCGTAGCTGAAGTTCGGCGTGCCGCCCGATCCCGCGTGAATGCCGAGGTACAGGATGGCGACGAGCATCAGCAGCGACGGAAGCATCGTATAGATGAAGAACTTGATGCTAGCGTAGAGACGGCGTTCCCCGCCCCAGATGCCGATGATGAAGTACATCGGAACGAGCATCACTTCCCACATCACATAGAACAGGAACAGGTCGCGCGCCATGAACACGCCGAGCATTCCGCTGGTGAGAATCATCATCATGGCGAAATACGCGTGGACTTTCTTTTTGATGCTGGTCCAGCTGCCGAGGACGGTCAGCGGCATGATGAACGTCGTCAGAAGAATCATCATGAGCGCTATGCCATCGATTCCAAGCGTGAACCGGATTCCCCACATCGGAATCCACTGCGAATCGATTGCCGCGTGCCACCCTGTATTCGCTGGATTGAACGACCACCACAATCCGGCCGAGACGATGAACTCGATCAGCAGAACGACAAAGGCAATGACTCGAGCTCGTGCGTTGGATCCGCTCAGCTCAGCATCGCTGTCCGCGGTTTGACTGAGACCAAGCAGAATGATCGCCCCGACAAGCGGAATGATCAGCAGCGCCGGCAACACCCAGGAGTCGTATCCGATGGACTGGAGAAAGGCTTCCATTATTTAGTTAACGAAGAGTGACGGCGCCGAGCACCGCGAGCACACCAACGACGAGCACCCAGGCGTATGTTCCAACAGCTCCGGACTGAATTCGCGATCCAACCCATCCAAAGCCTCGCATCAACGCGGAGCTGCCGTTGACGAGCAGTCCATCGATCAGACCCGCATCGATTCCGCGCCACAGCACCCGCTTCGAAATCTGATACGTCGGATTTACTACTGCTGCCTCGTACGCCTCGTCCACGTAATACTTGTGAGCGAGCACGCGTTCGAAGCCTTCTTCTTCAGGCGACTGCGACGCAGGAACCAGCGTCTGCGGCTTGAGTCGCGCGAAGGCGAGCGCCATTCCGGCGACGGCAACCGCGACGGCAACGACGATGAGTATCAACTCATCGCTCGCCCCATGCGCCGCTTCGCCGCCGGCTTCAGCGACGCGCCTTGTCGCTTCACCTACAACCGGATCGAGCCAGCCATCAAGTACGCCGATTTTTCCGATTGGAATGATCGCGGGAAGGTTGAACCACCCGCCGACGACGCTGAGAACTCCCAGCACGACGAGCGGACCCGTCATCACCCACGGCGCTTCGTGCAGGTGCGATTCTTCCGCACTTCCCGTCCGATTTGGACCGTGGAAGGTGTAGATCATCATCCGCGTCATGTAGATCGCCGTCAGGAATGCGGCCGCGACGCCGAATACATATATGAGATAAAGCAGCGTCGATCCGGGAATCCCGAAGAGACTGGCATCAGCCAACGTCGAATGTCCCGCACGCTCGAACGTTGCTCCGAGAATCGAATCCTTCGAGAAGAATCCTGAGAACGGCGGGATGCCGGCGATCGCCAGCGTTGCCGCCCACATCAACCCCCATGTGATCGGCATGTACTTCCTGAGCCCGCCCATGTTGCGCATGTCCTGCGCATCCTCATGACTGCCCGTGTGATGATACGCCGCGTGCATTGCGTAAATCACCGAGCCGGATCCGAGGAACAACAGCGCCTTGAAGAAGGCGTGTGTCATGAGGTGGAACATGCCGGCCGTATACGCGCCGACTCCAACACCGACGAACATGTAGCCGAGCTGGGAGACGGTCGAAGACGCGAGGACCTTCTTGATGTCCCACTGCTTTAGACCGATTGTCGCCGCGAACAGCGCGGTAAGTCCACCGATCAAAGCGACGACAAGACTGGCAACCGGCGCAATCGAAAACAGGAATGAGCTTCGCGCGACGAGATACACGCCAGCCGTAACCATCGTCGCGGCATGGATGAGTGCCGACACAGGTGTCGGACCAGCCATCGCGTCGGGCAGCCAGATGTAGAGCGGAATCTGCGCGCTCTTTCCGGCGCAACCGAGGAACATGAAGAGGCAGATCGCCGTTACCAGCGCTCCGCCAAATGCCAAACCAGGTGCGGCAGCCTTCACGCCAGCGAAATCAAGAACGCCGATGTTCGAGAACAGCAGGAACATCGCGATCAGAAATCCGAAGTCGCCGATTCTGTTTACGATGAAAGCCTTCTTCCCTGCGTCAGCGTTTGCCTTCTCGGAGAACCAGAAGCCGATCAGCAGATACGAGCATAGTCCGACGCCTTCCCAACCGACGAACAGCACCGGGTAGTTCGCGCCGAGCACAAGGACGAGCATGAAGAAGACGAACAGGTTCAGATACGCGAAGTAGCGCGGGTAACCCGGATCCTCGCGCATGTAGCCGACGCTGAAGATGTGAATCAGCGTACCTACGCCGGTAATCACCAGAACCATCAGCATCGACAGCTGATCGAGCTGAATCGCCGCGTCGATCTGAAGAGTTCCAACCGGCATCCAGCTGAAGTACCGCTGGATGAACGGTGTGGTCATGTCCACCGAGCGCATCGTCGTGAAGATCATGAACGCAAGCACGAACGAGGCGGCAAGAACCAGCGGCCCGATGATGCTGACGATCCCCGCGTAGCGGTGCGGCTTCACGGCATGATGATCGTCGCCGTGTGCACCATGATCCTCCGCTTCCGAGATCGCATGAGCGTCGCCGTGCGAATCATCGTGACCGTGACCCATGTCGGGATCAGATGGCCCGACGTGAGCGGCGCTGAACAGCGAGATTCCACCGTTGATCAGAAATCCGAGGAACGGAAGCAGCGGAAGGAGCCACACCCATTTCGCAACGGTGCCGGCCAGAGGATGCGCCTGGGTTGCAATCTGAAGGAGCATCATCCTCTGAGGAGATTGATGTTCTGCAGGTTCACCGACTGGCGGTGACGGAAAATCGAGATGATGATCGCAAGACCAACCGCGGCTTCAGCAGCCGCAACGGTCATCACGAACACCACGAACACCTGGCCTGCTGCGCCGTAGTATCGGGAAAACGCGATGAACGTGAGGTTCACTGCGTTCAGCATCAGCTCGACGCACATGAAGATGATGATCGCGTTCCGGCGGGTCAGCACGCCGATCACGCCGATCGTGAACAATACGGCCGACAGGGCGAGAGACTCAGCTAGCATCTATGTCCTTGCGTCTGCCGAGTACCACTGCGCCAGCTATGGCGACCAGCAACAGCACGCTGGTAAGCTCGAAAGCGAGCAGATACTCGTTGAAAAGTGGGCGGGCGACTGATCCAACCGCGCCATACTGTTTCAGCTGATCGACGGCGTAGCCCGGCGCCACCGCGAAATGCGGCTCGATGTGCGTCCGCGAGATCGTCATGATCTCCGCGAGAAGGGCGATGCCGATCAATGCTGCGGCGAGGACTGGCACCTTGCCCCGCGCGTCGGCAATCTCCGATGGATGACCGAGGTTCAGCAACATCACTACGAACAGGAACACCACCATGATCGCGCCGGCGTAAACGAGCACCTGCATCACGCCGATGAACTGCGCATCGAGAAGGATGTAGATCGCCGCAAGCGAAAACATCGTGGTGACGAGCCAGAGAGCTGCCGTCACGGGACTCTTTCGCGTTACAAACGCAATCGCCGAGGCGATCGCCGCAACTCCGAAGAAATAGAAGTTAAACGTGTAGAAGAGCGGATAGTAGTCGTGTGTCATTCGCCCTTCGGATCTTCAGGGTCCCACATCTCACAAACGGGATGTGTCTGAGAAGTCAGGCGCTCGAGGTCGTACACAAACCCAGCCCGGCTGTACTCTGAATTCTCGTAGTGTCGTCCAACGTGGATTGCTTCTTCCGGACAGACTTCCTGGCAATAGCCGCAAAAGATGCAGCGGAACTCGTCGATCTCGAAAACCAGTGGATATCGATTTCCCTGTTCGTCTTCTCCGGGAACCAGCTTGATGCAGTTCGCCGGACAGACCGTCGGACAGAGCCCGCACGCAACGCACTTCGCTTTTCCGGTTTCTGTGGTGAGCATGCGGTGCGTGCCGCGCCAGCGTGGAGAAATGCCCCACTTCTGCTCGGGATACTGCACCGTGACCTTCTCCTGAAACAGGTGCTTGAGCGTCAGGCCCATGCCCTTCAGAGTTGCCCGGATGTAGCTGACATCCTCAATGGGACGGTCGAGTACCTTCACTCCGATCGCCATTAGTCAATTGCTCCAGCGGAGAGAGGAGACCTTGCGCTTGCCGCGCGCAGCTTTGCGATCTGGTCTGCGCGCGCACGTCCATAGGCCGGGCTGATTATTCGCCCGCGATCGAGAATCGCGAACACAATTACCACGAGCGCCATGTTCAGCACGCCGAGAATCGAGCTGTACATCGCGCCGCGGTGAATCCCGGCAGAGTCGAGAATCAGTACCGCAGTCGCGATGATCACTATGTAGGCCAGCGACAGCGGAAGCATGAAGCGCCAGCCAAGCGACATGAGCTGGTCATAGCGGAAGCGCGGAAGAGTCCACCGAACCCAGATGTAGAAGAAGAGAAAGAACGCCGTCTTCAGGAGGAAGATCACGATCGACAGCAGGGTCAGCCATCCACTGAACGGACCGATGTTGTCCCTTCCCGTAAACGGCACATCCCATCCGCCGAAGAAGAGTGTCACCATCAGCGCGCTTGCCGTTACCATGTTGCAGTACTCGGAAATCGGGAACAGCGAAAACTTCATCGCGCTGTATTCGGTGTGATAACCCGCGACGAGCTCCGACTCGGCTTCAGGCAAATCGAACGGAAGACGGTTTGTCTCCGCGAATGCGGCAACGAGGAAGATGAAAAAAGCGATCGTCAAATTGACGACGTTCCATCCGCCGTAAGCCTGCTGAGTGACGATTGTGCTGAGCGTGACATTTCCCGCGAGAAGCAGCACCGGAATCGTCGACATTCCCATCGAGATCTCGTACGAGATCATCTGCGCGCTCGATCTCAGTCCGCCGAGCAGCGCGTACTTGTTGTTGGATGACCACCCGGCGAGAACGATTCCGTACACGCCCAGCGAGGAGATGGCGAGCACGAAGAGGAATCCAACCGGAAGATCCGCGACGATCATCGGAATGAGCCCCCACCTTGTCGGCAGAGGAGCACCAAACGGTATCACCGCGATCGTCGTCATCGCCGGGATGAATGCGAGAACAGGAGCAAGAATGAAAATCGGCTTGTACGCCGCTGCCGGATACGTCTCTTCCTTCATGAAACTCTTGACGCCATCTGCGGCCGGCTGGAGCCAACCGCCTCGCCCGCCGACGCGATTCGGGCCATGCCTTCCCTGAATCCAGGCCGAAATTTTCCTCTCGGCCAGAGTGAGAAGAGCGGCGCTCACCATGTAGATCGAGAACACGATGACCAGCTTGATCAGCGTGAAAATCACGAAGACACCGTCACCTGCCGGAGGGAGCTGCGGATTCGCAGCCTGGAGCAGCGCGGGAAAATTGATCATCGCGTTGCTCCGGCCGTCTCGGCGTTAAGTACCGGCAAGCCTCTCATTCCAAGCTTGTCATATGTAAGTCCGGAGAACTCCGGTCGCGCGTTCGCGAGATCAGCGAACACGTCAGACGGAAGGAAGAACGAATCCTGCGCGCCAAGAGCGCCGAGCAGGTCGCCGAGCACGAGCCAGCTCGGTCTCGCCTGACCAGGAGGCGACTTGGCCTGAGTGAAGCGCTGAACGCGTCCTCGCAGGTTGGTGAAGGTGCCTTCCTCTTCAGTGAAGTTCGCGATCGGGAGGACAACCGAAATGTTGTCGAGCCCATCAGGTACTGCCGTTCCGATTACGATGACGCCCTTTGCTCTCGCGGCAGCTTCGACCGTCATGCCGCGAAGGTCGTCATCCGCGATGACGAGAACGTCATCGGCTCCGAGATCGGCCAGCGGATTCTCTGAGCGCGTGTAGCCAAGCAGCTCCGCCCCGTGGACGTTCGCGGCGCGATCGCGCCGGAGTGCGAGATCCTCGACTCCTGGCAGCGGAGCTTCCTCGCCGGTCGCGACTCTGAACACGCCCGTTCCGCCCTTTCGCTCGAGAAGCCGCGTGAGAAGGAACAGTGCTTCGTTCGAAAGCATCGGCGACGCGAGCACGAAGGGCTTTGCGTCTTTCAGCAGCCGTGCGGCAGAGTGAATGGCAACTTCCCATTCGGCAACGGCCAGATTTGCACCGTTGCGAACCATCGGAAGCTCCGCGCGGTCCTGACGGTTCATCCAGCGATAATTGAGACGGCCGTAGTCGCAGATGAAGAACTTGTTTACGTCATCGTTAGGCCGCGGCTTGAGACGCGCAATGCTGTTGTCGCGCACCTCGATCATTATGTTGCAGCCCTGCGGGCAGTTCGGGCAGATAGAGGCGGCGCGATCGAGCTCCCATGCGCGCGCCTTGTTCAGGAAATCCTTGGAGAGCAGCGCACCCACCGGGCAGAGATCGACAATGTTCCCTGCCCACGCGTGAGTGAGATCCTTGCCTTCGAACTTTCCGACCAGTGCCCGATCGCCGCGCTCGCTGATGTTGAGAACCGTGTCGTGCGCGACGTCATCCATGAAGCGCACACACCGCGTGCAGAGAATGCAGCGGTTCGGAACGTACATGATATCGCCGCCGAAGTCCTCGACCGGATTGAACCGCTTCGGATCGCGGAGGCGTGACTCGGCGGGTCCTTCCTGATACGTGAAGTCCTGAAGCTCGCACTCGCCCGACTTGTCGCAGATCGGACAATCGAGTGGATGATTGATGAGAAGGAACTCGAGCACGCCTTTGCGCGCCTCGAGTGCGCGCTCGCTGTGAACGTGAACGACCTGGCCTTCTGCAACCGAGGTCGCGCACGAGGGCGAAAGCTTCGGAGCCTTCTCGACTTCGACAAGGCACATCCGGCACACGCCTGGAATCGGCAGGCTCGGATGATAGCAGTAATGCGGAATCAGGATGCCCACTGTCTTCGCTGCCTCGAGGATCGATGTTCCCTCAGGCACGGAGACCGTACGACCCTCGATAGTCAGATTTACCATTTTCGCTTCAGCCATTACGCTACCGCCGCCATGACTGAGTGAACCCGCTTGCCGTGAATGAGAGCCTCGAATTCCGGACGGAACTTCTTGATGCCCGAGATGACCGGCGTAGCGCAGGAATCACTGAGCACGCAGATCGTTGTTCCCGTCATGTTGTTGGCGATTCCCATCAGCGTGTCGAGATCTTCCATCGTGCCCTGCCCGTCCCTGATGCGCTCGAGAATCTTCGTCGTCCACGCAGTTCCTTCACGGCATTGCGTGCATTGCGCGCAGCTCTCGTGCGCAAAGAATCTCGCGAGCCGAGCGATGATGCGAACCATGTTCTGGGCATCGTCGATCACGATCACTCCGCCCGATCCAAGCATCGATCCCTGAGCGATGAAACCTTCGTAATCCATCAACGTGGCTTCGGCTTCTTCCATCGTTTGAATGGGAACCGATGCGCCGCCAGGAATCACTGCCTTGAACTTTCTTCCTTTGACCGGACCACCGCAGACGTCGTAGAGGAAATCCTTGAACGAGAATCCCATCACGACTTCATAAGTGCCTGGATACTGAATGTTGCCGCAGACCGAATAGAGCTTTGAGCCAGTGCTCTTCGGATTCGAGAGACACATGCCCTTGTACCACTCGGCACCTTTCATGAGAATTGGACAGACTGCAGCAAGGGTCTCGACGTTGTTGATCGTCGTCGGCTGACCGAAGACTCCAGCGACTGCCGGAAATGGCGGCTTTATACGCGGGTTTCCCCTGCGACCTTCGAGCGAGTTCATCAAAGCGGTTTCCTCTCCGCAGATGTACGCTCCAGCGCCTCTGTGCACGTAGATGTCGATACGCTTTCCAGTGCCCATCGCATTCGCGCCGAGTATCCCGGCTGCGTAGGCTTCCTGAAGTGCGCGCTCCATCCACATGATGGGCTCGGTGAATTCGCCCCGGATGTAGATGTAGGCTACCTCGGCGCCGATCGCGTATGCTCCGATCGCGCAACCTTCGACGACCGCATGCGGCGTCCACCGCATTATCTCGCGGTCCTTGAACGTTCCGGGCTCGGACTCGTCGGCGTTGCAGCAGAGATAATGAGGCTTTCCGTCGCCCGGCTTCATGAAAGACCACTTCATGCCGGTCGGAAATCCTGCGCCGCCGCGGCCGCGGAGTCCGGATTCCTTCACGACGTTCACGATGTCGGCCGGTGTCATTCCGAGCGCCTTCTCGAGCGCCTGGTATCCGCCGCGCTTTTTCCATCCGTCAAGCGTGCGCGCTTCCGTGTCTCCGAAGTACTGGGAGAGAACCGCGGTTTCGCGCTGATGCGATGTGTGGGGGTAACCCATTATGGAAGTCTTGCGAGAATCGTTGAGACCGAGTCGGGTGTAACCGACTCGATGAACTCTTCGTTGATCATGATCGGTGTCGCGAACCCGCAGGCACCGAGGCACTCTACTTCGATCACCGTGTACTTGTTGTCCGGCGAAGTCACACCAAGCTCGCCCGCTTTCGTCTGCTGAAGAAATGCTTTTACGACATCCTCAGCTCCGCAAACGCCACAAGGCGACGTGGTGCAGACCTGGATGAAGTATTTCCCCACCGGATGCTGGTGGTACATCGTGTAGAACGTCACGACACCCTTCACATAGGCAGGCGTGAGATCCAGAACCTCAGCCACTTCTGCCATCCCGTTCTCGCTTACCCATCCGTGCTCGCGCTGAATGATCCACAGCGCCGGAAGGAGGGCCGCCATCTTCGTCGGATAGCGGGTGAGCAACGTATCGAGCTCCTTGCGTACGTCCCCCGTGAACACCGGAGTGTATGAAGTCTCGTGACCTGGGCTATCATGTGACGCCATGTCCGGCGACTCGAGACCGCCCATGTTTTTCGTGCTCATCGGTCGATCTCTCCCATCACGATGTCGATGCTCGCGTTGATCGCGATGACGTCGGACAGCAAATGTCCCTCGACCATCTTCGGAATTGCGGCGAGGTTGATGAAGGACGGCGGCCTGATGCGCCAGCGCACCGGCTTGGAAGTCCCATCCGAAACCATATAGTAGCCCTTCTCACCCTTCGGGCTCTCGACAGCCACGTACGCCTCGCCGATCGGCGGTCGCGGACCTTCCATCACCTGCTTGAAGTGATGGATCATCGACTCCATCTCGCTCGTCGCTTTCGACTTGGGGGGAAGGATGATGCGCGGGTCGTCGATGTTCACCGGCCCTTCGGGCAATTTCTTCACAGCCTGCTCGAGAATGCGAACTGACTGGCGAAGCTCTTCCATGCGGACGAGATACCGGTCGTAAACGTCGCCATTGGTGCCGACGGGAACGTCGAAGTCGTAATCCTCGTAGCCCATGTATGGGAAATCCTTTCGGACATCGTAGTCGACGCCCGATGCGCGAAGCATCGGACCCGACAGTCCCCAGTTGATCGCTTCGTCAGGAGTCATCACTCCGAGGCCGACTGTTCTTCCAACCCAGATGCCGTTCTTGGTCAGCATGCGATCGACTTCATCGATCGTATGCGGGAACGTGCGAATGAAGTGGCGAAGCCCATCCATCCAACCGGCCGGAATGTCGGCCGCCATTCCGCCGACGCGAGTCGCTGATGTCGTAAGTCGCGCTCCGACCCAGCTCTCGAGGAGGGTGTACACGTTCTCGCGCTCCTCGAAAGCCCAGAGGAACGGCGTGAAGGCACCGATGTCGATGCACGTCGTGCCGACCCAGACGAGATGCGAGATGATTCGCGACA
>JADGQR010000205.1 GCA_017881685.1 Gemmatimonadaceae bacterium
CACCAGAACTACGCGATTCAATGGTTTTCGTTTGCGGCCATCTCTATCTTTGGAATGATCCTCTTCGTGAGGCGGAAATGACGGACCAGTCGCAGGCACTCGCCACCGAAAAGGAAGCGCGAGACGTAGCAGAATCGGCGCGCGAAACGGAGTGGGAGCATCCCAGCTTTGCCCGCGAGCTTTTCCTGGGTCGTTTCAGGCTCGATCTGATTCATCCCCATCCGCCGAACGACGACGCCGAAGAAGCGCGCGCAAAGCCGTTCATGGACAAGCTGAAGACATTTCTCGACCGCGTCGATTCGGCCGAGATCGATCGGACTGGGGAGATCCCGGAGCCGCTCGTGCAGGAGCTTCGCGACATGGGCGCGTTCGGAATCAAGATCCCGAAAGAATACGGCGGGCTGGGCCTTTCGCAGATGAGCTACATCCGCGCGATGGAGCTCGTCACGTCGAAAGACGGCTCGCTAGTCGCGCTTCTCTCGGCCAGCCAATCCATCGGCGTTCCGCAGCCCCTCAAGTTGTTTGGAACGGACGAGCAGAAGAAGAAATTCTTTCCGCGACTCGCAAAGGGCGCGATCTCCGCTTTCGCGCTCACCGAAGTAGACGCGGGATCAGATCCGGCGAATCTTCGCACAACGGCGACGCCAACCGAAGATGGTGAGCACTTCATTATCAACGGCGAAAAACTCTGGTGCACCAACGGCACCCGGGCCGAACTGTTCGTTGTGATGGCGAGAACACCGGACAAGCAGGTGAAGGGAAAGAACGCCAAGCAGATCACGGCCTTTATCGTCGATGCAAGCATGCCTGGCGTCGAAGTCGTGCATCGGCTTCACTTCATGGGTCTGAAGGCGATCGAGAACGGCCTCATCCGCTTCAGCAACGTGAAGGTTCCGCGCGAGAATATTCTCTGGGCTGAAGGGAAAGGACTGAAGCTCGCGCTCGTCACGCTCAACACTG
This sequence comes from Gemmatimonadaceae bacterium, assembly GCA_017881685.1. Classification (GTDB taxonomy): domain Bacteria; phylum Gemmatimonadota; class Gemmatimonadetes; order Gemmatimonadales; family Gemmatimonadaceae; genus UBA4720. The sequence continues at coordinate 961 of JADGQR010000205.1, forward strand.
GCCGTCTGACGATTCCCGCTGGATGCGCGGGTGCGGGCAAAACGATGCTTCGCATCGTCCGTAAATGGGGAATGGAGCGCGTGCAGTGGGGTCAGCCGGTCGGGAAGCACGAAGCTGTAGCGCAGAAGATCGCGCGCATGGCTGCCAACACGTTCGCAATGGAGGCAATCGCCGAGCTCTCCGCCGCACTGTATGAAAAGGGCGGGTACGACATCCGGCTCGAGGCGGCACTGGCGAAGCTCTACAACACGGAGGCCGGCTGGAAGATCATCGACGACACAATGCAGATCCGCGGCGGCCGCGGTTACGAGACCGCGATATCGCTTGCGAGTCGCGGTGAAGCACCGATCGCAGTCGAGCGCGCGATGCGCGACTATCGAATCAACCTGATCTTCGAAGGCTCATCGGAGATCATGCGACTGTTCATTGCACGCGAAGCAGTCGATCATCATTTCAAGCTCGCGTTCAACATCGTCAATCCCGACTCGACGATGAAAGAGCGCCTCACGGCCATGGCGAAATCGGCGCCGTTTTATCTGACGTGGTACCCGACGCGTTTCGTCAGCGCCGGCAGGCTCAAGACGTTCGGCGAATTCGGCAATCTCGCGACGCACCTGCGTTACATCGAGCGCACGACGCGGCACCTGGGACGATCGATCTTTCATGCGATGGTGCGCTACGGACCGAAGCTCGAGCGAAAGCAGGCAGTGCTGTTTCGCGCGGTCGACATCGGGGCCGAGCTGTTCGCGATGTCGGCGTCATGCGTTCGGGCGCAGATGCTCGCCGCCAAGGGCCAGAAAGAGGCGATCGCTCTCGCGGATACATTCTGTCGCGAAGCGCGGCTCCGAATCGACGAGCATTTCAGGAATCTCTTTGGGCCGAATGATGAGAATCTCTACAAGCTCGCGATGTCGGTGCTGAAGGGCGAGCACGCGTGGCTGGAGCGTGGCATCGCTGCGGAGAACAGCGAGATGGGAATCGATAGTCCTGTTCCTGGAGCTCCTCGGGTCGGCGTCTCGGAAATCAAGGAGATGGCCGGGGCGGTGTGAGTCGGAGAGACGAGCCATGAGCGCGAGCTATGAGCTCCGAGCCTTTAAGGTCAACTTCCTTGAACAAAAGCCAAGTGCCCGAGCTTAGTGAGCTCGAGCCTTGAGCGAAACAACCTGCTGGTGAACTGGCTCAAAGCTCCAGCTCACTAAGCTCGTGCTCCGAGCGTTTTCACCAAGGATGTTGACCTTAAAGGCTCATAGCTCCAGCTCCATCCTCGATCGCGCATCGCATAGGGTTCCGCTGCAATCCGGTGTTCTCGTTCTGTGTGTATTAACTCAATGGTCGAAGCGCGTATGAACAGGATGAAGACTCCACTACTTATTGCCGCATCTGCTCTCTGCCTCTCGGCGACGATTTTCTCAGCGCCGGCCCAACAGAGCAGCGGAAAGCGCGTTGTGGAGCATGCGGACTTCGATGTGAAGCTCGGCTTCGTGCACGTCGGAACCGGTGAGTGGACCGTGCTCGCGTACGACACTGTTGCGGGCTTCCCGACCTTTCACGCAATCCTGAGCATCGACGGCGGATTTGGGCCAGCGAAAGTAGAGGATCGCTTCGAATCGTGGGGCGACGCGACCTCGTGGCGAACTTCGCGTGATGTCTTCTCACGACGCTTCATTCAGAACCAGCACGAGGTCACCTACCACAAGAACGTTCGCTACGAAATTTCTCCGGAGCGCGAAGAGTGGGTGCGAAGCGATGGCAAGCGCGACAAGACTCCAACGACGAAGCCGCTCGACGACCTGACGATGCTCGTATTCATCAGAAGCCTTCCACTCAAAGTCGGCGACGTCTACACCATTCCGCGCTACTTCAAATCCGAGGGCAATGCTCTCGTGCTTCGCGTCGTGCGCAAGGAAACTGTGAAAGTTCCGGCGGGAACGTTTCAAACAGTCGTCGTTCGTCCGACGATCAAGACGTCCGGATTGTTCGGCGAAGGCGGAGAAGCGGAGCTCTATCTCACCGATGACAGATTTCATTCGCTCGTGCAGCTAAAGAGCAAAGTGAAAGCGATTGGCTCACTCACTCTTCAATTGAAGAGTTACCAGCCTCTAAGCGTGGCCGACGATCCGCGCGGTGGCGATCAGACGTGGGTGCCCTTTGGATCTGACGTGGGCGCAAAGTTCTAACCCCATGAGAACGCCAGGACGTAGTTATGGGTTGTCGTTTTAGAGGAGGGTTCCCTTTAACAGAAACAGGGCAACGTAGAAGTAGATACTGAGCCCCGTGACATCCACGAGCGTCGCAACGAACGGCGCCGATGCACTCGCGGGATCAAACCCAATTCGGCGCAGAATAAACGGCAGCATCGATCCCGTAAGTGATCCGAACGTCACGATGCCGATAAGAGCCAACCCGACGGTGACGGCGAGAATGGAATGGTGCGGACCGTAATCGTAGATCCCCATCTTCTGCCACATCACGATTCTGAAAAACGCGATCAACCCGAGAATCGCTCCGAGAACAATGCCGGCAGGAATCTCGCGAGCGGCAATCTTCCACCAGTCTTTCAGGCGCACCTCTCCAAGAGCGAGTGCGCGAATGATCAAAGAAGTCGCCTGCGATCCGGAATTGCCGCCCGAGCTCATGATCAAGGGAATGAAAAGCGTCAGCACGATCGCCTTCTGAAGCTCTACGTCAAAATGCTGCATCGCTGTCGCCGTCAGCATCTCGCCCAGAAAAAGAGCCGAGAGCCAACCGCCCCGCTTCCTGATCATTTTCCAGAAAGAGATCTGCATGTACGGCTCATCGAGCGCTTCCATTCCACCGAAGCGTTGCACATCCTCGGTGTGCTCTTCCTGGAGCGCGTCGATCACGTCGTCGACAGTCACCACGCCGAGTATTCTGCGATTCTCATCCACGACAGGCAGAACGACTAGATCGTAATTCGACGTCAGTCGCGCGACTTCCTCTCGATCCATCGTCGGGAGAACAGTGACGACCTCTTCCCAGGCGATGTCCTTCACTATCGCGCCCTCTGGAGCAGCGAGGAGCTCGTGCAGTGACATTACTCCCTTCACGACACCATTGCGGTCTGTCGCGTAAATGGCGTGCATCGCCTCACGCCGGCCGCCGCGCGCGATGCGTCGAACTCCCGCGAGCGCTTCCTCGACACGCGTATCCTCCGGCACCGATACGAATTCGGTCGTCATCAGTCCGCCGGCAGTATCGGGCTCGTACGCGAGAAGACGCTCGGTCTCCTCGCGTGCGTGCTCCGGGATCTCCGACAGAATTTCATCGGCGGTTTCTTCTTCGAGATCCTCGAGGACGTCGGCGCGATCGTCCGGTGTCATCTGCGAGACGAGCTCTGCCGCCTGCCGCGTGCTCATCGCTTCGAGCACTTCGCTTCGCAGATCTTCGTTCAGGTACTCGAGCACGTCGGCCGCGCGATCGGGACTCAGCGCGCTCAACAGTTCCGCTACACGGTCCCTCGGTATCGCCTCGGCGATGTCGGCAAGATCGGCCGGGTGGATCTCTTCTGTTTCTGCTGCGACACTCCCCGGTTCTTCGTCGAGAAGATCGAGAATGTCGGGTGCGAGCAGTGCGACTACTCCCTTCTTTTCATCATCGCCCGAAGGCGTGTGCAGGGGACTGTGCCGCTGCTCCTTCATCACACCACCGGAAGCGTGCGCGGATTGTCGCGGAAATCCGCGACATCGTAGCCGGCGATGGAGATGGCCTCCCGGATAGCATCATTGCTGACGCTTCCATCGTGCTCGATGATTGCCTTGCCAATGGAGACGTCCGCGCGCGAAACGCCCTCGACACCGCCGAGCGCGGTAAATACCGCCCTCACG
>JADGQR010000206.1 GCA_017881685.1 Gemmatimonadaceae bacterium
ATCGCAAGCAGAGCCGGAAGAAGCGTGGTCGCGAGAAGAACGGCCATCACGATGACGAGAAGTCCTCCGACAGCGAGCGACCTCAGCTCGTTGACGGGAATGCCCAAAAGGGCCGCGAATCCAATGCAAACGCTCGCTCCGGAGAGAACGATGGTGTGTCCCGCATGATCGCCCGCGTCGATCGACGCGTCCCTCGGCGACAATCCTCCCGACAGTCCCTCCCGAAAGCGTCCGACAACGAGCAACGCGTAATCGATGCCGAGTCCAAGGCCGAGCATGGTGACGACATTCTGGAGAAGAATCGACAGCGGCCACCTCGCGGTGATCGCGACAGCGGCGCCAAGTGCGAGGGAGATCGCAAATCCGCCGGCGATTAGCGGGAGAAACGACGCGGCGACAGCCCCGAATGCGACGACGAGAAGAATGAGTGTGATCGGCATCACCCGTCGTTCAGCGCTCTGAGCATCCGCTGCGCTCGCGAGTCGCAAATCGCTGTTCAACGCAATCTCACCTGTCCATGAATATCCGACGTTAGCTTCCACCGGATACCGGTCGTTGCCGGGTACCGGGTACCGGACACCCGCCGTTATCGCTCGAAGCTTCGGAATGAGCTTGTCCGGCCGCTCACGACCGGGGTCGAGCCCAACGACAATGAACGTGGTTCCGTGCCGTCCAACGAAGAGAGTGTCCGGCGCGTCGAGATAGGAGAACGTCCCCGACACGAACGGCTGCTTCCTCAGCTCGCCCCTCACGCTCTCGAGAAACTCTGCGCCCGCGGCGGTTCGCGGATCGGGAGCGCCAGTCATCACGAGAACCGCATACTGCGCGAAACCCGAAGTGAATCGCGTCGCAATCAGCTGCTCGACCCTGGCCGACTCACTGCCTTTGATCGCAGCCGCAACATCGAGCTTCTCCTGCACCTTCGACGCGAGCGGAACGAGGACGATCGCAAGCACCACCCAGAAAGCGACGACCCATCGCCTGTGATCGACGGTCGCAATCGCAAGCCGGCGAGAAAGCCTCATACGAGCGCTATCTCATAGTGAAGCGGCCGGCTCCTCAGCGCCCCGAGGTCCAGAGGAGATCCTCGCGTCGTCACGTAGGCATGGATATCAGTCGGCTGGACGAACAATCCTTCAAATGCGAAACGCAACGGATCCAGAACATCCAGCCCGACGTTGAAGAACGCGCATCCTGTGCGACGAAGCTCGTTGTGCGCGAAAGCCAGTAACGACTGAAGAATCTCAGGATTGTCCGCGGGGACGCAGACGTGGACAGCCGTCTCGTACTGCATCTGCTCCTCCGGCCTCGCCAGCGCCGCTCCACCCAGCCTCGGCGCAATCGCATTTGTCAGAGCTGCGACGACCGCCATCTTTCGCGAGTACTTCTCGACGTACATCTGCTTGAACAGACTCTGATTCCACAGAGCCACGAAGCCGAGTATCTCTCCGCCCGCTGACTTGGCCAGCAGATACGACCAGATGTTCAGTCCCGGAGCCATCCGGATCCACTCGCCGAGCGAATTCGCGTTGAATACAGGAGCAAATTGTCGCTCACGCGCGATGCGTGTCCAAAGCTGAACCATCTCGTCGAGATCGCTCCATTTCGCGCGCTCGATCTTGATTGATCCTTCGCCCCGGACACGACGCTTCCATAAAACGGGAATCGAATGCGAACGGATCGTGGCCAGCCATTCGAAGCTCGGCACACCTCGCGGACCGGGCAGCCGCCGCTCCATCGCCTTGTTGCCGGCAAGCACAGTTATGAGCGTCGGCGTCTTGTCGGGAACCGCATCCATCTGCATGCCGGCGTGATTAGACAGCGCGTCAGCGATTGTCGTGTTCCGGTGCGCAGGATGAACCTTCAGATCTCCGACGTATCCGGTGCGCGTCGCGACGCTATTGATGTAGACTTTTCGAAAGCTCGTCGCGATGCATCCCGCCAGGCGATCCTGGGCGTCGATCACCCAGACGCGAGCATCCTGGCCCTCGAGGCGGTTGAGTGCGAAGAAGTCCGGCTCTCTCTGAAATCTCAGGGAGATGTCGCCTCTCATGGAGCTCGACGCGGCAAGTGCGAGGAGCCCGCGATTGTCCGCCTTGGTCGCCTCGCGCACGCCGTCGGTCCCGACTGTCACCGATGACCTCGCCGCGCTGGAGGTCATCGCGACTTCTCGACTCTGCAGATTGCGATTCTCGCCTGCACACAGCTTCTGTCGCGCGCGATCGCGCGCAAACCGGCATCGCGGTCTTCGACGACTCTGTCGCGCACACGGTCTGGCACTTCCGTGTGCCCGACGAAATTCCTGAAGCAGACTCGCGCGCCCGGCTTCGCGACTCTTACGACTTCTTCGAAAAGGCCTTCGATATTGAAGTCGTCCATCCATTCGCAGATGTTCGACAGCGCGAAGCCATCAACAGAGCTCGTCTCGCACGACGCGAGATAGTCCTCGTAGCGACCGTCAACCAGCTCGAGCGATCCGCACACTTCGTCGAGCGTTGGATCCCAGGTCGGATCGAGATACGGTGGCACTCCTCCCTGTCGCAGCACCGGATACCGCTCGGTGAGCATGTAGTGCAGGAAATAGTTTGTCCCGACTGGGACCTGGCAGATCGCGCGCTCGAAAAGCCCGTGGAAATGTCGGGCGAAACTCGGGTTGTCGACGTTCGCGAAGAATGCAGGATCATAGGTCTTGTTGAACGTCCAGCGATTCACGAGCACGGAGAACAGCGCACGCCAGCGGCGGCTGTTCCACTCGTTCAAATAGAACTGCCTCTGGTCCTCGAGAGTCCGGCACGCGAGCAGACGGTCGATTCGCGAGCGCGAATGAATGCCGACACGAATCAATCGCGCCAGCATCCGAATGAATCGCTCGCTCGTTCCGGCGCCAAGCACGCCATCTTCGATCAGCTCGACATTAGCGTCCCAATAAGCTGTCGCGTCGGCCGACAGATACTGGCGAAGCACGGAATAAACCCGGGAGCGCCGCATTCCACTCATCGGCTCTGCGCCCAGGAATCCCTGATACTCCCACGGAGAGACCATGCAGAGCGAGACTGCCTTCAGCTCTGTGAGGTGGTTCTGCGTCCTGTTCAGATCGACAGCAGCGACGTGACCCGCACCCGCAGCAATCATCGACAACGCTGTACACCCACCCGACCCGACAACGACGTAGTTCCCGCCGTTGCGAACCCTTAGCGCATCGATCTCGAGAACAGGATCCTCTCGCACCTGGGCGAATAGCAGCCGGCCATCGCTTGCTCCGTTAAGAGCACGTCTCGGAATGCGATCGCGTTTCGCCATCTGAAGTTTGGTACGCCTTGCCAGCGCGGCTGTCATGCCGCGCTCCTGAACCCGTACTGAATCGAAAGCGCATCGTACACGCGCTGATCAGCCGCGAGATACCGGCTCATCACATCGGTCACTTCACGGCCTTTCTCGCGCGCCTGCTCGTCTAGCCAATGCTTGACCCACGAGAGATGGCCGCGCTCTTCGTCCAGCATGCGCTGAAGCGTCCTTGCAACGATCGGGTGAACTCCCGGTTTACGCAGATGCAGCATGAAGTGCCGGTACACGCGTCGCTCGAAGACCTGGGTCAGTGCAAGAACCTCGAGCAGAGTAATCGGCGTGCCGACAACCTCGACATACCGGTTCTGATAGGTATCGCGCACAGGGCTGGGCTTTCCGCCCACCGCTACAATCGTCTCGGTCCACAACAGCGCGTGGTTGACCTCTTCGGCACTGTGTCGCGTGAGCTGCATGATCAGCTCTGGATCCCGCGTGCGACGGACCATCTGGCCAAGTATTAGTCCGCCGTGCAGCTCGGAAGCGCGATAGAAGTTGAGCAGTGCCAGCTCGATTTCGTCGACGAACATGTTGCCTCCGGTCATAGACCGCTCTTGATGTGATCGACCAGTCGAACTCCGCAGAGCCGCTCGATGCGGTGCGCGAATGTCTGAATCGCGATTGGATCGCCCGGCTGCGCGACTGGAACTGTTCCGATCGCCTGCTCGCCGAAGTGGTGGAAATGGCTAGCTGCTTCGAGCACGCGCGGAACGACGGATCGGTCGGCTTCAATGCGCTTCGCGATCAGGTCGGACGCGCTCTGCGCATGTCTCACCTCATCGGCCGAGATCTTCGAGAGAAGGTCGGCGAGAACTGGCTCGGTGGCCTGTTCGCCGAGCCGGCGGAAGAAGTAGTGGGCGAGATGCTCGGACAGCATGAAGTCAACTAGCCGCTCGATGAGATCCTCCTCACCGACTTCGACATTCTCCTGCCCTCGTCGGAGCTCAATCAGCTCGGCGTCGGTGATCGGCGGATCGTAGCGTATTACGTCGAGGTACCAGCGCAGCGCGTGGAAGTGCTTGAACCCCTCGTACAGCTCGAGCGAGAACACGACCGACGCGTCAACGTCGTCCCACGTCGCCTTGAGCAGCCGCGCGAGATTCACCGGGTGGTATGACTCGATCAATGCTGCGTCGCGCAGAGATGCGAGAATCTCCGGCCGTTCGAATGCGCGTCGTCGATCGACTGCGTACCAGGCGATGTCCCGCTCGACCGACCAGGCGCCGCGATCTGCTGCCGATGCCGTGCGAGCGTAGAGCCTGCGAGTTCCGGATTCCTGTGTTGCGATCATATGCTGATTCCTCTTGCTGCCGATGCGACTCCAACGAGATCGGGCCAGTTGGCCGGATCGGTTCCGTGCGTCATGAGAATGGCGAGCATCCAGCGCTCAATGCCGAATGCGACGCAGGCGGTTGTCGCGGGTTGCCCATCGTTGAGGCGAATCCCGAAGGCGTCCCCGAAGAAGCGCTCGTGGTTGTTGAACGACGAGATTGCTAGCGAGCAGCCGTCCGGACAGTCGACGACGAGCTCGTGTTTGAGAGCTTTCACCTGCTGGAGAATTGCCTTGCCGCGCGATGTCGGCGCAAAGAACGGGTCTGCCGCGAGTACAACGCTCGCGCGAATGCCAATCGACTCGGCGAAGCTTCTCACCTCTTCGATATCCTTCTGCCTAAACGCTTCGGCTCCAACGACTGAGCCGAGGAAGACAATCTCACGCATGCTGAAAGCCCAGCCGCGCTCGAGCGCAGACAGCCGGCTTCCTTCGTGGCGCCAGCACGTCTCCTCGGCCGTCATCATTACAGGCGCGTCGATCGTCGTGTTAGCGAGAGCGGCGTACGTGTGGTAGCAGACCGCCGGCGGAAGCGCGGTTGATGCGACATCGAGCGACTTCGCCGCTTCGTTTCCGGGATGCGTGGCGTGAGCCACTCGCTCGAGAACCGCTTCGTCGTCTCTGAGATGCGAGGCCGCCGTCAGCCAACGCGGGAAAGATTCGAAGTACTGAGCGCGCTCGAGCGTCTCGAACGAGATTCCCTGCGGCATTCGCCACGTTTCGACCGAATCCGCTGCGGCGATCTCAGCAATCGCGGCAGATACCGATGAGTAGAGTGTCGCGAGCGGACCGCGCATGCCCGTCAGGCCAGGCGCGTTTTCCCATAGATATCCGCGAGCACGAAGGTCGCGCACGACTTCTTCAGGCCGCAGCATCACTCGGCTCCCCAATAAAGACGTCGGCGATTCGCGCTATGCTGCTGAAATTGTCCATCCGGATCGCGCTGTCCGGTATCATCCGGCCGATCGACATCTCGGTGTACGCGATCAGCTCGAGAATCCTCATCGAGTCGATCAGTCCGCTTCCGAAAAGCGGCGTCTCGGGCGCGATCGTCACCCCTGGCCTCTCCAGTCGCGCGGTAAGCCACTCGGACATCGCGGTGACGAACACTTTCTTCGACTGTGTCACGCTGCCGCCCGAGTCACACATCTCCAGTTGTTGGCCATGAGATGAGTGATCATCGCCTTCCAGTAAGTCGCCACCGCTGGAGCGGGATGCCCGACAAGCGCATCGGCGACGGTGGTGTCGAACTGCTTTGACAGCGCGAGCTGCGGGATGAAGTGCGACAGCGAAGACAGGATCGACGCGAGCCGCGGATCGCCTGTCTCGATCACCGACCGCGCGAACAGCGTGTAAGTGTCGAGATCGGTCAGTATTGCGCGCTCGACTCCCTTCTTCTTCCAGACCGGATCGGTTCCCCACAGCTCATAAGCTGCGTCGAGCAGGTCGCCAATCGTGATGGCGTTTGATCCGGCGCAGAGATGCATCGTTTGTCGCGAAGCTCGCGGATCGAACGCAACCCGGACGATCGCGTCATTCACGTAATCGCTCGTGACCATGTCCAGCAGGTCGCCTGGCTTCGCCGGCATCATTGCCGCGAGGCCGCGGTGGTAGATGCGAAGCGCGCGATGCATTCCGTTGATCTGCGACACCGAGCCGTCTCGCGAGTCACATGCGATCGTACTCGGCCTGAAGATCACCCAGTCGAAGTCGGCTTTTCTGACGAGAACTTCGGCCTCGTACTTCGAACGCTCGTAGGCATTCACCCATCCGGCTGACGAGCCGTTGTCACGCTCTTCGATCAGCCCGCAGCGGCGGCCAGCGACGTACGCCGTACTGACGTGGACGAACCTGCGGCTTCGCCCGCAGACTCGGGCAAGCGCGAGCATCTCGCGGGTGCCTTCGGTGTTGACCAAACGTGCTTCAGCGAGCGATCGCGAGAAGCACGTGTCCGCGCCAGCGTGAATTACGCCCGTCACCTCACGCGTGAGACGACGGCGTACGTTGTAGTCGAGCCCGAGTCCTCTGACTGTGAGGTCACCGTGAACGGGCGTAATGCGCGACGCCAGATTGCCGAACGCGCGCTGCTCGGTTGACCTCCAGCGAAGCTCGTCGCGAACCATCACGTACGCCCGGGAGCCTGGCTCTGCTTCGAGAATCCGTCGAAGCACGCCGCCGCCGACCAGCCCAGTCGCACCCGTGACCAGCAGAACATTATTGTCGCTCATCATGCCTCCACCGCCACGCCGGTCCAGTGCGCGCCGAATCCGTATGAGAAAAGCAGAATTTTCTGACCCTTCTCGATCGCACCTGCATCGAGAGCGTCGCGATAGTTGATGAAGTTGTCGCCCGCCAGCGTGTGACCATGACGTGCGATGTTGTCGGTCCACAGCTTCGCATTGGGAAGGCGAATCAGGCCCGACAGAATCTCCCAGCTCCGCATGCTCACGTTGTGCGGCATGATCCAGTCGACCTCGCACGCTTTCCATCCAGCGTTGTCGATTGTCTGAAGTGCGACGTGACGGGCCGTTGGGAAATACGACGCGACGACTTCATCGCGCCGGGAGTCGGTGTCCCAGTAGTAGCCCTTCGTGACGGTCGTTGCGGAGACGAGACGATTTGCGGGACCGTCGCGCTCGATCAGAACGGCGCACGCGGCGTCGGACGTGCAGTTGAAGATCGCTTCCCTGCCTGCGTACATCGGAAAGAACTCGGACGAAACGCAGATCGCTCTCTCGATTCCTTCGGTGAGGCACAACGAGCGCGCGATTCTCGTTGCAGCGAGCAGCGTCGTGCACGCCATCTGGTCGATCGCGAAAGTCCATGCCTTGGTCAGTCCCAGCTCGTATTGCAGACGGGCCGACGGGTACTTGAAGCGATCTGTTGTGCAGAATCCGGCCGCTCCGATTGCCGCATCGCCGGCTGGCGAGAACGCCATCACTCCCGGCGTTCCACCATAGATGAGCAGGCCGACACTCTCCGGATCGATCGATTGTTCGTCGATCAGCTTCGCGACCGCATCGCGTGCGAGCTGGTAGGGACTCTCCTCGACGCCCACGTGCACGTTCTCGAATCCGAACGACTCGAGGGTTTCGACGGAGCTCTCGAGCTGTGAGTCCTGGGAGAGTTGACGCACCGACCGTGTGCTAGCCGGGAAGAGGTAGCTGATCCCGCCAATGGCCGGTGTCGCCGAAATATTTGATGCAGAACTGCTCATTTCCCTGGTCCTCGTTGCTGACGCGACAAGGATCGTGGAAATGACAGGCGCTACGTATCCGCCATACTACGTAGGCACTCCTCTATAATGACGTAGAAGAGTTTAGCCAGAACGGACGGCCGGGGGCTTTGGCTTAGTGGGAATCAGCCCCTTGAGCTTGGTTCGTCGTCCGCCTCGAACGCTATGTCCAGATGTTCCAGAAGTCGGTTCTCGATTTCTCTCTGGAGCAATTCATCGTCCAGTGTGCCGATTCTCTCCTGGAGACGTTTCTTCGAGATTGACCGGATCTGCTGCGGCATCACGATGCTCGCCCACTGCGGCGTGATCGCTTTCTTCGGAAGGATGACTTCGAAAGTGTACGCCTTGCGTGCTTTCCCCTCGAGCTTTGTAGCGGAGATCACGGTAATGGCGTCGAACACGGTGTTGTAGCCGTTGTTCGATATGACGATCACCGGTCTCCTCCTGCCTCCCTGCTCGCTTCCTACGCTCGGCTCGAGATTCGCCCAGAACATGTCCCATCGACGCACCGGGCCCGTGTAGCTCATGTCACGAACCGTCGGAAAGCGTTACGTCGAATGCGTCAGTGTCCTCGTTGAGCTGCCGCATGTAGACTGGATCGCGCGATGCCTCCTCGTAGGCGGCATAAACTTTCGCTCTGCGTCGTTCGCGCAGCTTTTCGCGCAC
>JADGQR010000207.1 GCA_017881685.1 Gemmatimonadaceae bacterium
CGATCAGATGCTTGTAGCGCTCGTCATCGGGATGCACGGCGACGGCGACGTCGGCGAGCATCGTTTCTGGACGCGTCGTCGCGATGGTGATGCTGCCGCTGCCATCAGTCAGCGGATAGCTCACGTAATAAAGTGCGCCAGTCTCTTCGTTGTGTTCTGCTTCCTCATCGCTCAAAGACGTCAGGCACCGCGAGCACCAGTGGATGACGCGATGACCGCGATAGATGAGACCGCGCTCGTGGAGCTGCACGAACGCTTCGCGAACAGCTCTTGAGAGCTCAGGCGAAAGCGTGTACGCGGTGCGGCTCCAATCGCATGATGCACCGATTGCGCGAAGCTGATCGAGAATTGTCTCGCCAGTCTCGGTCACAAAGGCCGTCGTGCGCGCCATAAACGCTTCGCGCCCGAGGTCGAAACGTGTAGTGCCTTCGGCGGCGAGCTGTTTCTCGATGACGTTCTGCGTCGCAATGCCGGCGTGATCGGTACCGGGAAGCCAGAGCGCTTCGTCGCCGCACATGCGCCGCCAGCGGATGATTACATCCTGCACGGTGTTGTTGAGGCCGTGCCCCATGTGCAGAACCGCCGTCACGTTGGGCGGCGGCATCACAATCACAAAGGAATCACGGTCTCCTCCCGCGCGCCGGGATCGGCCTGCCGAAGATATGAACAATTCCGCCTGCTCCCATTCACGATACTGCCGGGCTTCTGAGCCGGGATCGTACTGGGCGGGGAGATCGTCAGTGGTCGTGGTCATCTCTACAGTATAGCGATCAGGTCTTCGGGATAGCGATCATGTCTTCGGGCAACTTAGCGGAGGGCAAATCGGGCTGAAAGAGCCGGTCGCGTTACGGTGTTTCGGTTCGATCGTCAGATAGCCAGAGAATAGCATTTGTGGAAAAACCGGCTGTCGCCTTTGGGGGAAGATTGAGGAAGAGGATTCTTGCTCGCCGAAGTGAACGACCGGGGTTCAGCATGATCGAGATGATGTTCGCACTCGCGATCATTTCGATCGCAGCTGGCATCGGTATTCCTCGCATGAATCTCCACCACTTTCGTCTCGATGCTGCAGTTCGCGTAATCCAGACCTCGCTCCAGCAGGCACAGCGCGAATCGGTGAAACGCCAGCACAACTATATCGTTGGATTTGACATCGCGGGGAAGCGCATACGGATCCTCGATGACCAGAACAACAACAATGCTGCAGACGGCACTGAGCGAGTCGTCTGGAGGACGATAGATGATGGGATCAAGTTCGCGACGCCTCCCGCCGGATTCAACGGCGGCGCCGCGATTTCCGTCACCGGAACCAAGCTGGCGACTGTCGACGGGTATCCAAGCATCATCTATCGCCGCGACGGCGCGACGAGTACCGATCTCCAGGTCTACATCACCTCAACCCGAAACCAGAACGGCGATTTCCGACTTCTTTCTGTTACCAGGTCGACTGGTCGGGTCGATTGGTATCGGTATCGGAATGGCTGGCAGCGAGGGACGATATGAAATTCCCGCGCACGGCAGGCGAGCTAGAGACGCGCACCGGCATGACGCTCGTCGAAGTGATCATTGCGATGGTTCTTCTAACGGTCAGCCTTTTGTCGATGGGGGTCTTCGTCGGGCGGTTTGCAAAGGCCACGCGGCTCATGAACAGCCGGAATACCGCGAGTGAGCTTGTCGCTGACAGGATTGAGGATGTGAAAGGCGCGGTCAGATACAGCGCCATCGACAGCCTTTACGCGACTACCGAAACCAGTATCAGCGGGGCACCGGGATTCACCCGGAAAACGATGGTGTCACACGTCGGCGGCGGAGGTCCGGACTTCGATGACTACAAGATCGTCACGGTAACCGTGTCCTCGGCGCAGCTCACGAGCCCGTCGAAAAAAACAACGATAATCGCCGCGTTCTAGCCAAGAGGCTCATGAAATCTTCAATGAAGGGTGGGTCGCCCGGATTTTCTCTGACGGAGCTTGTAGTCTCCCTGACGGTCATGGGTCTGGTACTTGGGCTTACAGTTCCACTTTTTCGCAATCAGATAAAGACATTCGAAAAGACAGCTGGCCGGGCGGACGCGCAGCAGAACGCGCGCTTTGGCATTTCGATGATCGACCGCGAGCTTCGCACCGCCGGTGTCGGTCTTCCCGACATGCAGCCAATGATCGTGCAGGCAGCCCCCAATGCAATCACGTTCAACGGCGATCTGGTCACTCGCGATTCACTCGATGTCGGTGCAGTGTATTACGATCCCGACGTGCCGGCCGGCGAAGTGTCGTCACTGACTTTCGCAAATCGGATCACACTGCCGCTGTCGTCCACGGGCTATCCCGATACGACGTATATCCAGCAGGGAGGTGCTCCGTCGGAGGCCGAGACGGTGTCCTACTGGGTGGCCGCTGACCCCGACCCGAACGCGGGTGGATTATCGGCGCTATTTCGGCGAGCAAACAACGGCGCGGTTACCGTCGTCGCGAAGGCGCTCAAGCTGAACGCCAATGAGCCCGTGTTCCGTTACTTCAAGACCGATACGGTCGGCAGGCCAGTCGAAATACCGCAGACGTCGCTGCCGATCACGCATTTCTCGAAAGTTCACAATTCCAGAACCGACACGCTTACGTCGGCTCTCACCGACAGCATTCGAATCGTGCGTGTTCATCTTAACGGCGTTTACACCGATCGGACCGGCGTGCAAACCGTGAGATCCCTCGACACGAGCGTACGCATCATGAACTCGGGCTTGCTCAAGCTTGCGACCTGCGGAGAGCCTCCAATCTTCTCCTCTGCGGTGACGGCGACCGTGACGTCCAATCCGGTTCCCAAGGTCGTCCTGGGCTGGAGCAGGGCAGGAGATGAATCGGCCGGCGAAAAGGATGTTGAAGTGTACGCGATCTATAAGCGCACTCCGTCCGGCGTTTTTACAGAACCATTTGCGAGCATTCCGGCGGGACTTTCGACGTATTCGTTCACCGACACGCAGCTCGCTTCGGGCGATCAGTGGATTTACGCCATATCCGCACAGGACTGTGACGGCCAGTCGTCACAGCTTCAAACTTCTGCACAGGTGAACATCCCATGATTTACCTGAAGTCGATTCAGCGTGTCGGCGATCACCGCGGAAAGGCCGGGGTTCCGCCGCGCCGCGGCTCTGCGATCCTGACCGTATTGCTCATCACACTCGCGATCTCAGCACTCGCAGGCTCGGCCATTTACCTCTCGGGCAACTCGACCATACTTGCCGCGTCATATGATCGCGAGCGCGAGTTCAAGTACGCTTCCGAGGCCGCACTGGCAATGGGAAAGAGTCGCCTCAACTATGATCCGCTTGCGCTACCGGACACTGACTACGCCACCCTGTTGTCGCAGGGGACGATTACCGGGGCCGACGGCGTTGTGCTTCCCGGAGTGACGGTGAACCTCTTCGTGGGCCCGAGCGGTTCCACCAGCGGGCAGTTCGGCCGATTTGCGAGCGTCGTTGCCGAAGCGCGCGACGTATCAGGAGCACGGTTCGTTCGCCGGCTCGAGCTGACTCAGGAGAGCTTTGCAAAATACGCATACTGGTCCAACAGCGAGACCAATAACGGAAGCATCATCTATTTCGCGAACGGCGACAATATCTGGGGACCCGTGTGGTCGAACGACGTCATCAACGTCAGCAGCACGGGCGGAGCGACGTTTCATGACGAGGTCGGCACCGCAAAGACAATAGCCGGCGCCGGATACGGAACCTTCGTCAAGGGGTATTCGGAGAATCAGCGCCCGATTGTTCTTCCGAACAACACAAAGCTTGCAAATCTGCCGGGGTACGCCGCCGCCGGCAATTTCAGCTTCACGGCTCCAACCAGCGCTGCGGCGAGCACCGTGCGAATGCGCCTCGAATTCGTTGCGACGGATCTCGGAACCGGCGGCACTGACTCGACCGGCGTCGACGAAGGGTTTGTCAAGATCTATGTCGCCAACGCCAACGAGTACCAGTGGCTGCGGGGTGATTGGGACACGGGCGTAACCACCCTGACCAACTGTGGAGCGTTTTACAAGACGTCCGCGTCGGGGCCGAAGAAGTTCTTTCCCGTTTCGATGCACAACACGTCGTGGTTCCGAACTCAGCTTCAGGCCGGAGGAATGACTTCGTCCCAGGCCAGCGACACGAGTCAGGCCTCAGTGAACACGATCATGGCGAAGACCACGTCGCGCTGTTACCTCGGCGGCGATTCACACCTCGTCGCTGTGGAGCGAAACAGCGTGTCTTTCACCACCGCTCAAAAGCAGCGCGGTGGAGAGGACTCCACGTTTACGGCAACGGGTGCAAGAGGCGCCTGGATCAAGTACCCTGGCACTGTCGACGCAAGGCTGAAAGCCAGGCGACCGTGGGATGCCGATTACCTCTTTCCAATTTATCGTGGACTCAATCCCGGTACGAAGGGCGTCATCTACGTAAATGGAACGGCGGGCGTGAGCGGCGTTCTGCGCGGCAGGACTACGTTGTACACGTCGGGGACCATCGTCATCCTCGACGACCTGCGCTATGCGACCGACCCGTCTACGGGGCGCTGCGCCGATATCCTTGGCCTTCTTGCAGGAAAGGACATTACCGTGGCGGACAATGCGATCCTTGGGCCCGAGAACATTGGCGGATCGACGTGGAGAAATTTTGACGACACGAAGGACGTTTTCATCCACGGCGTGTTAATGGCTCTGAACACTTCGTTTGGTGTCGAGAACTATTCCACAGGCCCGACCGACGCCAATGATTGCGAGGGCTCGAACGTTGGTCGCGGATGTCTCTACCTTACGGGAGGTATCATCCAGGACAGCCGGGGAGCAGTCGGCACGACCAATGGCTATGGGTATATCAAGCGATATAGCTACGATCGGTGCGCGCGATCGCAGCCGCCGCCGTACTTCCCGACGACGGGCCGCTTCATTGACAATCGCTACTACGAGATCGACCCGGTCCGTTTCAATGTGGGCAAGCTCTTCGATCGACTCGTTCCGGGGCTCTAGAGGTTTCCGGGTCCGTTCGACGACGTGGCGTCGAGCGGATTCGCAACGTGGTCTGCTTTTGGAACGCCACCCGGTGAGACCGGCGATCCGTCGTTTCTGCCGGCCTTGCCGACCTTTTTCGCCCGCTGCCTGCGCTCGGCCTTGATGTCACCGGCTTCATCGCTATCGAGCAACTCGTGATCGATCGCTGCTTCTTCGAGTGCCGCGTGCGGATCTGCGTGGCGGTCGACATCGG
The DNA here is from genome assembly GCA_017881685.1 of Gemmatimonadaceae bacterium. GTDB lineage: Bacteria > Gemmatimonadota > Gemmatimonadetes > Gemmatimonadales > Gemmatimonadaceae > UBA4720. Next base: position 5,231 of record JADGQR010000207.1, read on the forward strand.
CTGACGAGCCCTGCCGGCTGCGTC
>JADGQR010000208.1 GCA_017881685.1 Gemmatimonadaceae bacterium
ATTCTTTCGCTCGGCGAAGTGGACAATCGTGTTGTAATGAAACGTGTCGCCGTAGTAGAGGATCACCCCGTCCCGCCTCTCGAGCTCGGCGAAGATCGACTCCGGGCCGAACGGATCGGTCTTGTCGCCCCAACCAACTTCTGGAGCAGCGCCGACTCCACTCACCGAGAACATGGGCACCGGCGTTCGCCATTCCTGTCGCGTCTGGCGGAAGTGTTCGGGAAGCGGCCCGAGCTGACACGGGTCGTTAGCCAGATCGAATCTGTGCGTTCGCGGAAAATCGTAGTTGAACGACGGCAGCCACAGACCACGATCACCCGCTGCCTCGGTCAGAACGTCGAGATGCGAATCGAGCAGCTCGACCCGATCGCGAGTGCGCGGAACGAGACTCGCCGCACGAAATGGATCGGAATGCACGAACAGCGGCCCGCCGCCAAGTGTCGCGACGAGTCCCGCGATGTCAGCGGCAATCGATTTCGTCACTGCTGCTTGAACCGGTGACTCACCGGAACCGGACCGATGATGATCTTGTGCGGGCATACCTGTTTCTGAAGATGCGAGCGGAAATGCATCATCAGCGCGCGGCGGTCGAGCGTCACCCCGCCTTCGGGCTCGCAGATGATCTCGATGTGCTGGCCGGTAATCGGATTCGCGACGCCGTATGCCTTTGCCCGCAACACGCCGGGGTAAGACAGCGCAATTCGCTCGACCTCTCCTGGAAGAATCTTGAGACCACCGACATTGAACACTTCGCTCGCGCGTCCGACAATCTTGATGAAACCATCTTGCTCTTCGACGATGTCACCGGTGTTGTACCAGCCGTCCACGAACGGCGACGGCGCGTTCAGGTAGCCAAGCATCCTGTTCGCGGATCGAATTAGTAGCACATTGTCACTAATACGTGTTTCGAGCCCTGCCCCACCGATCTTCATCCAGAGACTGTTTCGCGCTTTTGACTTCACCTGAAATACGCCGAGCTCGGAAAGTCCGTACGTCTGACGGAAGTCGACATCGGGAAGCAGCGCGCAAAGTCTGTCGAGCGTGCCCTGGTCCATCCGCTCCGTTCCGTACGTGACGACGCGAAGCGATGGAAGCTTGTGTTTCTCGAACGATCCGCCGAGCAGCATCATCCGGAGAAAAGTCGGCGTGGTCGGCAGCAGCTCGATGTCTTCTCGGAGAATCGTCTCGACCACCGAATCAGGCGTTCGCTCGGGCGGGGCAATCGTCGTTCCTCGGTTGAACAGCGTGTGCAGCATGGTGTTAATGCCGCCGGCATGATCGAACAGCAGAAAGTTCAGCGTTCGCAGTGCCGGCCGCGGCTCGGCATAGCGCGCGAGAAACATCTGGAAGTCATGGAGAATCGCTTTCGGGCGTCCGGTAGTTCCTGACGAGAAGAATATGATCCCCGGATGTCCGCGCTCTCTCAGCTCCGCGATCAGCGCGTTCGGAGTTCCATTCCGCTCGATTCGCTCGAGCCTGCCATCCTGAAGCAGCCACTGCGCGCCTGCGCTTTCGAGGAAATATTCGTGATCGGGCTTCGTTCCCTCTGTCAGCGGGACGACGATCGCGTTGCGATCCAGCAGCTGCAGCATTGCGGCGATGCTTGGCCTGTTGAAGTCTCCGATTATCGCAACGATGTCGCCCTGCTTTACGGGCTCGAGCAATCGTTCCGATTCTTTCGCTGCCTCGGCTATTTCCCTGAATGTGAGACGGTCCGACGGCGTGATCAGGAACGGCGCGTCATTTCCTTCGTTGCGCACCGCAAGCTGGTCGAGAATTCCCACTCACGCACCGCCAACGTGTATCGTCTCTCCGCTGATCATCGAGCTTTCGGCTGAAAGCAGGAGTGAGACGATGTTCCACACATCCGACGGCTCTGCCTGCCGCTCGATGATCTGCCGGCTGACGACCGCGTCGATCTTGTCACGCGGGACTTTTTCGATCAGCGCCGTATCGATCGGCCCCGGCGCGACTGTGTTCACCGTGACACCGTGCGGCGACATCTCGCGCGCAAATGCGCGAGAGAATCCTTCGACTCCCGCCTTCGACGCGATGTAGATCGCTTCGCCCTTGATCGCGAGCGGAACGCCGAGTGTGGAGAAGTTGATGATGCGTCCCGAGCCACGACGGATCATCGCCGGCGCGACGAGCTGACACGCGAGAATCGTCCCCACCAGGTTCGTGTTGATGATCTTCCGAACGGTTTCGGCCGGCGTAGTGATGACGAGATTCATCGACGCGATGCCGGCCGCGTTGATGAGCGCGTAGACCGACTTGTCACGCTTGAGATCGCCGAGTGCTTTTGAGAGTGAGGCTGAATCGGCGACGTCGGCGGAGCGGATTTCATAGGGAGTGTCGCCTTTCACGCTTCGGCTGATGCCGATCACGCGATAGCCACGCTCGTGGAGACTCATCGCACAGTGACGACCCAGGCCCCTGGAAGCGCCAGTGACGATGACGGTATCCATTGCGGTCACGCGGCGCGCTGACTCACGAGGTGATCAGCAAGAGAGCCAATGTTTCTGAGCACGCTGCGGGCTTCGGACATCGCGCTGTCGCTCGTCCAGTCCCACTGAAAGCCGAGGTTGTCGCGAGCGTAGTCTTCGACCGCAAGAAGAAGAACGACGAGGTCTGCTGAATCGACGGCTCTATTCGCGCCGATCAGCGGCGTTGCAGGTGTGATCTGCGAATTTGCGTCGCCGACCAGCATCGCAACCTCGTCACAGATGAATTTTTCTACTTCTTCCTTACCAGCGGGCATTGCGATTCCTCTAGATCGATTCTTTGACTACTTGAACTACTGAACTACTGAACTACTGAACTACGGGAACTAACGGTCGGCCTTCGGCCTCCACGCGGATCAGACGGATTTAGCGGATCAGAGACAATGTGAACGCCAGTCCAATCCCAAAAAGAAATCAAAACCGAACTGAAAGTCTTCATTTTCTTTGTTAACAACGGAACGACACTCAGGTTTCTTCCGTCTTTCCCGTTTCTGATCCGCCTAATCCGTTAAATCCGTTAAATCCGCGTGGGGCCGAAGGCCCCCTTTTTTTCCACCAAATTCAGATTCAGCCCTTGGTGCAAAGAAGCATCAACCGTGTCGACGGATGAGATGAAAGCACCTCAATCTCGCTGAAATGCTTTCGAAGCGCAGCCACAAATCCGTCGACGTGATACCAGTCGAACGAGCCGGGCGACTTGGTCATCGCCGGAAAGAACCCCGGATCGTCGAGGATCATCTTGTCATCACGCTGCACGAACTCGACGCAAAGATACCGCGTCGCCAGATCACTGAGAGTGCCTGCGATACGCTCGAACGAATGTCCCTGGCCCAAAGCCAGGTGATGGACGATCGCGAGGGCCATCACCATTTCGCAGGCAAGACGCTTTTCCGGCGACGGATAGAGCGGCTTCTCCCGACCAATCCTCGATAACGACGGCTCGTCCGGGAAAGTCTTCGCAAAGATGTCCGGAGGCGGCGCCATGAGGTTCGCCACCAGCGGCAGCACGGGCAGTCGCTCTCTCCTGGCGGCTTCGAAAAGTGAATCGATGCACGCTTCGTCGAGATCCACACCGACGACGTTGCTTCCGAGCTTCGCGGCCAGAAGCGAAAACCATCCGGTGTTGCTTCCTATGTCGAGCACCGTCGCCGGACTGAAGCGCACGAGCGCATCGTGAACGACGTTCTGCTTGTTCGTCCAGTCGATCGACGGCTCCGATGCAAACGCTTCCTCCTTGTCCGCGTAGTAGCTGCTGTACGCGCTTCCCTTGACCGCGACCTGCATGGCGTCGAGCCGCTTCCCCAGCAGATCAAAGAACCGGCGCTTGTTGGGGCCGTGTTCCCGCAGGGCCATCTTCAATCGCAGATCGTTCAGCTCATATCGCGCGCGGGCCGCTTTGCGTCCTGTGAACACCTCGCCGCGCAGCATTCCGGAATCTGTCGCGTTCAACGCCGTCGCCGTCAGACGCTCGCGCGCTTCGGCGTGACGTCCCTGCTCCATCATCGCCAGCGGCAACCCGAAATACGGCTCATACGTGAGCTGGTACATCCGATAAAGCGCAACCGAGTATTCATCCCAGCCGCCAAATCCCGCCGGTGCTTTTGCGCCGGCGAGATATCCCTGCTTCGGAAGCTCGTCAGCGGGAATGATCGACGTGAAGTCGACGAACACCGGCTCGGTTCCGTCGAACAGAATGTTGTAGGGATGCCAGTCCTTCAGGGTCAAACCTTGTGTGCCCAGGCGCTGAAAGAGTCTCAGATGAAACTTTGCAGCGGCGAGCAACATCGATGCGGGCCACTCGTTCGGGAACGTCACGAACGGAACGCGCGCATGCTCGAGTGTCATTTCGTATCCGAGCTCGGCGTGCGGATTCTTCTCGAGCTCTCGCGTTGCGATTATTCCGACTTTGAACAGGTCGTGCGCGATGCACGTGTGAAGCACGCGACGAACACCGTCGGCCTTTCCAGGATAGATCCCGCGAAGAACCCTGCCGTCGCTTATGAAGGTTTCTCCGATGTCATCGAAGCCGACCAGTCGCGTGACATTGCCGGTCACCATCACGCCCATGCGTCCGAGTCCGCAAGCTCCACGAGTTTCCGGCTCATCACGAAATCCTCTCCCTTCATGAGTCTGTCGCAGATGAAATCGAGAAACGGGTCCGCGCCTGGCAGGAGCTGGTCGCGCCTTTCGTGCTGAAGGTTCCACCATATGGATCGCGGGTCGCGAACGAGCGGCAGTGGAATCTGACGTTGAATGAAATAGGAATGTCCGTAATTCCGCGCATGCTCTACCTGTCTCTCGTCGAGGGGCGGAAGCGATGCTGTCCTGTTGAGAAGCTCGCGATAACTCTCTACTGTCAGCCCGTCGTACGTGAAGCCTTTGCCTCCGTAGTGCGCTTCGCCGGCGAGTATCACGGGCTTGCCCTGCAGCGCCAGCTCGAGACCGGCGGTTCCGTAAACCGTTACCGCGCCGTCAATGACATGAAAGAATTCGAGCGGGCTTATCGCCTCTTCCGCCGGTATCACGTGAACGTGAGATGGAAGATTGGGGAAGTGCGTGTCGATTAGCCTCTGAACGCCGGCTGCCGGATTGTCGTAAGCCTCGATCGGATGGACTTTGATCAGCCACTGAACGTCGGTGATCTTCGACACAGTCTCGATCGTGTCGACCATCCATTCGTCAAACGAGATATAGGCCATCGGCGAATAATCCGACACGCTGTCCCAGTTGATATGGGCCATTACGCCCCAGATCGGCTTCGTGCGGTCGATCTCGTACTTCGCGAGAAATGCGTCGGTTTCGCCCGTATAACGCGCCATGCGCTTCATGTCGAAGCTCACGCCCTGGTGATATCTCCTCGCCAGGAAATTGTTCAGGCTTTCGTCTTCGTCATTCGTGAGCGGCTTGCTCCGCGCTTCATCCCAGGCGCGATCGCTCAGCTTGTGAAAGTCGACCCTCGACGCGTCGGCCACGTGACGGAAAAAGAATCGCGACGTGAGGTACGATGCCTTCCATCCAGTTACAGGAATTCCGCGCTCCATCGCGGTGTGGAGCGCCGGACCCCAATCCACGTACGTGCCGTGCGACATGAAAACGCGGTCCGGCTTGAACCGGTCGAGGACCTTGCTCGCCGCCTCTGCCGTCACCATCGCGCTGAACGCATACTCACGCACGATGTCATCGCGGCCGCTGCCGAGCTGCGCGCCCTGCAGGAATCGCGTTATCGTGGACCAGACGTTGTTGCCGATGTGAAGGCCTTCGTGTTCCAGTGTCCGGACGTTGCTCACCGTCACTTTATCCGCACGCTGCCTCAGCTCCTCCCGGCGCTCCGGAGAAACGAAATCTCCGATCGACGAGTAGGGAATCCCCATGATGTTGAGGACGTTGCGATTCGAGGCGATGCACGAGCTACACAGATCGCGCCAGTTCTCGAGTGGAATCCCGTCCGTCACTTCGCGCCTGACGCACGCAACGTAAGGCGCATCACAGATGATCGCGTGGACGTTGTAGCCGCGAAACCGCAGAGCCGCCGCGATGACCGTCTCGACGTGCAGCAGAACATGCATGCCACCCGGCACCCAGAAAAGCACCGTCGGCGCACCCGGCGTCGGCGTCGGCGCGCGATCGTACAGACGCTCCATCTTCCACCGGCGGTACTCGTCGGTGTGCGGAAAGAGGCGCTGAGCAGTTGCCGGCATGCGATTGATCGCGTGCCACGCCGCGGCTCTAAGGGGTACGGGAATCTTGTCGAGAAATCTCGGCACTATCTGACTTTGCTTTTGTGAAGTTGGTGAACCGGACGACTATCAATGGTCCGCCGCTCGGAGCGTCAGTTCGGTTGCGCTGGCTCCCAGACGATCACCGAAGCGGCGAGCAGAGGATTGGGTCCGAACGCTGCCTTTCGCTCGTCGAGGACTTTGACCGTCCCTGCACCGAGCTGCTCATGCAGCAATGTTACAAGGTTGGTGTTGTAGTCATTCATCTCAATATAGCGCCGCCGGAGTAGCCCAAGTAGGGTCGAATCGTCGCAGTGCTCGTGGCACGGCTCGATCATTACGACCGCCTTGGGACCGAGCCTGGCGATACCGTCAAAGAAGTCTTCCCTGTGCCGTGGCTCATAGTGGGCCGAGTAGGAGGTATAGATCAGCGCTCCCTCCGGGATCGCGGCATCGGTGACGGGATCGGTCAGGAGATCACAGAGTCCGGAGCTCACCTCCACCTGCTCCGTTGCGCTCATCCGGCCGATGAGCTCGGCCCCGGCCGGAGTTAGATCGAGCCCGAATGCCTTTATCCCGGCAAACTCGGGCCGCTTGGCGAGATCGATGATCACGCTGCCATAACCTGCACCCAGCTCGACAAGCGCTGACGCGGGCAGGTACGGCAACAAGGTTCGCGCGACGAAATCGCGATAACGCAAGTGCACTTCACGAGCAGTTGCCTCGAACAGATCCTCACCGTCCGAGTACATCACGAGCTCGTCCCCGCCCTGCATGATCCGGTCGAGATCGGCGAGACTCAGCGGCCATGGGCTTTCCTCGATCCGCGCGAGAAGGCCGCCCCATTTCTCGTCCTGGTACTCGCGCTCTACCTCAGCGCGGTTCTTGGTACGCCGGTCCCAGCGCTCCAAGCCAAGAAGTCGGGCGGGCCATGGAGAATACTTCGGAAGATCATCAAGGGTCCGCTTGATCACGCAGCGCCGTTCTCAACCATCCGGCTCGCATCGACGGCCAGAGCACCGTGACCGCCGAGAGTGCGCGCTTCACTGACAACTTTCTCGAGAGCCGACGCGACGTCATCGAGGTCCGTCGTCTCGACCGCGGCGTGGCAGAAGTTTCCGACCATCACGTCGGACTCCCACATTCGCTCTGCGACCGGACAGATACCGCGCTCGTAGCTGACCGAACCCTTGTAACCCTCGTAGGTGAACGGGAAGCCGTGCTCACCGAACGCGATTCGATTCTGATACAGAGGCATGTAGTAAAGCGGCGGAGCGTAACTAGTCGCGAGTGGAACTCCCTCTGCCCGAACTGCTTCGGCAAAAGTCTCGCGAGAAATGCCGATCTCATTCGCGTCGTACCGAATCGCGTAGAGGTAGTAACCGTGCTTCACGTCCGGCTTCACCAGCGGAGGGAGAAGACCCGGAATCCCGGAGATTCGCTGCGACAGGTAATCCGCCGCCGCGATTCTAGAATTGAGCAAACCGTCGAGCTTCTTCAGCTGCGCGCTGCCGATGGCGGCTTCGATCTCGGTCATCCGATAATTGAATCCGACCATGTTCACGAGTGAAGTCGTTCTCTTCCCTTCGACGACCGCCTCCGCATGATTGCGAATCAGCTGAAGACGCTCGGCGAATTCTGCATCGTCGGTGACCGCGACTCCGCCTTCGCCGGTGTGAATCGTCTTGTGATAGTTGAGGCTGAATACGCCGATGTGTGCGAGCGTTCCGGCGAATCGTCCCTTGTAAGTCGCTCCTGGCGCCTGCGCGGCATCTTCGATCACGACGAGATCGTGCTTCTCCGCGAGAGCCATGATCTCATCCATGTCGGCTGGATGTCCGAGAATATCGACAGCGACGATCGCCCGCGTCTGCGGCGTTATCCGCTCTTCGATTGTCTTCGCCGTGATGTTGAACGTTTCGGCATCGATGTCCGCGAAAACGGGGATCGCTCCGTACGCGAGAGCCGCACTTGCTGACGCGGTCATCGTTATTGGCGAGACAATCACTTCATCACCTGGCCCGACGCCCGCAGCTCCGACCGCTGCGCATAGCGCCGAAGTCGCCGAGTTCATCGTCACGGCGTAGGTGACATCGAAGTACTGCTGCCACTCGTCCTCGAGCTGCCTGACCTGGGGTCCACCAAAGAACTGCGGTGACCAGGTGCCGAGAAATCCCGAGAGATTGCCTGAATCGAGAACGCCCATCACGGCGCGCTTTTCTTCGTCGCCGAGTGTGCTGTAAACGGGGAAAGGCGTCGTCCTGATCGGAGAGCCGCCGAGGATTGCGAGGAGTGACATCGTGACCAAAGATGGTCGCCGCTCTCATTTCAATAAAGGGGTCAGTGGTGGGTCACTTTGGCGTCTTCAGGGCTTAGGATCGAGGACCCTTGCGGATTCAGGACTAACTGCCATCGACGATCGACGACTAAGTGCGGACTGAGGATGAGCTGGCCCACATGCGAGGATTGTTACTTCATTGCACGGCCAGAAGGAGCCGGCGCATTTCCTCAAGGCGGTCTCGCCTGTCGTTCACTGGTTCCGTGAGGCTGTCCCCCGTTTGCGGAATTCTTCGTTCAATAATCGTTTTTCCGCTCATCCTCGATCCTCAATTAGTCGAGGATCGTCGATGGCAGTTGGTTCTGAGTCCGCAAGGGTCCTCAGTCCGCAGTCGATGAATGACCGGCTACAGTTCAAACTGCCCCACTACTAAGGGGCTGCTAAACGGCAGTTACGCAGTTACGCGAGTCTGCAGGGCGACGACCGACCCATTCCTCGATCGCATTGCTGCGTCAGCAATCCTCGCGGCCTCGACTCCATCAGCCGCAGTGCACAACGGAGGACGCCCGGTCTCCAGCGCGTCAACCATGTCCTCGACCGCGTGAAGCATCAGGTTGCGCCGATCCCCGAAATCCATCGGCACACGCTGTAATTCGGTGTACCCCGCGTAACGCTCGCTCGGCATCGGTCGATAGACCTCGATCCCGAAACCTGAGTCCACGATGCGCACACGACCGCCGGAACCGAACAGCTCCATCTCGAAAACCGTGTACGCCATGTGATCGACGGCGCGGAGAGTCGCGAGGATTCCCGACTTCATGAACAGCGCGACATCGAGCGTCGGATCATCGCGTGTCTCGCCGAGCATGTTGAGACCCGACACCATCTCGACCTCGCCGGCAAGAAATCTCAGCATGTCGAACCAGTGCGTCCCGTTGTGGAACGTCCCCTTGATGTAGAGACCGGTAATCGCCTGGAGCTTCCCGATCCCGCCATCGTCGAGAAATTTCTTGAGCGCACGAAAGTTGTTCGCGTAACGCCTCATGTAGACCGTCGCGAGGACGACTTTCTTCTTTTCGGCGATCGCTGCCATCATCTCCGACTCGGCGAGAGTCAGACCCAGCGGGTTCTCGCAAAGAATTCCACGCGGAGGATTAGGGGAACCGAGAACAGCGCGCAGCACCTCCCCGTGCGTCAATGTCGGCGTGCATATGCTGATGAGATCGAGCTTCTCCGCTTTGGCCATGTCCTCGGCGTTCGCATAGAGACGACTCACGCCCCATAGCTTCCCCGCTGCTTCGAGCTTCGATGGATCTGAATCACACACCGCAACGAGCTCTGTTCCCTCGCAGCGTGAATACGCCTCGGCGTGAGTGAATACATCGCCTTTCAGAAACGGATCGACACTCAGCTCGCTGCCGATCTTTCCGCACCCGATCACGGCGGCGCGAAGCGTCAACGAACTGCCTTCTGCTGAACGTGCTCGTTGATCGCGCGTAGCTCCGGCCGCACATCGAGCAGCGAGATCACGTCCCACAGGGTAAACGCGGGCTTCCCGGGATAAAGAGCGTCGTATATCTCGTTGACGAGCCGAAAGTCTTCCGCTGTGTCGACGGTCAGTCGGAGATCACTCGCATGCTCAGGAAACTCAGTCGTCACATTGCGGCGAGTATAGCGCTCGGGATGCTCCCAGAAATGGAGCGACACGTGCTCACGATCCGCAGGATCGCTCGAGCGTTCGGCAATTTCCGCCAGCGCGCTCGCCGCAAAAACGCGGACATCGGTGCCGCGCGGCGTGGTGTACGGCAGAATGTTGCTCACGAAATCCGCTCCGCCGAGCATGTAGTCGGACACTACCTTGTCGATAAGGGAAGGATCGTGAAGCGGACAATCTCCCGTCAGCTCGACAATCACGTCCGCGCGGTTGGCGCTGGCTGCACCGACGACGCGTGCGAGAACGTCGTTCTCACTTCCGCGGAAGCAGAACACCCCGGTCTCGAACGCAACCTCCTCCACCACGTCGTCTTCAGGGCCATCAGGACAAGCGACGACAATTGCATCCAGCGTCCGGGCGCGACTCACTCGTTCGATCATGCGGGACAGCATCGGCTGGCCCATCACGGGCTTCACCACCTTTCCGGGCAGACGCGACGACCGATAGCGCGCCTCGATGATGCAGACAACACGCGGACGCTTCAGCTCTGTCATCCTTCCGAGATCTCCTTCTGTACGATGTGGGCGTTGATTGCGGCGAGCCTGGGGTCCGACTCGACAAGTTTCACGACATCGAGCCAATTGAAATCAGGCTTGCCAGCGAGCCGCTCATATACGCTGCGGACGAAAGCCAGATCTTCAGGGGTATCGACTGTCCATCGCCAATCGGCGCGATCCACGTCGCTCGTAACGCTCAGCAATGTGAACAACTCCGGCGTCTCGTACATGTAGGCTGTGACGTGCGTCCGGTGATAGGGCTTCCTTGCCCACCGAGCGGCTCTCTCGAGCGCCTCTCGCGTGAAGACTTCGGTATCCAGCCCGCGCGGAAATGACTGGGGAATCTTGTTACTGGCATAATCGACTGGAGGATCCGCCGTTTCGAACTTCGTGATTATGTCATCGCTGACGCCTGGATCGATGAGCGGACAGTCAGCCGTTATTCGAGTGCATTCCTCTGCACTGAGTGCTTCCGCGGCTCCGTGGAATCGATCGAGCACGTCATCCTCACTGCCACGAAAACACGCCACACCGAGCCTGCGGCATTCGGCTTCGATTGCATCATCGCTCTCGAGATTCGACGTCGCGACTACAGCATCCTTCACCTTCTTCATCCGTCCGACCCGCTCGACGACGCGGCCGAGAATTGTCTTGCCGCAAAGGTCGAGAAGGACCTTTCCGGGAAGTCTCGTCGAGCCGACCCTGGCCTGAATTATGGCGACGTTTCTCACTTCCGTACCAGCCTCTCGATAGCCTCGACCAAATCTGGAAAGTTGTTCTCCCAGTTGGCTTTAGCATTCGCCAGCTCGATATTGGTTGAGCTCATTTTTCTGGTTCTCGACGGGTCCTCGATGACAAACTTCATCGCCTCCGACAGTGAACTTGCCCGGCCCGGCGCCGCGAGTGCGCCGTTGATTCCCTGCTGGACCCACTCGAGGTTTCCATAGCTCTCGCTGACCACAACCGGCAGCCCTGTCGCCATTGCTTCGAGCAACGAGATCGAAGTCCCGTCACTCAATGCAGAGCTCACGTAGGCGTCGGCCATCCTGAACCACTGTGGAAGCTGTTCCTGCGGCACTCTGCCCGGCGTAAGCACCAGGTCGCGTATCCCGAGATCATCGATCTCAGATTGAATCTGAGGCGCGAGTGAACCGTCGCCGAGCAGGGCGAGGCGAACCGATGGACGCTGCCGGTGAAGAGATGCGAAGGCCTTCAGCAGAACGTCGATCGCGTAAACCGGCTCCCATGTCCGCGTCGAGATGAACACATCGCAGTCCTGCCAGCCACGGTCTGCGCGGACAGTCAGCGAACTCGGGCCCGGGCTGTAGCGATTCAGATCGATCCCCCACGGGAACGTGACGATCCGGTCATCTGGTGGCCCCCAGTGGGCCTTCACGGCCTCGCGAACGGCTCTGCAGTCGCCGAAGACGAGTGACGATGCCTCGAGTGCCCTTCGCGTCGCATGAGTGCAAAGCTCAGTGCGATCGGCATCGACGAGCACATCGGTTCCCCACGAGACAGTCACGAGCGGAGTTGCCCCAGCCATTGCTGCGATCAGACTGCCGTACTGAACCGGGCCGGCAATCACGACGTCTGGCTTCAGCTTGTCGATGACTGAGCGAAGATGCCTGACTCTCGATCGCCAATCGGCCCGCGATTCAGGCCAGCGATTGTCCCCCCAGTCGATCTGTGCGACGCCTTTGGGCAACGGGCGCGAATCCAGTCGTTCGTCGAGCATCGGAAGGTGCGTCGGATCCCAGCCGGCACTGGCAAAGGACCCGAGGAAGCGGCGGTCGTGCGTTGTATAGCCGCGTGAAACGTAGAGAACCTTCAGCCGACGTCTGTCCACTTCGGGTAGTCGCCCTGTGGAATGTCGCGGTGAAGTGTGCGTCCGATGACGCGATCGACCTCATACGGGAAGATCGAATCCCGCGGCGCAGGCCTCAGCGCCTCGAGATCCTCGGCGGCGATCGTACTCCCGGCCTTCAGATCGCGCGCTGCCCGCAAACAGCGTCGCTGAATCACGACCGTCTCTCGCTCGTTCGGCTCGACGATCTTGTTGCCGTCGCCCATAGCGTATTCCAGCTCACGCGTGCGATCGACCATTTCACGCCATGAGGCTGGATCGAGCGAGAATGGATGATCCGGACCTTCACGCTTTCGGTCGTCGGTGAAATGCTTCTCGATTGCGCGGGCGCCAAGTGAGACGGCACCGAGCACGGCGGAATGACCTGGCGTGTGATCGCTCAACCCGAGAACGAGGTTCGGGTACATCGACGCGAACGTGCGAAGGACATTCAGCTTGACGAACCTGAAGTTCTCGAGCGACCCTGTGTAATTCGTGTTGCACTGCATCAACAGCAGCTGCGGGTTGATCGAGAGAATCGCATCGACCGCGCGCTGCACGTCGCCAATATCCGATGCCCCGGTCGCAAGGAGAACCGGCTTTCCCTTCTTCGCGATGTGCTGGAGCATCTCGATCCACGTGATGTCGCCCGACCCGATCTTGAACGCCGGCACGTGCTCGTCGAGCATGTCCACTGCTTCGGTATCGTAAGGCGACGAGAAGAAATGGATTCCCGCTTCGTCACAGGCCTGCTTCAGGGTCGCGGTCCACTCCCACGGAACCGATGCCGACTGGTAAACCTCGAACACCGACTTCTTCCATTTGCTCTGGTGCGACAGCTGGGGACCCGATTCGAATCCGCGCTTGCTGACGATCTTCGCCGCGCGAAAGTGCTGGAACTTCGCGGCGTCAGCGCCTGCCTCGGCAGCAACGTGAATGAGCTCTACGGCGCGATCGAGATTTCCGTCGTGATTCGCCGCGATGTCGGCGATGAAATAAGTCGGCTTCGATTCACTCAACACACGGTCTGCAATGCGAAATTCCGGCATCATCCTGTCACGGTTGATTGAGAGAGCTCCTGGCGCTGCGCAACGAAACCTTTCACCGCCTCGAGCACAGTCGGCATCTTCGTCTTCAATGCTGCTTCAGCCCGCTTCGACACGAGAGACGTGTTGAGCGGACGCCTGACCGCCGATGGCACATCCGAGAGCGAAGCACGCTCGATCTTCGCATCAGGGTATCCCATCTCGCCGGCTATCGCGACGGCAAGATGGTATTTCGACATGCTGTCGCTCGCACCAAGGTGATACAAGCCAGTGAGACGCGCATCCATCATGTCGAACAGCCGCTCGGCGAGGGTGGTCGCAAGCAGCGGTGAGAAAATCACGTCGTCAAAGCCTTTGATTGGCTTTCCTGACTCGACAGAGCTGGCGATCCAGTCGGCGAGGCCAGCGCCAGGCGTCACCGGAACCCCGATGAAGTTGGTCCGGACGACGAGTGACTTGGGCAATAGCTCGCGGACTGCCCGCTCACTCTCGAGCTTCGTCATCGCGTAAACGTTGACCGGGGACGGAACGTCGTCCTCCGAGTACATCCCGCGATTCCCGTCGAACACCGAATCGGTCGAGATGTGCGCGAGGCGTGCGCCGAACTCGGCGCACGCGGCAGCGAGATTTCCGGCTGCTGTCACGTTGGCCGCTCTCGCTTTTGCGGGGTCTTTCTCGCATTCGTCGAGGTTTGCGAGCGCCGCGCAATTGAGAACCCACTCGGGCCGGATCGCGCCGATCATCTCGCGGACGACCGCCTTGTCGGTCAGGTCTGCGTGAACAAGCCCGGCCGTCGCAATCAACGTATGACCTTTGTTGGTTGCAGCGACTACATCACGTTCCTGCGCCGCGGCGGCCCGGAGAACGTTGGTCCCCAGAAATCCTGCGGCCCCTGTTACGAGAAGCACCGTCAGACCGGGTTGGACACCGAACCGATCATTGCCTCGAGCTGCTCCACCGTGAGCCACTCAGTGTTCGTCTCACTGCTGTAGCGGAATCCTTCGGGGCACCGACGTCCGCCGTTCTTCTCGATGTAATGCTTCGCCGACCAGTTTCTGGCCGTCGGAAGAATTGCAAAGTATTCGTCGTGCTCGACGGTGTTCGATGCGTCGTCTTCGCCCACCATTAGCTCATGCACCTTCTCGCCTGGCCGCTTGCCGATGATTTCCATCTCGCAATCTGGACCGATCACGCGCGCGAGATCCGTGAGCTTCATGCTCGGAATCTTCGGCACGAAGATCTCGCCGCCCGTCATTCTCTCCAGACTTGCAAGCACGAACTCGACGCCCTGATCGAGTGTGATCCAGAAGCGCGTCATACGCGGATCTGTGATCGGAAGCTTGCCGGTCTTCCTTCGCTGGAGGAAAAACGGAACGACGCTTCCACGACTTCCGACGACGTTGCCGTAACGAACGACGCTGAACCGCGTGTTGTGTCCGCCTGAATAGCTGTTCGCCGCGACGAACAACTTGTCCGAGCAAAGCTTCGTCGCGCCGTAGAGGTTGATCGGGCTGGCAGCCTTGTCCGTGCTCAACGCAACGACGCGCTGAACACCGCGATCGATCGCTGCGTCGATGACATTGGCCGCACCGAGCACGTTCGTCTTCACCGCCTCGATCGGATTGTACTCGGCCGCCGGTACCTGCTTCAGCGCAGCAGCGTGAACGACGACATCCACTCCGTCGAACGCGCGGTAGAGCCGGTCACGGTCGCGAACGTCTCCGATGAAGTAGCGGATGTTCGGATACCTGTCCTCTCCCCACTGCGCATGCATCTCGAACTGCTTGAGCTCATCGCGGCTGAAGATGATCAGCTTTTTGGGCCTGTATCTATTCAACACCACGTCGGTGAAGCGCCTCCCGAAGGAACCGGTTCCACCAGTGATCAATACGGTCTTTCCGTTCAGCATTTCTAGTCCTGTGTACCAGTTCTGATCATTGTCAGGTGACTTGCCGGCTTCGACGCCGTGAATGCCGGCTCGTGCCCCTGGAGACTTTCGACTACCATCGAAGACGGCAGCGAAAATATTCCCAGCGGCTGCGCCGGATCGAAATTGTCGTGCAGCCAGCGGCCGCCCGGCGTGATGACGAGCGGCGGCGTGAGATCGTCGAGCACGTCGTACTTCTGCGGCGACTGCACCGCTTCGCTCACATGAAGATAAAGCGGGTACTCGCCCGGCCTTACATATATATCCGGTAGATCGACGACAACGGTACCGCTTTCTCCCGCTTCCATCTGCTCGGTCGTCACGGTATGACGGGCCGACGTCACGATCTCCCGCGACATTCCCGAGCGCAGCGCGACGACTATCGCGGCCCCCCGCATCGGCGCATGGACGACGAACGAGAGCTTGAACCTTACCGTCTCTCCCATCTGGAAGCTGTAACGCTCCGCCCCGGTCAGATCTTCGACAGACACCGCAGTGAATCTCACCGCGCCCGATCCGCGACGATTCTCAGGATTGTTCAATCCAGTCTCGGCGTCGATGCGCGTGTCGCGCAGACGCTGGTTGTAGATCGCCAGCGTGGAGTCGGTTGGGCCGTCAGCAGCTACCTGGCCGTGCTCAAGCAGAATGCAGCGCGTACAGAGCTGTCTCACCGCCTGGGTGTTGTGGCTCACGAAGAACACCGTGCGGCCTTCGCCCGCGACGTCTTCCATCTTGCCAAGACACTTCTTCTGGAACGATGCGTCGCCGACCGCGAGCACTTCATCGACGAGAAGAATTTCAGGCTCGAGGTGGGCTGCAACGGCGAATGCGAGACGCGTATACATGCCGCTGCTGTAGCGCTTCGTCGGCGTGTCGATGAACTGCTCGACCTCCGCGAAATCGACGATCGCGTCGAATTGTCGTGCGATCTCCTGCTTGCGCATGCCGAGGATCGCGCCGCTCAGATAGATGTTCTCACGCCCTGTGAGCTCGGGATGAAATCCCGTTCCGACTTCGAGCAGCGCTCCAATGCGGCCGTAGATCTCCGCCCGGCCGCGTGTCGGCTGAGTGATGCGCGACAGTATCTTGAGCAGCGTGCTCTTGCCCGCTCCGTTGCGACCGATGCTTCCGACGACTTCGCCCTGCTTCACATCGAACGTCACGTCGTTGAGCGCCCAGAACGTCTCCATCGCGTCGGAGCGTCCCATCGCTCGCTTCCAGAGATTCTTCGGCAGCGCGACGACTTCTTCCTG
>JADGQR010000209.1 GCA_017881685.1 Gemmatimonadaceae bacterium
ATGTGGTCGATCACAAGACGGCATTAAAGCACGGCGGTGCTGACGCACGTGCCCGGCAACATGCAGTGGCAGACGAAGGCCGAGGCGAAGGCGAAGGACAAGTGGGAACGCGGCGGATCGTCGGCAGGCCGAACATATCGGTCACGCTCTTACAGCAGAAAATCGTACGCTCCGCGTCACCGGGCGCCGCGCTCAACATATCGATCCTATCGCGCCCCTTCCACTCGAAGTCGCAGCTACCACCGGTCCAGCCATAAGCGCTAGCCGGATCCCGCATTAATCGATCGTCGCCGCAATTCTAGCAGACAGCCGGTTCGATCGTCATTTTCTGCTCATGACAATTCGAATCAACGCCATCGCCATCGCGATTGGCCTGACACTCCCTGCGTTCGCCGCAGCTCAGTTCACCTCGGCAACCGCCGCGACAGCTGTCACAAGCGGATCGAGCACCACTTCCCCGCTGCTCAAGCCGATGCGCGATCCGATGCAGCCGATCGACTCCGAGTACACGCGCAAAATCCGCGAGTACACGACTGAGCCGTTCTTCCTGTCGCCCCTCGTCGATTACCTGCCAGCTTCAGCGACAGTACCGACGCCTAAAGCCGTACTCGGCGACATCGCGGGAGCGAAGGACAACCTTCCGTACTCGAAGGAAGTCTACGCCTACATGCGCATGCTCGAAAAAGCGAGCCCGCGCGTGAAAGTGTTCTCGATCGGAAAAACGGAGGAAGGCCGCGAGATGATCGCCGTCGCTGTCGCCTCAGATTCGCTCATCGCGAATCTCGATGCGAACAAGGCGAAGCTCGCAAAGCTCGCCGACCCACGCTCGATCGGAATGAACGATGCAACCGCCGACGGAATTGTCAGCAACGTCACCCCGATCTACTACATCACGGGTTCGATTCACTCCCCCGAGTCGGGCGCACCCACGGCTCTGATGGAGCTGGCTTACCGCCTCGCTGTAGACGAAAGCCCGTACATCCGCAACATCCGCAACAACGTCATCACTCTGATCACGCCGATCGTCGAAGTCGACGGACGCGATCGCGAGGTCGATGTGTTCAAGTGGCACATGGCCCACCCCAACGAGACGTATCCGAATCTTCTCTACTGGGGCAAGTACGTCGCGCACGACAACAACCGCGACGCGATGGCGCTGACGCTCAACCTTTCGCGCAATGTCCTGAACACATACCTCGACTCGAAGGCGCAGGTTCTTCACGACCTTCACGAGTCGGGCGCATTTCTGTACGACAACACAATTGGCGACGGTCCTTACAACGCCTGGCTCGATCCGCTCCTCACGAACGAATGGCAGCTCTTCGGATGGAACAACGTCCAGGAGATGACGCGTCTGGGAATGCCCGGCGTGTTCGCGCACGGAGAGTTCGATACCTGGTCGCCCGGCTATCTCATGTTCATGGCGGCGACTCACAATGGCATCAGCCGCCTGTACGAGACGTTCGGAAATGGCGGAACGGCCGAGACGGTGGATCGCACGCTGACGCCTGAGCAGACGTCGCGCACGTGGTTCAGACAGAATCCACCGCTTCCGCACGTTAAGTGGTCGCTTCGAAACAACAACAACTATGAAGAAACCGGTCTGCTCGTATCGCTCAGCTATTTCGCGGCGAACAGACAACAGTTCCTCGAGAATTTCTACGAGAAGAGCAAGCGGTCTGTTCTCAAGGCGCGGACCGAAGGGCCGGCAGCTTACGTCTTCCCCGGAAATGATCCGCGCCTGGGAGCACAGGCGGATCTGCTGAAGATCCTTCAGCTCCAGCACGTCGAGATATCGCGCGCGACTGCGCCGTTTACCGCGCTCGTTCCCGCCGCGCCTAAAGCGCCGCCAAAGGGTCTGACAAACGCCGACACATCCACGCTTCGCAGCGCAGACACGGTAAAAACCGCACCGAAGTTCGAGCCACGAGAATTCCCTGCGGGCAGCTACATCATTCGCATGGACCAGCCGTACTCGAGAATCGCCGACGCGCTGCTCGACTATCAATACTGGTCACCGACCGATCCGCAGAAGCAACCGTACGACGACACGGGCTGGACGTTCCCGGAAAACTTCGCCGTGCAGTCGATTCGCGTGATCGATCCAAAGGTTCTCGACGCGCCGATGGAAATCGTGACCGGAGAAATTCACGCGCCGGGTGGCGTCAGCGGCAGCGGGACGGTTTTCGCGATCAATCACAACGGCGACAACGCGCTTGCAACTCTTCGCTATAGACTCCCGAAAGCGGACATGCAGATCGCCGAGGAGCCCTTCACCGCCGACGGCCACAAGTTCGGGCGCGGCTCGTTCATCATTCGCGGCGTTCCTTCAGCAACATTGAACTCCGCGACGACTGAGCTCGGCGTCCAGGCGTTCGCGTTGTCAGCAGCTCCATCAGTCAAGACGCACCCCGCGCGCGCCGCGCGCGTCGCAATCATGCACACGTGGACGAGCACTCAGACCGAAGGCTGGTGGAGACAGGCGTTCGATGTTCTGAAAATTCCGTTCGACTACATCAGCACCCAGGATGTCGCGAAGATTCCGAATCTCAACGCGAAGTACGACGTGATTCTTTTCCCGCCGACAGCAGGATCACCGCAGACAATCGTCACGGGTCTGCCGATGTGGCGGAATCCGATGCCGTGGAAGAACACGCCGCTCACGCCGAACATCACCACCTACGCGCAGACCGATGACATCCGTCCCGGGCTCGGCTTCGCAGGAGTGGACAAGCTCGCAAGCTTCGTTGCCAATGGCGGAGTGCTCGTTGGAGTAGAGAACGCAGCCGACTTCGCGATCACGATGGGACTCGCAAGCGGCGTGTCGATGAACCAGGCCGGCCATAACCACGTCGTCGGATCGTTGCTCAGAACGAAGATCGTCGATGACGCGAGCCCGATCGTCTACGGTCTGCTGGACAGTCTCGCCGTTTACAGCGATGGCGGGCAAAGCTTCACGATCTCCAACGTACTCGGCTCACGCGGACGCGGCGACACGGCGACTGCAAGACCGACAGGTCGCGGTACACGCGAAGATCTCGACGTTCCGCAGGGACGTCCAATGATCGACCCGAGAAACGAAGCGCCGAAGCCGAAACCAGTGCAGCCGTGGCAGGCCGCCGCGGTTACGGACGAGCAGATGAGAAATCCGCTCACGATCATACCGCCGCCGCTTCGCCCACGTGTGGTCCTGCGGTTCAGCGATCAGCGCTCCTTGCTCGTTTCCGGATTGCTCGACGGAAACGATATCGCTCAGCGCCCCGTCGTTGTCGACGTGCCTTCAGGCAAGGGACACGTCGTTCTGTTCGGAAACAACCCTGTGTACAGGGGATCCACCATCGGGTCTTACTTCCTGGTCTTCAACACGCTGCTCAACTTCGACAAGTTGGACGCCGGCAGAAAGCTCGACCCTCGATAGTTTTCGAGACGGTCGGGGAGCCCGGAGACGTCACAATGATGGAGCAAGACAATGGCAAGACAGATAACCGGTGCAAAGCTTTACCTCGCCGGCGGACACACAATGCAGATCGGAGCCGGGCCTGTTGCGGAGCTCGTCGCGCTGCTCGAGCAGCGGCCGGATGAAGTGCGACGTATCACTGTCGTCGATGGCAACGAGATAATGATTCACTGGAGCCAGATCTCGGCTCTCCAGATCTTCTCGGCCGGCAAGTAAGCGAGAGGCCGCTGACCTTTCCGGTCAGCGGCCCAGAGCGTCGAGTGCCTTCTTTGCGTCCTCAATCGACTGATCGAGGCGCAGCGCAGTTTGATATTCGCGTCGCGCACCTGCCTTGTCGCCCTTCTTCTCGAGAATCAGTCCGAGGTGGTAATGCGCGCGCGCGATCGGTGGGCCAGTTGGAATCGGCGCTGCGATGTAACGGGTGAGCGCGTCCTGGCCACGATCGAGGTTCATCCCTGAAACCGAGGCGGCGCGACCGTACGCATACAGTGCCGCCGGATCGTTCGGCTTCGACCTCAATCTCTGATCGAGAATCGCGAACGCTTTGTCGGCTTGCCTGTTCGTCGAATAGTACAGGGCGGATGCACTGTATCCGTACGCGCTGTCGGGATAGCTCGACATGAGAAAGTTGAGCTGTCGCTCGACGCACGTCTGATCCTTCGCATCGTTACAGACTCTGAACCATGAAGCCGCTCCGCGATAAGGATTTCTCTTTGCGACTTCCTGCGCCATCGCACGCGCCTTGTCTTTGCCGCCTCCAAGAAATCCCGGCGCCTCCAGGTAATACACGATCATGTCCTGACGCGCATCTAGATTGTCAGGATCGAGCGCGATCGCCTTGTCCCAAGCGGATTTTGTCTTGCTGGCGAGGAATGGAAGCTTGAGCTTGCTCGCGCGCTGTGCCTGTTCACCGTAAGCTCGTCCAAGCCAATCGTAGTAGACTGAGCTTCGGGGGTTGAGTGCAACGGCCTTCTCCAGCCAGTCGACCGCTGTACCCGGATCGCTTTGCTCCAGAGCGATCTGCCCGAGATAGAACGCAGCCGTCGCGTCCCTCTTGCCCACTGGCTCGAGTACAACTTTCGCTTCGTTGTACTTTCGCGCATCCATCAGCGCTTTGGCGCGCTCCGTCGGTGTTTGTCCGGGCAGCGTTGTCGCAACAACCATCATCAGCGCCGCGAACGTAAACTGGGCTCGCAATGCAACTCCTCGAGGAAGATCTCCTGCGAAGGCTTACGTCCTGAAGGCGTCTATTGTTCCACTCCACCCTGCATCGCCGCGCCAAGCGGCGAACACGCTACTCCTCGATGAGACGCTGCTCCTGAAGTGCGCTGACGTATGTATCGACGTCGGTCGCAATCCGGTCGCGCGGAATCGCTGAATGTTCTCGCGCCAGCTTGTCGACGATGTCACTCGCCGAGGCTGGAGATTCCAGAGAATCCCAGATCCGCGACCCGGAAGGATTGAGGACGATGCCCGCTCCCGTGTCGCGATGATACAACACAACGCGGTCGCCGACCCGGGTCTCGTCCACCCGATCGGATCGGCGCAGCAACTTCAATTCACGTTCTTCTGCCGGCACTTATCTGGGAAGGGTGGTACGAGCGTCACCTACTGTGGCCTAGAAGTGCCGCCGGCATACTGCACCTCTCGCTCGAGGCTTTCCTTGGACACCACGGTTTCAATGGCCGGTGCCTCGTATCGTTCCGCCGCCTTGGCG
>JADGQR010000210.1 GCA_017881685.1 Gemmatimonadaceae bacterium
AATGGGTTCTGGACGATCTCGAAGCGGTCGGTGTGAGCCGAAAGGCAACCGTCGACTACTCGCCCTCGCCCCATGTGCTCGCCCTCAACGGCTACAACTACTGGGCGGCGGATCGCCGGCACCCGTGCTCGATTCTCGGCATGATGTACGTGCTCGAAGTCATCGCTTCGGTGTACGGCGGGCCGTTTTCCACGGCGATGAAAGATCGATTGCTGCTGCAAGGAGAGCGCGGCGTTTCGTTCATCAGCTCCCATGCTTCGCTCGACACAGTACACATGGCGCAACTTCGAACGATCCTGAATACATTGGACAGCGATTCATCTCAGGAAGCGGTTCTGGAGTCGGTCATCGTCAACTTCCATCACGTGACACACGTTTTCGCTTCGGTATGACTGCTCCGGAGACCGTGGGCGTCGCGGCGCTGATGTCGCGCCCCTACAAGTACATCCGGCTCGAATGGAGTTCCGAGCTGTCAGCCCTACGGGTCCGCACGCGAGTGACGCCGATCCAGTGCTACAGCCTTGGCGCCATGGGCGAACTCATGCGAGTGCTGCTAGACATCGCGGAGAACCCGGGTCTGGTCAAGCACTTCGTGATGACCTCCGACGTTCCCGGCGTCTTCAACTTCGGCGGTGATCTTTCGCTGTTCGTGCTCCTGATCCGGGCCCGCGATCATGAGTCGCTCAGGCTTTACGGCCGGCGTTGCGTCGATCTGATCTGGTGGATGGAAACCGCGGCACAGCTCGGCGTCCACACGACGGTGCTGGTCCAGGGAGACACCTTGGGAGGCGGGCTGGAATCGGTGATGCCGTTTCACAAGGTCATCTTCGAGCGCAGTGCGCAGGCCGGATTTCCGGAGGTATTGTTCAACTCCTTTCCCGGCATGGGGGCGTGGAACTTCACGATCCGAAAGGCAGGGTTCGCGGTTGCTAACGAGATGATCCTGTCGGGGCGCCTGTATACAGCCGAGCAACTCCACCGACTGCAACTCGTCGACATCGTGGTGGAAGATGGCACGGGCGAAGCTGCGATCGAAGACGCGATTCGCGCCGTGCATCCGCGCTTGCGAGGCACGCTCGCGGCGTTGCACGCGCGCAGTCTGGCGGCCCCCATCACCTATCAGTCGCTGATGGACATCGTCGACCGCTGGACGATCAATTCGCTCAACCTGACCGATCGCGACATCAAGCTGATGGAACGCCTTGCCCGTGCCCAGGTTCGCAAGGCCGGTGGCGCCGAGGGCGGCGCGGTCGAAGAGATCAAACGCTTCGAGATCGATCGTGCGTGGGAAGAGGAGAGAACCGGAATTACAGAATGGAGTTCGCTCTAGGCTCGCTCCGTCGCCCTGACTGTCAGAGCCACTGCGCGAGCACTTCTCGCATCTGCTCCCTCGTGTACGGCTTGGCCAGGTGGCCATCCATTCCGGCTGTTCGGGACTTTGCTGCATCGTCATCGAACGCGTCGGCCGTCAAAGCGACTATCGGCAGGCGTCGCGTTCCCGTTCGCGCCTCCTCACCGCGAATGGCGATGGTCGCCTCGTACCCTGTCATCACGGGCATCTGGCAGTCCATCAAGACGAGATCGACCGGATGTTCGCCCAGGAGTTCGATCGCTTCCAGACCGTCGCCCGCCTCGACGACGTCCACTCCGAGCGAGAGGAGAACCTCGCGCGCAATCATGCGGTTGACCTCGTTGTCCTCGACCACCATGACTCGACCTGAGAGCGGACGGTCGTCGTCCAGGCCACCCATCGCCGAATCCACGATCGGAGGCGGTACGAACGAAGGATCGATCGGAAAATCGACGTCGAATCGAAACGCCGATCCTTTGCCGATCGCGCTTTTGACCTTGATCTCGCTGCCCATCGCCTGCACGATGCGCTGACTGATTGCGAGACCAAGCCCCGTTCCTTCCGGGCGCCGATTGCCCTTGCCGAGAACCTGGTGGAACGGCTGGAACAACTCGGCCACTGCTTCGGGCGAAAGGCCGATGCCCGAGTCGAGCACTTCGAACCGGATTGCCGCCGACTTGTTATGCATGGCTCGCGACGACAAGCGCAATACGACGACGCCCTCCTCCGTGAACTTGATCGCGTTGCCGACAAGGTTGAGAAGAACCTGCTTGACGCGTTGGGAATCGGCAAGCACCCAGTCTGCGACTTCAGGCTCGATTTCGAGCGACAGTTCCACACCTTTGCTTTCGGCGTTGCCATGAAAGAGAGCAATGACCGACCGGGCAAGCGCGTGTAGCGAGGTTGGAGCCTGGACGAGGGTCAATTTGCCCGCTTCGATCTTGGAGTGATCCAGAACGTCGTTGAGGATGTCCATCAACGACGTGCCAGATGAAGCCGCCGTTCGTACGAGGCGCCGCTGGTCGGCGTCGAGCTGCGAGCGCCGCAGCAGCTCGAGGGCGCCCAATACGCCGTTCATCGGCGTGCGGATCTCGTGGCTCATGGTGGCGAGAAACTGCGACTTCGCGATGTTGGCCGCCTCCGCCGCCTCCTTGGCTGCTTTCAGCGAGACGCCGGCCGCGTCGGATTCCAGGCCGTGGCGCACTGCACGAGTCGTGGTGTCGCGAAACTCCCGGGCCGCCCGATACATCGTAAGGCCGAAAATGCCCGCAAGAATGGCCAGCGGGACCGACCGCACTCTGCCGTCGACCAGGCTTACCGCCATGAGCGCACCCAGTTGCATGAAGCTCAGGATGGCGAACGACTTGCCCACCAGCGACATGAAAAACGCCGCGATGGCCACCGATCCGCAAATCGTGACAACGAATGCGGTTGCCGTCGTCGCGCTGAGCGACGGATAGATCAATACCGTGCAGATCGCCCACATCACCCCAGCCACCGCAGCGTTGCCCTCGAGCTCGTGTTGCAGGCGAGAGAGCTCAGCGTCGCTCCGGCTCGGAACATCGGCGAAGCGGCTCCCCAGGGAATAGCGCCAGACGACCACGCTGAGGCCGATCACACCGACCACCGCGGTGACCGCCGTCATTCCGACTGCGAGCCCCAAGTACACGAAGAACGCGATGCCGGCGATCTGCAACGGTACGCTGCGACTGGAATTGCGCAAAGCTGTGCGCAGCAACTCCCTGCGCACAGCGGAGTCGATTGGCGAACCCGGGGTGCTCACCCTCGAAGCATACTTGCGACGTGAACCACGCCACCGTCCACATCAGCAATCTTCTCTCGCGCTCAGCCGAGTATTTCGGCGCGCACCGCGTGGCAGACCGAGCGAGCCAGGAAGGAGATCGGGCCCTCCAACGCGGCGTGGTCGGCTTGATCGTGGTAGCCATTTGGGGGCTTCAGCATCTACTTGGACGACCGATTCCGGCGCAGACATGGTTCATTGCGTTTCTCGGGCTCGTATTACCCGCCCTCGCCTTCGCCTACCGAAGCTTCCTTCGCTCGTCTCCAGACGGGGGCGCTTTTCTGCAGTACGGCTTCCTGATTCTCGATCCCATCGCAATCTCGCGTTGAACCGCGACGTCTGTGTGCGATCTGGGTGCCATCCTCTGCAAGGATATCTTGCTGGCGGCGCAACTAAGCGTGTCCACATTGGCGAAGGACTCACATCGGCCATAAGCGGGCCTTCGGCATCGGCCGCTTTGCGGCTCGTGAGCGATAGCGAAGCACGGCCCCGCTCTCCTCCACATGACGATCTCCGAGAGGTCGGCAAAGCCGC
>JADGQR010000028.1 GCA_017881685.1 Gemmatimonadaceae bacterium
CTGGCCGCGAGCCCGCCGGCGCGACTACGACTTGGTTTGTTGTGATCGTCTGCATGAACATCCGTACGGGATTCGCCGTTCTGAGATTACATAAAGCACGCGTGGCGTTCGGCGCGTAGCTTAGTCTCATGCAACATGTCGATGTTCTCGTAGTAGGCGCCGGACTCTCGGGAATCGGCGCCGCATACTACCTCCAGCGGCTCTGCCCGAAGAAGACCTTCACTATCCTCGAAGGCCGCGACGCGATTGGCGGAACGTGGGACCTCTTCCGCTACCCCGGCGTACGCTCCGACTCCGACATGTACACCCTCGGCTACCAGTTCAAGCCGTGGACGAATGCAAAAGCGATCGCCGACGGACCATCGATTCTCGACTACATCCGCGACACCGCGAAAGAATACGGCATCGACAAGAAGATCCGCTTCAAGAGCCGCGTGCGCCGCGCATCGTGGTCATCTGCCGATGCACGATGGACTGTCGACATCGAAACAGGCGACGACAAGCACATCGAGCAGCTCACCTGCAACTTCGTCTACCTCTGTACGGGCTATTACGACTACGACAAGGGCTACACTCCCGAATGGCAGGGCATGACGCAGTTCAACGGCCAGATCATTCATCCGCAGAAATGGCCTGAAGCACTCGACTACGCAGGCAAGCGCGTCGTCGTGATCGGAAGCGGCGCGACGGCAGTCACTCTCGTTCCCGCGATGGCCGAGAGCGCGGCGCATGTCACGATGCTCCAGCGGTCGCCAACGTATGTCGTCAACGTTCCGCGACAGGACAAGATCGCAAACTTTCTGCGGAAGATTTTGCCAAGCGGCGTTGCGTACTGGGCGACACGATGGAAGAACGTCGGGATATCGTTGACGTTCTATCACATCGCTCGCAAGTGGCCCGAGTACTTCAAGGGTCTGGTGATGAAGGGCGTTCGTCATCAGCTCGGACCCGATTACGACGTGACGCACTTCACGCCGAAATACAATCCGTGGGACCAGCGGCTTTGCCTCGTTCCCGATGGCGATCTCTTCAACTCGATTCGCGAAGGTAAGTCATCGGTCGTCACCGATGAGATCGAGACGTTCACCGAATCCGGGATCAAGCTGAAGTCGGGAAAGCACGTCGATGCCGACATTATCGTCACGGCGACAGGGCTTAATCTCCGGTTGATGGCAGGCTTGCAGCTGGTCGTCGATGGAAAGCCGGTAGAGATGTCGAAGGCGATGGCCTACAAGGGAATGATGTACAGCGACGTCCCGAACATCGCGTCGGCGTTCGGCTACACGAACGCCTCGTGGACGCTCAAGTGCGACCTCACCAGCGAGTATGTCTGCCGGCTTCTGAATTACATGGATGCCCACGGATATGCGGAAGCAGCACCTCGCAGGAACGATCCATCGGTAACTGAAGAGCCCGTGCTCGATTTCACTTCAGGCTACGTTCAGCGCGCCCTCGCCCATCTTCCGAGCCAGGGCTCGAAGAAACCGTGGCGCCTCAACCAGAACTACGCGCTCGATCTGATGGGAGTAAGATTCTCGCCGATCGACGACGGCACCATTCAATTCAAGCATCCTTCCTGACCTGATGCCCCGGAACATCATAATCTGCTGCGACGGGACAGATAACCAGTTCGGCAAAGCCAACACGAACGTCGTGCGCATGGCGCAGGTCGCGAAGCAGGATTCGTCAACGCAGATCGTCTACTACGACCCCGGCATCGGGACGCTTCCGGAGCCGACTGCGAAGACGAAGGTCGCAAAGTGGCTGTCGCGAACGAAGGCGCTCGCGTTCGGAACCGACATCGACGACAAGGTTGCGATCGCATACTCGCACCTGATGGATTTCTGGAAGCCTGGCGACAGCGTCTACATCTTCGGTTTCAGCCGTGGAGCTTACACAGCACGAGTGCTCGGCGGAATGCTTCACACCGTCGGACTTCTTCCCGCGGGAAATCAGCATCTGCTCCCGTACGCGCGAAGGATCTACAAATCCCTGCGAAGCAACAGCAAGGGCGCGTGGGATTTGTGCGATCAGTTTCGCTGGTCGTTCGCGCGACCTGTTTCGGATGACGATACGGACCGGCGGTTTCCAATTCACTTCATCGGACTGTGGGACACGGTCTCATCGATCGGATGGATATGGAATCCGAAAAGATTTCAGTTCACCTTTCGGAATCCGAGTCTCAAGATCGTGCGTCACGCAGTTTCACTCGATGAACGCAGAACTGGGTTTCGCGAGAACCTGTTCGCCGATGTCACCGGCCAGGACATGCAGCAGCGATGGTTCGCCGGCGTGCACGATGATGTCGGCGGAGGAAATCCGCCGAGTGACGGTGGAATCTGGCGTGTGACGTTTAGCTGGATTCTGGATGAGGCGAAGAAAGCCGGATTCATCGTCGACGACGAACGGCTGAAGCTCGTTCTCGCGGACCCGCCGGCGAAGCCGTGGGCCGAGCCGATTCATGAATCGCTCACCGGTATCTGGTGGCTTCCGGAATTTCTTCTTCCCAAGAAGGTCTACGACGCTCAAACGAAGACGAGCCATTGGGAGCTCGGACGTGGCCGGCATCGTTTCGTTCCTGAGGGATCGTCGATTCCCTGGCCCGTTCTTCAGCGGATCAGGGAGATGGATTATTCGCCGCCGAATCTTTCCGACAGTTTCAGAGCGAAGGTGAAAGCGCTTCCGTCTATTCCAGACACGCTCGAGTACCACGCCGTTTAGCTGCCTGCCTGAGATTTCCTGCATTGGCCCAACGCCATCACGGATCCGCCCGCACTAAACGCGGGAACGAGAAACAAAGCGCCCACTCCCTGATCCACGATTGACGCGACGATTCCGCCAAGGACTCCGAGCACTGATCCGGCGAAACTCCTCGCGATGCGCTGATTGAAAGTGCAAACGCTGCCGAGCGGCGGAGCAGCTGAGCCAAGAGTTGAGCCGATGACAATTCCGCCAAGCGCACCGAAAACGGCTCCGGCCAGTCCTGGATCATCACACCCGCATGGGCCTTCCATGCTGGCTCCAAGCGTAGCCCCGAGAACCATGCCTGCGCCCGAGGCAATCCCTGCCGACACGAACCGAACGGTCACGTTGCCGGATTCCAGAGACCTCACATTCGACTTCGAAGAATCGACTATGCGAGCCTCGCCCGAGGAATGGCGCGACAGTCCGATGCTGGCGTTCGAAGCGACGCGCTGCGCGTTGGCTTGACTCGTGGTCGCAACGAAAATCGTCATGACGACCGCACAGCGCTGGATGCGCGCGCCCACTGATGCAGAGATTTCACGATTCATCGTTCACTCCCTTTTATTGGGTCCAGAGAGTAACGCGAGAAATTGGCTGAAATCAGCTCACGAGCGTAGACGGACGGAGAGTTTCGGCGTCCAGCTCGAGACGAATCTCTGCGCACAGTGCCTGTAGTCTGTCGCCAGCGGCCATATCGCTGTCGAGCGTGTTGCCGGTGGAGCGGAGGAGCTTCCAGAGACCCCTCAACAAGTCGACAAAGTGTGTGCGCTCCCGAAGAACGACTTCGCGGCGTCCCTGCATTCGGCGCACGAGGTCGAGGTGATGGCGGACCAGCTCTCGAAACTCCGCGCGCTCGCCCGTGTTTGCGGATGCGTCAGTCTCGAGCGCGTCGAGCTGCGCCATGAGGCGTTCCGACTCCTGCGGACCAGCATCGCGCGAGAGCGTTGCGAGCTCGCTGTCGCGCGACTCGATCGCTTTCAGAATCCGCTCGGCTGTCTGCAAACTCTGAAGACCAGCATCGCGGCCGGTTGCCGGCATCATCGGCAGCACCTCGCGAATTGCGCGGAGGTGATCGGAGGGCGAGTCGCGATCGGGCTCCCGCACTTTGCCGGACTCGGGGGCGAGCAGTCGTCTCATCGCCGGCTCGTTCCACCCAGGAGCGGCCAGCGTCGGGCCAAGCAGAAGCCGCAACGACCGGTCGAGCGCGAGGCCTTCTCGTCGCGCCCAGAAAATTCCGGCCACCACGCCCAGCGCTCCGATAATGAAAACCGCCAGCTCTGCGAGATCGACATACGATTGACCCTGTCCGCCAGCATTCAGAGCGATTTGCGCTCTCGACAGCATGAGCAGAAGAAGAGCTGGAACTGACACGATGAGAAGCACTCTCACTGCCTTGGCCACCCAGGGTAATCGATCCCACAAATCCGAAGGTCTGCGAAGAGCGCGTGGCCACCACATGCCCCACCATTCCGGAGGCCACAACGCAATTCGAGCGAGATCGAGGAACCGCATCTCCCGACCCGCACCATTCCATAGATGCAGCACGAGCCCGATCGGAACGATCAACGCAACCAGCATCAACAGCGCTCGCTCTGTCACCGTACGGTCGGTGAACAAGGCAAGGCCTGCCCAGCCAGCTGCCCAGAGAAACGCGTAAGGGCCGAAGCTTGGCAGATCACGCACTGCACCCGGAAGCCGGTCAACCGCAATGATGCTCGTCAACGCTTCCTTCAGCACTTGCGCGTCTCCCCAACGGTCCGCGCGATCACGGGCCATACACTCCCGAACCACTGCTGACAGGTCAGCCGGAATCGACGGGACGAGCGTCTCGATCGGTATCGCGTCCTCGACGACTCGCCGGAAAATGCTTTGTCCGGGATTGTCGGCTCTGAACGGTTCCCTGCCAGTCAGCATCACGTACGCGACCGCTCCGAGAGAATAGATGTCACTTCGCTGATCGACGTCGGATCCAGTCACCTGCTCCGGCGACATGTAATCCGGCGTACCGATTATGCTGCCGGTCGCAGTAAGACTCTCGGCCACTCCGGGCATCTTCGAAATTCCAAAATCAGCGAGTATAGCGCGGCCGGTTTCGCTATCGAGAAGAATGTTCGCGGGCTTGATGTCGCGGTGGATGACTCCGTTGCGGTGCGCGCAGTCGAGAGCGTCCGCCATCTCGCTGAAGATTCGATGAGCTTCGAGCCAGGGTAGAAAGCCTTCGCGCCTCACTCGCTCGGCCAGACTTTCGCCGCGCACGTACGCCATCACGAAATACCACAGGTTGTCGATCTCGCCAAAACTGTGCAGTCCGAGAATTCCCGGGTGAGAGAGTCGCGCAGCGATGCGAGCTTCGCGGCGAAAACGTTCCCGGTGACTCTCGTCGACGGCCAGGTCCGGACGAAGAACCTTGATTGCGACAAATCGCTCGAGCGCCCGCTCACGCGCGAGGTACACACATCCCATTCCACCGCTTCCAAGAGGGCGGATGATTTCGTACTGATGTGCAAGCACTGATTCGAGAAGGTTACGCAGAGACGCGTCCTGCTCTTCGATCAAAGCTCCAGCGGCAGACGCAATTGCTGCTCGCGCCCCTGGAATGCTGTTGGCTGTATCGGCGGCCGCGAGAAGCGATTCGACTTCGCGGCGCAGCTCCAGGTCGTCTCCGCATGCGGACGCGAGCAACTGTGTTCGCTCAGATTCGGACGCGTCGAGTGCAAGACCGACTGTGGCTTTGATCTTCTGCCATCGATCCTGACTCATGTAACGCTCAGTTCGCGTCTGAGCCATGC
>JADGQR010000029.1 GCA_017881685.1 Gemmatimonadaceae bacterium
AAGGCCAACGACTACTTCGGAGAAGGTCTCGCAGAAGAAATCACCGGCGCACTGGCGAAAGCTGGTCTCCACGTCGTTGGCAGAAGCAGCGCTTTCGCGCTTGCGGCGAAAGGAATGGGAGCCGGCGAAATCGCCCGGCAGCTTCACGTCGGCAACGTTCTTCAGGGAAGCGTCCAGCGATCAGGCGACCAGGTAAGAATCTCCGTCAGCCTCATTTCCGGACCCGACGAATCAGTGACGTGGACGGAGCGATACGATCGACCGATCAAGGATGTCTTCGCCGTTCAGGATGAGATCGCGCGCTCGGTCGCGAGCCAGCTGAAGGTGAAGCTGAGCGGAGATCAGCATCTGACTCATGTGGACACGCAGGATCCGGAGGCGCACAGCGCCTATCTCCAGGGCCTCTACCTCTGGAATCGGCGCAATGCGGCCGGTCTCAGAAAGGCGATCGCCCTGTTCGCCGAAGCTGTTCGTCGCGATCCGTCATACGCACAGGCATACGGTGGGATGGCGATGGCATACGTCGTCACGCCAGCCTACGATGATGTCGGAACCAAGGGCATGTTACGCCTGGCGCGGGATGCTGCGGGACGCGCACTCGCACTCGACAGTGCAAATGTTCAAGCACTCACAGCGCTCGCTTACACGGATGCTCTGGACTACAGGACTGCCAGCGCTGAGGCTCTCTTTCGCCGCGCAATCGAGGCAGATTCGACTTTTGCGACCGCGCATTTCTGGCACGGCTTGCTTCTGATGCAGCAGCAGCGCAACGACGAAGCGCTATTGGAGATTCAGCACGCGCGATCCCTCGAGCCTGCATCGCTGGTGATTAACACAGCAGTAACTCAGGTGTTGTACGACATGCGCCGTTACGATGAGGCCGAGCGGTCAGGTCGAAGCGTGCTTCAGCTGGACTCGACTTTTCAGCTCGGGATCGTCGATCTCGCGAAGGTCTTTGTCGAACAGCACAAGACGGCCGAGGCGATGCCGATGCTGCTCGGGATCCTGGATCTTCCGGGCTTCAGCTACCTCGAAAAGGTTGGTGTAACCGCGTATGCGATGGCTCGCAGCGGCAGAATTGCCGAGGCACGGGCGTTGCTCGCGAAGGCCAATCCGCAGCCGGGTGGAGAAGTGACACAGCGCGGCATGGTTGCAGCAGCGTTCGACGTCATTGGAGAGAGAGACAAAGCCATCGAAATCCTGCGTGCCGCCGTGGACGATCACGACCTGTGGCTGGCCCACTATCTCTCGGCCGCTCCGTACGATGGTTTGCGAAAGGATCCGCGGGCGTCGACTCTGTTTGCCAGGGTTTCGTCGCGATGATGAATTCTGTTCGCGGCGCCTGGATTTGAACCCGGGAGTACAGGGTCAGATCGTAAAGCCGAGGTCCTTTGCCACTTTCTTCTGCGGCTCGTCCAGCGTGAGAAACGATATCGAAGCCGGATCAGAAGTTAGATAGAGAGCTGACGCCAGGTGCCAGCAGTCGGCGCCGCAAACGTAGCCGGCCTCGAGCACGCGTTCGATTTCGTCAGTCAAGGGACGATCGGGGATGAGCCACGAGAGGTTCGCAAGCGTGTTTGCCGCGAACTCTACGCTCTCTCTCTTGAATGCAGACCGAAGCTCGGCCTCGAGGAAGTTTGATGAGACGAGCTCGTCGTATTCTCGCAGGTGTCGTTCAACGGCGGCGGCGCCTCTCTCTCCGAAAGCAATCGCGACCAGGCACGAGGTATCGACGTAGGCGACGGACATCAGTCGCGCTCTGCGAGAAATCTTTTCAGAGCGCCCGGCTTCCGGACGACAGTGCTGGAGAGCTGAGGCAATTGCGCTGACCGCACGAGCACTCCGCGATCCGCGAGCTCATCCATTCTCGCCTTCAATCCGCTGCCGTGACTTTCTATGGGTCGGATCTCGACCACGGGCTCTCCATGGAGAGTCACGACGACGGTATTACCCTCTCGAACCATTCTAACAATGGCTGAGAGGCGAGCTTTCGTCTCGTACAGCGAGTAGGTGTTTCTCATTGGTATTTAGTCTAAGTAATCTAGTCTGACTAGTCAATCAACCAATTTTACTACTAGATCGCCTGAGTCCTGGGTTGCAATCCTGAAGTTGTTTCACGGAACTGCTTCACCTATGCTTTGCGGCCATGACCTCATTCACTCCGCTCGACCCCGACTTCGCGAATCGCGTTCGCGACAGCTTCGAACGCCAGCAGTTCATGAAGACCTTGGGCGCCACGCTCGCGGCAGTCGAACCGGGATTCGTCGAGATCCATCTGCCGATTAGTCCCGCCGTCACTCAGCAACACGGGTTCGTGCACGCTGGAGCTGTCGCGTCGATCGCCGACAGCGCATGTGGCTACGCTGCGTTCAGCCTGATGCCCGTCGATGCCGGCGTTCTCGCTGTGGAGTTCAAGATCAACCTCCTGGCACCCGCGAAAGGCGACAAGCTCATCGCGCGCGGACGAGTGATTCGTGCAGGCAGGACTCTCAGCGTGTGTCAGGCAGATGTCGTCGGAGTCACCGGAAAGACAGAAAAAACTGTCGCGATTCTGACTTCGACTGTGATGACAATGCAGGGGAAGGAAGGAATCACCGGCTAGTGACGCCAAAAAAGACGGCCGCGCACCGTCTTTGCAATCAGGACTAGCATCTTTACGATGAGAGCTGTGAATGCTGCTGAAAACGGAATGTGGTCGTTTGCTGAGGTTGCCCTGTGTTGCGGCAGTTTTAGCTGGGCCGGTGCTTCTTGGCGCATGTTCACGATCTGATGCGAGGCATGAGGACACATCAGCATCTCAGGCGAGCGCATCGCCCAAGAGTGCGGCTGCGTGCACCGGTGACAACGCGGGGCTAAAGCTCCCCGCCGGATTTTGCGCGACGATATTCGCCGACACGATTGGCCATTCGCGTCACCTTGTGGTGGCGCCAAACGGAGTCGTTTACGTCAACACGTGGAGCGGCGCGTATTTCCAGACGCCGGCTCATCAGGGCGGATTTCTGGTCGCGTTGCGCGACACGAACAACGATGGACGTGCAGATGTAATTGTCCGCTTTGGTCGAAATGCGCCCGCCGATTCGGCGCAGCCGAAGACCAATGGCGGACCCTCGACGAAAGGCCCGGGATCAGAAAAGAGCGGCGCGGGGGGAACAGGGATCGCGCTTTACAACGGGTACATCTACGCGGAAGAAGGTCCGACGATTGTCAGATATAAAATGAGAGCTGACAGTCTCTCACCTGAGCCGACCGCTGAAGTAGTCGTAAGCGGTCTGCCGCTCAGCGGTGATCATCCGATGCATCCGATGGCAATCGATGCGCAGGGAAACTTGTACATGGACGTCGGATCCGCCACGAATTCGTGTCAGCTCAAGAATCGCGTCAAAGGGTCGCCGGGACACAAGCCATGCACCGAGCTCGAAACGCGGGGCGGGATCTGGCGATATGATGCGAACAAGCTGAATCAACAATTCTCACCGGCCGGCAGATACGCGACAGGAATTCGAAACGCGGTTGGAATTGCCTTCGCGCCCGATGGACAACTTTACTCTACTCAGCACGGCCGCGATCAACTTGCCGAGAACTGGCCAAATCTTTATACGGCGGAGCAAGGACAGAATCTCCCAGCCGAGGAGCTGCTGCAGATCAAACAGGGCGGTGACTACGGCTGGCCGTTCTGCTACTTCGATGACAAGCAGGCCAGGCTGGTGCTCGCTCCCGAGTACGGCGGCGACGGTGGAAAGACTGTCGGTGAGTGTGCGTCGAAGATTGCACCTGTTGCCTTCTTTCCGGCACACTGGGCCCCGGACGATTTGATGTTTTATTCGGGTACCTCATTTCCGCAGCAATACCGCGGCGGTGCATTCATCGCATTTCACGGCTCATGGAATCGCGCGCCCGGACCTCAGGGCGGTTATCAGGTCGCGTTTGTTCCATTTACCGGCGGAAAACCGGCGAGTCAAAATCAGCTCGAGACGTTCGCCGATGGATTTGCTGAGGGAAAAATGCAGCCCGATGCTGCGGCGCATCGTCCGGCGGGTTTAGCGCAGGGGCCCGATGGATCGATCTACGTGGCGGATGACAAAGGTGGGCGTGTGTGGAGGATTACTTACGTTGGAGGTAATCGCTAACGGATTGTTGCTGTCCAGGTCACTGCGGGCTGTCACAACGTGACGGCCCGCAGCCGCTAGCGCTGAACTGGCTCGGGGCTGCATGTTGTTGTCCTCACAAACCCCAATGCATCCCCAGTCGCACATTGCCTCTCCCGCCTTCCGAAT
The DNA here is from genome assembly GCA_017881685.1 of Gemmatimonadaceae bacterium. Lineage (GTDB taxonomy): Bacteria > Gemmatimonadota > Gemmatimonadetes > Gemmatimonadales > Gemmatimonadaceae > UBA4720. Next base: position 4,275 of record JADGQR010000029.1, read on the forward strand.
GATTGAATCGAACGGCGCCATGCCGGACATAGGAACCAGTTACGACATCGAGGGAGAGATCGGCCGCGGCGGGATGGCGACTGTCTATCGGGCACGCGACCTCCGGCACAATCGGCCCGTCGCCGTGAAGGTCATGAGCCCCGAGATCGCCGCATCGATGGGAACAGCGCGCTTTCTGTCGGAGATATCGACGGCAGCAGGTCTGAGCCATCCGAACATCGTCCCCCTGCACGATTCGGGTGAGCATGGCGGTGTGGTCTACTACGTGATGCCGCACATCGAAGGGGAAACTCTTCGGGAAAGAATGAATCGCGAAGGCAAAATTCCTCTCGCTGAAGCGGTACGCATAATCTCCCGCGCTGCTGCGGCGCTCGACTTCGCCCACCGCAAGGGAATTGTCCACCGCGACATCAAGCCCGAGAACATCATGCTATGCGAAGGCGAGCCGATGATTCTCGACTTCGGCATCGCCAAGGCAATCACCGCTGCAGCCGGCACGTCGATCACGCAAACCGGCGTCGCACTCGGCACACCCGCGTATCTCAGCCCGGAACAGGCGAGCGGCGAAACGCACATCGACGGCAGAAGCGATCAATACAGTCTCGCGTGCACCTTCTACGAAATGGTTGCAGGCTCGGCCCCATTCACGGCGGCAACTCCGCAGCGCGTGATCGCAATGCGTTTCACCGAGAAGCCGCCCGAGCTTGCAACGGCCGCACCTGCCGTTGGCGCGGACGTGTCAAAGGCACTCGCGAAAGCGATGTCGCTCGATCCGATAGACCGCTATCTCACGGTGAGCGACTTCGCAAAGGCACTGAGCGACGCAGCAGTGGCGCAAACGGTCGCGGTCGAACATGAGGGCCGTCAGTCAATCGCAGTGCTGCCGTTCTCCAACATGAGTGCCGATCCGGAGAACGAGTTCTTCGCTGACGGAATCGCCGAGGAGATCATCAACGCGCTAACGAAGATTCAAATGCTGGATGTCGTGTCGCGCGGCTCTGCGTTCGGGTTCAAGCAGAGAACTGAAGACGTCAGCGAGATCGGCCGAAAGCTCAACGTCCGCACGGTTCTCGAGGGAAGCGTGCGGAAATCGGGGAAGAGACTTCGCATAACGGCGCAGCTCATCGACGTCGCGACGCGCAACTATCTCTGGTCGGAACGCTACGACAGGGAGATGGAGGATGTCTTCGCGATCCAGGACGAGATCTCGACGAACATCGTCAACGCACTCAAGCTCGTTCTTACGCCGAATGAAGAAGCGGCGATCAAGAAAATTCCGACGCAAAGCGTTCGCGCGTACGAGTATTATCTCCGCGGCCGCCAGCTCTTTCATCAACGCCGAGGCGAGACGCTCGACGCGGCCGAGGATATGTATCGACGCGCGATTGCGCTCGATCCGAATTATGCGCTCGCTTACGCAGGCCTTGCCGACTGCTCGGTGTTCCGCGCGCAGGACCAGGGCGGAGGCGACGAGGCAGTCGCGCAGGCAGATGCAGCGAGCAAACGAGCGCTAGAGCTCGATCCGAACTCGGCCGAGGCGCATTCGTCGCGCGGGTTGACGCTTTCGCATCAGCATC
>JADGQR010000211.1 GCA_017881685.1 Gemmatimonadaceae bacterium
CGAGGTGCAGCTCACCCATTCCGGAGATAATCGTCTGCGACGTCTCGACATCAGTGTGGACGCGGAAGGTCGGATCTTCTTCCGACAGCTTCATCAGCGCGATTGCAAGCTTGTCCTGATCTGCCTTCGTCTTCGGCTCGATGGCGACGTCGATGACGGGGTTCGGGAACTTCATCGCTTCGAGAATGATCGGATGCGCGTCATCGCACAGCGTGTCACCTGTGCGCGTGTCCTTGAGTCCGATGGCGGCAGCGATGTCGCCGGCGTACACCTCTTCGATTTCCTCACGCTTGTTCGCGTGCATCTGGAGGAGACGGCCAACGCGCTCGCGCTTGTCCTTGCTCGAGTTGTAGACGTACGAGCCGGACTTGAGAACGCCAGAGTAGACGCGGAAGAACGTCAGCTTACCGACGAACGGATCCGTTGCAATCTTGAACGCGAGTCCCGCGAACGGCGCGTCGTCCTGTACCTGGCGCGATTCCTTGTGCGTGTCGTTGTGCGGAGTGTGGCCTTCGATGGCCGGCACTTCGACAGGCGACGGGAGATAGTCGATGACTGCATCGAGCAGCGCCTGGACGCCCTTGTTCTTGAACGATGCTCCGCACAGCACGGGCACGATGAATCCACCGACAGTCGCGGTGCGAATGGCGTGACGGATTTCGTCGTTGGTGAGCTCGGTGCCCGAGAAATATTTCTCGATCATCGCCTCGTCGTGCGTGACAGCGGCTTCGATCACTTCGTGGCGGGCCTTCTCGACCGCTTCCTTATATATGTCGGGAACGTCAACGACCTCGAACTCCTTGCCGAGTGTCGCATCGTCGAAGATGTACTGCTTGCGCTCGATGACGTCGATGTGGCCGGTGAACAGCTCGCCCGACCCCACCGGCAGCTGGATCGGATACGCTTCCTTCGTGAGACGGTCGCGGATCATCGACAGGCAGCGATCGAAGTCGGCGCCTGTGCGGTCCATCTTGTTCGAGAAGATGAGGCGCGGGACCATGTAGCGGTCGGCCTGGCGCCAGACTGTCTCGGTCTGCGGCTCAACGCCGGCGACGGAATCGAGAAGAGTTACTGCACCGTCGAGCACGCGAAGAGAACGCTCGACTTCGACCGTGAAGTCGACGTGGCCCGGGGTATCGATGATGTTGATTCGATACTCGGTACCATTGCGGCTCCAGAATGCGGTGGTTGCCGCGGACGTGATCGTGATACCGCGCTCCTGCTACTGCTCCATCCAGTCCATCGTCGCGGTGCCGTCGTGCACCTCGCCGATTTTGTGGGACTTTCCGGTGTAGTAGAGGATACGCTCGGTCGTAGTCGTCTTACCGGCATCGATGTGCGCCATGATGCCGATGTTGCGATAGTGGTCGAGCGGAGTTTCGCGTGCCATATAGTCCTGATGAGCGCTGTCCGGCGAGCGGCGCGGGTGTTCGTGTGATGTGAATCGGGGCCCAGGTCCAGGCACATTCAACAAAAACGCGGGTGGACCAGATCGCCCCAGAAGGGGCCGGTATCCATCCGCTGCCGCCGGGTGTTTCCCGCTGCTGAAACGCGGAAGGGGACCCAAGGGCGCGCCGAGGTAAAGCGATATCGGCGGTTGAGTTGTGGCTAGCCTTGAATAATCACACTCGGCCGGAGTCGTGTCAACGGGCCCGCACACGACCCCATCGACCACTTCGGGCCGTGTGTGCAGCTACTGCAGTTGCGATCCTACGAGCCAGGCATTACGACGGATGATGACGAATCAGTCGTTTGAAGAATCCGTGCTCTCGATCGTGCCATAGCCGATAGGCCGCCCACGAAACAAAGACCGCGTCGAAGACGACGGCCATGAGCAGTAGAAGTATCGGTATCAGAAGAGCTACCAGGGGGATAATGATTGGTCCGGCGCCCATAACTACCTCAGCGTGTCGCGGGCGGTCGACCGATTCGACCGTCGAATGAACAATCGAGCGGAGCGGCGAGGGGCCACAGAGGGGAAACCCTTAAACATTCTACCGCTCGGCCTACGCCGGAGGTATGGTTGGCCTACACGCCCCGGACACTTCGCCCGCTGGATTAGTGGCCCGGCTTTCGCTACCTGTTCGACTTCGAAATATTCAAATGGATTCCGCCTGTAACTGAAAGGTCTGATGACATCCATTGGTGAAACGGTTCAAAGGGTAAGTACGCGTTTCCCGATCGAAGGTTACATGACCTCGATCAAGGCCGGTGGCTCCTATTCCACCGTTGCGACCACCGTGCTCAAGTACCTCGAGCCTGGATCGAGCATTCTCGATTTCGGTTCCGGTCCCTGCGACAAGACCGCAATCCTTCAGGAGCTCGGCTTCAAGTGCTCGGCCTGCGACGATCTCGAGGAAGACTGGCACAAGGCGCCCGGCCAGCGAGAGCGCATCCTCGGGTTCGTGAAGGAAACCGGAATCGACTTCCGCGCTCCAGACCGTGCCGGAATTCCGTTCGACAAGGAACAGTTCGACATGGTGATGCTCCACGACGTGCTCGAGCACATCCATGATACGCCGCGGGAGCTGCTGAACGATCTCCTCGAGCTGACGAAGCCTGAGGGTCTGCTGTTCATCACAGTTCCCAATCAGGTGAACATCAAGAAGAGGATCGAGGTTCTGTTCGGGAGGACGAACCTGACAGCCTACGAGACGTTCTACTGGTCGCAGATTCCGTGGCGGGGACACGTCCGCGAATACGTTCGCGATGACCTCGTGAAACTGGCGTCGTATCTCGGTCTCGATGTGCTCGAGCTTCGCGGCGTCGACCACATGCTTCAGAAGATTCCCGGCTCCGTGCGAGCACCGTACCTCGCACTGACCTCGATCTTCGACGGGTGGAAGGATTCCTGGCTGATGGTAGCGAGAAAGCCGAAGGGCTGGGCTCCCAGACGAACCCTCACAGGCAAGGAAGCGAAGGCAATTCTTCCCGATCTTCACTGGTAATTCGTAGCGCCTGAAGAGGTTGACTGCCGAACCGCCGGGTAAATTCTGAAGATACGGAATGCTCAACCCATAGTGGAGACAGTCGCATGCGTTACGCGGGATTCGCTCTTACCGCAGTTCTTGCAGCGGGAACTTCATCCTTCCTGCCCGCCGGTTTCAAATTGCCGACACGCACTATTGTCGTTGTAGACACGGTCTACGTGAACGCACCGCGACTGGACTACACAGAGATTGCCCGACAAGTCGCGCAGATTAACGGACAACAGCAGGGACCGATGACTATCGATGGAGATCTGATAGTCAAAGGCCGCGTCGGAATCGGAGGTCCACCCGAGCCTGAAACCGGGTATCCACTGACAGTGCACGGAGCCGGCGACGCAAGGATGCTGTTCATATCCAATGAAGCGCTCGACGATGGACAGCGCATTGGATCGCAGCACCGTCACGTCGGAGCGGTCGGCGTGTCGCACGATGGAGGTTTGCGGATCGATCAGAATGCCGTGTGCTTCACTGACTCGCGGGGATGCGTCGTCGATGATCGCCGCCGGCGCCGCGCTTATTCCGGATACGACTCGATGGGAGATATGTCGTTCTTTCTTTCCGATGTCGATTCGCTCACCGGAAAGATGACGGCTCCTCCAATGCAGAATCTCGTGCTTCGCCTGATCGACTGGGACGGCAACATCAAGTTCACCGCCCACCGTCCGGGACAGAGAATTTTCTTCCAGGGAAGCACCACACCTCGCGCGGCAGACATCCAGTGGGAAGTGCCGCTTCACTAGATCAGTGTTTGATCGGGAGTGTCTCTCGTTCGATGACGAGTGCGAGGCGCTCCCACAAATCGATGTTCTCGCTTTCCGCTCGCGAGCTCAGCGCCAGCTGTACGAGAGCGACATCCTGCGGACTGAGGCGGTTGGTAGACGGACTTGCATTCATGATCGAGCCATGATCTCCTGAATGTCCAAACCCGAGCGCGTGCATCATCTCGTGAGTGACGACGCTCGCATCACGCAACTTTTCGAATGATCGCAGGAACACGCGCACGTCGTAGAGCAACCCGTTGCTCGTCCACGTGACGAGTGTCATTCCTTCTGACGACGCCATCTGACGCGTGTCGACGATGATGACGTCGTCGGGATCATCGTCCTTCCCGATTGTCACAGGCGCAAAGACACGTGCGCCGAGATCGGTCTGCATCTGCTCGAGAATCTTCCAGAAGGCGACTGAATCATCCGCTGATATTCCGCGATCCGGGCGAAGCGCCACGCCAATCGGAAAGCGGCTGGGGTTCCAGCCGACTATTCCACCGTCCCTTCGCATAGTGATTCGCCAGAAGCGTGAGCCTTTGCGGGATGCAGATCCCATCGCGACGGGAACCACCGTGCCCGCGTAGCTGCCGGATTCGATCGTGACGATTGTGTCGCGCGCCTGTGCTTTCAGCGTCACTGGAAACGCTGCCGCGATTACGCCAACCAGAAATGAAGCCGAAAGAAGCGAGCTTCTCACACCACCTGCCGAGTCGAAGTCGAGCTACCTGCCGTTAATACACTCAGCTACGCCGAACGTCTCACTTCTTCCGGTAAATCGTCGGCGCGCGAGATAGATCATCGATCTGCTTGAGGATCGATTGAAGGATCGGACCGAGATAATATTGCGACTGAGAAGCAATCAGCTGCGCCGAAGTCACGCGAATCCCGTAGCTGGAATTGCTTCACAGGTCGCGCACGGTGACGATGATGCTCACCGTGTCGCCAACGCCCGCGTAAGTATGAGAAATCAATACATCCGGCTGAAGAAGTTTTACGATGTCTTCACGCGATGGGGCCTTGGCGAGCGCGCTTCGCACCGAGTCCTGATCGACGAGCGTAAACCCGCCCTCCTTCGAGAGCGAGCCGCGCAATGCGTCCGTCAGCGTGCGTGAGAACGAATTGAGGGCGGCCTGACTGCTTTCCTTCGGCTCCGTGATGGCAACTCTCTTTGGTCCCGACACCTCGGGTGCCGCGGCCGGAGCGGCTGCCGGTGCAGAGACAGTTGCTGGTGCGGTTGCCGCGGCCGGCGCCACAGCCGCGACCTCGGTTTTCGCGGCTTGAGGGCGCGGAGGATTCGCCTTCGCAATTGAATCGAGAACCGCGCGCTGCATCTGCCGTCTCAGCGAGTCGGTGTTGATGGTAACGGGCGCCTTTCCTTTTACCGCCTGCGCTTGCGCGAGTCGCTTCTTCACCGCTTCCTCGATTGCAAGCGAATCGACTGCGGTGAGAGCCGGAGGTGCTGTTGCATATGCGACCGTTGTCGGCGCGGCTGAATTTGCCGGCGGATCGACGAAGAAAGACTTCGGTGGCTGAGCGGTCGCGACCGTCGACTTCGTGCCGATGCGATGAGACACGAGAAGCGCAATTGTCGGCGTGAGGATCAGCACGGCAAACGCGGCCATGACAAATCGTCTGCGACGCTTTTTGGCCTCGGGATTGACAACTCGGTACTCCGATGTCCTGATCTCTCCCGATGCTGTCGCGAATTGGTCGAGTGCGGCAATCAGGGCTTCTGCGGTCGCCGGTCGCTCATCCGGGATCTTGGCAAGGCACCGCATGATGATCGCCGAAAGCGACCGCGGCACATCCTTTCGAACCTCGGTCAGCGGCTCGGGATCACGAGTCAGCTGCGCCGCCATCGTCGCCTGAGGCGAAAGCGCCGAGAAAGGCGAATTCCCGGTCAGAAGCTCGTATGCAAGTAATCCGACAGCGTAAATGTCGAGGCGGTGATCGGCAGCCGGGTCGCCCGCGAGCTGTTCAGGCGCCATGTATGCAGGAGTACCGATCGCGACGCCGGTCGAGGTGATTCCCGACGACGGCATGGCAGCGTTGAGTGCTTTCGCAACGCCGAAGTCGGTTACGAGGGCATGGTTTCCCGAACGAAGGATATTGCCCGGCTTGATGTCGCGGTGGATCACGCCGCGCGCATGCGCATAGGCGAGAGCATCGGCCACATCGTAAAGAATTCGCACGACGTCCGGAATCGGCATCGCCCCGTGCTTCTCGAGGTGGCCGCGAAGCGACTCGCCCTCGATAAAGGGCATCGTATAGTAGAAGATGTCGCCGTGCTCGCCGGCAGACAAAAGCGGGACGATGTGCGGATGCTGAAGCTGCGCCGCGACCTGAATCTCGCGGCGGAACCGCTCGGCGTTCACGCCGGCTGTCAACTCGGGCGACAGAAGCTTGATGACGACTTTACGGCCCAGCGCGCGGTCAGTCGCGACAAAAACGCGGCTCATCCCGCCGCCCCCCAGCTCGCGCTCGATATCGTACGCGTGCGAGAGAGAGTCTCTTAGTCGCTCCTCAAAAGTGCTCATTTCACCGGGCGATGGGGTCCGGCGCACAAGATACCGCCGTGTACACCATTGAGACAGAGATTTTTCAGGCTGGCCAGCCCTTCCCGATTGATTAGAAATGCCCCCGGGGTAAGCTTTGCTTCATGCCCGCCGCACTGAAGCAGTCGCCAGCTCGTTCGGAGATCACGGGTCTGCTCGAAGAAGCGAGAAACCGCACGCTCCTTCTTGTCACGGATTTGTCGGACGCCGATCTTCACCGCCAGCACGATCCCCTGATGAGTCCGATCATCTGGGACATCGGCCACATCGCGCATTTCGAAGAATTGTGGCTGACGCGCAATCTCGAGGGTCCGATCGAGTTCTCGGAAATGCCGGGGATGTACAACCCATTCGAGCATCCACGAGCCACGCGCGCTTCCCTGCCGATTCCCCCGCTGTCTCAAATGCTCGATCGTCTGAACGAAATTCGGGAACGGGTCCTTCAACGGCTCGATTCAATCGAATTCGATGAGACGAATCCGCTGCTTGCCCGCGGATACGTCTATCACATGGTCCTCCAGCACGAGTACCAGCACAACGAGACGATTCTCCAGACGCTGCAGTTGAAGCAGGGTGAGCCTTACTTGCCTCCGCGAAGATCGTATCGCGATGATTCAATCAATGCTGGCCAGTGGAACGGAATGGTCACGATTCCGGCTGGGCGCTATTCCATTGGAACGGACGACCGCTCGGAAGCCTACGACAACGAGCGTCCTCGCCACTCAATTCAGCTCGGCGCATTTGAAATCGATCGAAGTCCGGTCACGAACGGCGACTATCTGCAATTCATCGCTGACGGCGGGTACTCAGAACCGATTCACTGGTCCGGCGCGGGCCGAAAGTGGCTGGCTGAGTCGGGGGCATTCGCGCCGAAATACTGGAATCGCGATGGAGATGCGTGGATGTCGAGATCGATGGATCGCATCGCCGCGGTAAACCCCGACAAGCCGGTGTGTCACGTCTGCTTCCACGAAGCTGAGGCATTCGCCGCGTGGGCCGGCAAGCGTCTGCCCACCGAGCCCGAGTGGGAAGTTGCGGCAAGCTGGGATCCGGTAACGGGTTCGAATCGTATCTTCCCATGGGGAGACACGATTTCATCAGCGAAAGCGAACGTGGACCAGCTCAGGTTTGACACATCTCCGATTGGCTCGTACGAATCGAACGTCTCGCCGCTCGGCTGCTACGGCATGATTGGCGACGTGTGGGAATGGACGTCGTCGGATTTCTGCGGCTATCCAGGATTCGAAAGTTTTCCCTACAGGGAATATTCGGAAGAGTTCTTTGGATCCGACTACAAGGTTCTTCGCGGCGGCTCATGGGCGACACGACCGGGCGCGATCAGGAACAGCTTCCGAAACTGGGACTATCCCATCCGCCGTCAGATTTTCTCGGGATTCCGCTGTGTCAGATCACTCTGAGGCTGCGCTCGAGCGCGTAGACGATGGAGATTCGGCACTCGATGTAATGCTCAGTGACGTGAGACGCGGTTTGTCTCTGCGACAGAAGGAGCTGGACCCGAAGTACTTCTATGATGAACGCGGATCGGCGCTGTTCGAGTCGATCACGGAGCTCGCCGAGTACTATCCGACGCGCGCAGAGCGCGCGTTGCTGATCTCGACGATGCCGTCGCTAATCGAAGAGCTTCAGCCGGCATCACTCGTGGAGCTCGGTGCAGGAAGCGCGAACAAGACGCGTGTGATTATCGACGCGATGACGACTAACGGGACCGGAAAGCAGTATGTCCCTGTCGATGTAAGCTCTGACTTCCTGGCGGAGACGGCCGCAAAGCTTCGCGCCGAGTATCCGGAACTGCGCGTCGACCCCGCGGTCGGAGATTTTTCATCCGAGCTCGATCTCCCGCAGTTGGAACGCCCCGCCCTCTTTGCGTTTCTTGGCAGCACGATCGGAAATTTCAGAGAAATGGCCGCCGTGCATATCCTCGAGCGCGTCGCCTCGCGGATGCGCGGCGATGATGCCTTCATACTTGGCGTTGATCTGAGAAAGGATCCAGGTATCATCGAAGCAGCGTACAACGATAGTCGCGGCGTTACCGCTGACTTCAATCTCAACGTGCTGCGAGTGCTCAATCGCGAGTTGTCAGCCGATTTCGATCTGTCTGCATTCAATCACCGCGCTTTTTACGATCGTGACCGGCACCGAATCGAAATGCATCTCGATTCGACGATCGACCAGACGGTGAGCATACCGCGTGTCGGAGAAGTCGTCGTACAAAAGGGAGAATCGATTCGCACGGAGCTGAGCTACAAGTACGACCGGGCGACAGTCGCATCTCTTTTCGAGAAGGCCGGACTCTGCCTCGATCGCTGGGTAACCGGAGACGACGAAGTATTCGGTCTCGCGATTGGCAGCAGGCACTGGGTTCCCCGCTGACACTTTCGCGCGACTGGCTGCTCGACGACGTCAAGCGAAGGTTCGGTTTGTCGAGGCGGCGAAGCAGGTCGCCTTTGACGATTGGCGCCGAGCTCGAGCTGATTCCGCTGCACGCCGAGACGCGTCTCCCGCTTCCCATCGAGTCACATGCGACTGCCTGCTCCGTTGGCATCATCAGACGAACAGGACTCAGGAATGGCTGGAGCGAGCGTGCAGTAGAGCTGGATCAGCCGTTCTGGGAGTTGCCAGGCGGTGCGCGTATTTCGTTCGAGCCAGGCGGTCAGATAGAGGTGAGCAGTGCGCCGCATGCGACAGCAAGCAGTCTGATCGCCGAGCTTACGGATATCACGCGCATGCTTTTCGATGCCTTCGAGCGGCACGGGTCAGTTCTCGAGACCAGGGGCGTTGATCCTCACAACTCCATCGAACGAACGCCGCTCCAGCTGCATCGGGAGCGCTACGAAAGCATGACTCGCTATTTCGAATCGATTGGGCCGTCCGGCATTCGGATGATGCGGCAGACTGCATCGGTGCAGATCAACATCGAGCCCGGTGACAATCCGCTGGAGCGGTGGGCGCTGCTGAACCGGATGGCTCCGATGCTCGTGGCGATGTTCTCGAACTCCCGGCGCTACGCGGGCGCCGACACTGGACGGGCCTCTTATCGCGCGCACCTCTGGCGAACACTGGATCCGTCGCGAACCGGGCTTTCGATCAACCCTGACGCGATCGAGTCGTATGCCGACTTTGCGCTTGGCGCTGGTTGGATGTTCGAGTGCACTGCCGATGGATCGTATCCGTCGTTTGGCGCCGCTCTCGAGAACGGGGCCAAGGCCGAAGCTTGGGAGAAGCATGTATCGACCCTGTTTCCAGAGATTCGTCCGCGACATTATTTCGAGGTTCGTTCTCCCGACATGGTGGACCTTCCCTGGATCGCTGCCCCGATCGCGATGATCGCCGGAGTCTGCTACGACTCGGCGACCGCGGGTGCGGTTGCGGAACTCCTCGCCGATTTCGATTCGAAGACGCTGGTCAATGCAGGCAGGAGAGGAATGGCTGACGAGCAGATCGCGAGTGTCGCGGGAGATTTCGTGGACCTCGCCATTGGCGGGTGCGAAGCACTCGGTCCTGAATACATCGGCAGCGATCACCTCGACATCGTAAGGGAATTCGCCGATCGTTATCCCGCCAATGGAAGATCGCCCTCCGACGACTCATGAAGGAAAGCGCGTAGCTCTCGAGCTGTCCGGGCTCGAGAAAAGCTTCGGTAATCACCGCGCACTCGATGGCGCGTCACTTTCGGTCTCAGCGGGTGAATGCGTTGCGATCGTCGGCGAAAGCGGATCCGGCAAGACGACGATGCTTCGCAGCATCAACCGTCTTGTCGAGCTCGATGCAGGAAGCATCGTCATCAACGGGCGATCGATTGGCAACGAGGATCCGACTCATCTGAGACGATCGCTAGGATACGTGCCGCAGGATGGCGGACTGATGCCACACTGGCGAGTTCTCAGAAACGTCGCGCTCGTCCCGTGGCTTTGTGCGATGCCGGACGCAGACTCGCGCGCGCGTAATGCTCTGCGCACAGTTGGCTTCGATCCGTCGGAGGTCGACGACCGTTGGCCGCATGAGCTTTCAGGAGGACAGCGTCAACGCGTTGCCATGGCGCGTGCACTCGCGGCCGGTCAGGCGTGTCTCCTTCTCGACGAGCCGTTCGGAGCGCTCGACGCAATTACGCGATCCGAGCTTCAGCGAACATTTCAGGAAATCCGGAAGCAATCGGGTTTCACTGCAATCCTCGTAACTCACGACCTGCGCGAAGCCGTGTCGCTGGGCGATCGTGTCGCCGTGATGTATCGCGGAAGAATCGAGCAGGTTGCTTCGCCGGATGAGCTTCGCTCCAATCCCGCGACGCCGTACGTCGCGAAGCTTCTGGCGTATGCCGACATGGTGAAGCAATGAACGGTCGGAGACTGCTTCTTCTGATTGCCGGCCTGTCAGTCGCGACCGGTGCCGCAGCTCAACAGACACGCGAGCAGAAGACTCCGATCGTTATCGGGTCGAAACCGTTCGGCGAATCGTTCATTCTGGAGGAAATGTTCGCGCAGCTTCTGGAAGCGAGAGGCTTCAAGGTAGAGCGACGGCCCGGGATGGGAGCGACCGAAGTTGCTTTCGCCGCGCTGCGAACGAATGCGATCGACATTTTTCCGGAGTACACCGGAACGGGATTGCTCGCGATCCTTCATGAAGAACCGGTCAGCGATCCGGCCGCGGTGTTCGGGATTGTGTCGAGAGAGTTTCTCGCGCGTTTCAGGATTCGCTGGCTTCCTCCGCTTGGTTTCGAGAACACGTACGCGATCGCTGTCAGGCGACAGACCGCTGAGCAGTACAACCTGAAGACGCTGAGCGGCCTGGCCGCCGTGTCCGCGAAATTGTCTGCGGGGCTGACCGCGGACTTCATAGGCAGAAAGGACGGACTGCCGGGATTGCAGAAAGCGTACGGAGTTTCGTTCAGGCAGGTTCGGCCGCTCGCGCAGGCGGTGAAGTACGAAGCGCTCGCCAGCGGCGCCGTCGATGTGATCGACGGTTATTCGACCGACGGACTCATCGCAAAATACGATCTCGTGGTCCTCGACGATGACCGCCATTTCTTTCCGCCTTATCAGGCGGCGGCAATCGTGAGTCCGAGACTGCAGTCCGACATGCCGGCTGCGATTGCCGCACTCAGCGAACTGTCGGGCCGCATAGACGTCGCGTCGATGAGAAAGCTGAATGCGAGACTTGAAGTTGGCGGCGAGCCGGTTGAGCGCGTCGCACGATCGGAGCTCGAATCTCTTGGCCTCGTCGGAACCAGCTCGATCCGTTCACAGGCCGATGCCGGTCGTGAGTCGTTCGCGACGTACATGTGGAACAATCGCAGTTCCCTCGCCGTTGCTCTCTGGCGTCACATCCTTCTGGTCCTTATCGCGGTTGTCGCAGGGATTCTCATCGCAGTGCCACTTGGATTGTGGCTCGAGCAGACACCGCGCGCGGCAGAGCCGGTGATCCGCATTACTGGAGTCCTTCAGACAATTCCGAGCATCGCGCTGCTCGCGTTCATGGTTCCACTGATCGGAGTTGGAGTCTGGCCCGCGCTCGTCGCACTGTGGCTTTACTCACTTTATCCGATTCTCCGCACCACTTACTCAGGCGTACGTGACGCGGATCCACAGGCCGTTTCTGCCGCACGCGCGCTTGGTATGACTCCGGGACAGATTCTTCGCTACGTTCGACTGCCTCTCGCTGCTCCAGCGATTCTTGCTGGAATAAGAACCGCCGCGGTGATCGCCGTGGGAACCGCGACACTTGCCGCGTTCATCGGAGCAGGCGGCCTTGGAGAGCCGATTGCGACTGGCCTCGCACTCGCCGACACGCGGCTCATTCTTTCAGGGGCAATTCCGGCAGCCGTTCTTGCGCTCGTAGTCGACGCGATTCTCGGCGCAGTCGAGAATGCGACGACGCCTGCGCCGCTTCGCCATGCGAAACTGGAACGCGACAGGGAGAATGCGGCTCTCAGCCAGGGCTGAAATTTTGCTGGCGCACGGGAGAACATGGAGCAACTTTGAGGGTGTGGTGTACTTGGAGGATTGAGGGAGTGCCGGAAATCGTCACTCTTCCATGCAGTTCTTCTCTATCCCGGAGTCTCGATGACGCCAGCGATTGTTGATTCGCGGCCATTGCGAAAATTCCTCGGTTCTTCATTCATTGCCGCGGCTGCGTTTTCGTTGCTCGCAGCCCCGCATGTTGTTTTCGCACAATCCGCAAGAATAAGTGGCGCGGCGATCAGCAAGGTTGCCCACGACACACGAAAGCTCACAATCTCGGCACAGGCCTCCGGTGGCTCAGCTGCAACAGGGACGATTCAGTTCATTCATAACAGTCCAGCCGGCCTGTCGCGATTTCGCGGTACGGTGAGCTGCTTGAGCGCGAGCGGTGGAACCGTGCAGGTGAGCGGCATGATCGACAAGGGTGAGACCGCAACCGGCGCTTTGCTCGACGGAAAGGCATTCGCGTTCACGATCTCGACCGGCTCCGCACCTCAGACATTCTCGTTGCCGAATTTCGGCGATGCGGGAGCAATCGCTCCATGCAGCGGTGGCCGAAGTGAGACGGTTCCAGTCACTGAAGACGGGTTCAGGCTTCAGTAGTAGAATTTTCGAAAACAAGAAAAGGCCGGTCGATTGACCGGCCTTTTTTTTCTATTGCCCGATCAGAATGGAGTTCGCGCGCGCAATCCGAGATCGAACGTGTAGTAGCTGACGTTCGTCTTCGTCCCCGAATACAGGCCCTTGAGGTCGAGCTTCTGGCCGACATAGCGTACCTGCGGAGTGATGCTGAAGAGCATCAGGATTGGAATGTCGATGCCGGCGCCAACTTCGTAGCCCGGTGTTCTGTCAGTCGCAATCTTCGTCGCGTTCGTGCCGGTAGTTGTTCCGTTGATTTCGTTGAAAGTGACGCCTGCTTTGACCCACGGCTTCACAATCGGAATGAGCGGAACGCCCAGACGAACACCAGCGCTGACTCCAGTGAGCTTGTATTTGCCGTTGGACCCGCAGGCCGACGTCTCACATCCAAAATCGATTCTATCGTAACCGGCATAAATGCCGAGTGGACCGAGTCCCACTCCCGCATCGAATCCGTAGCCCGTGCCCTGCTTCGCCCCTCTGATCACGCCGTCCTGCGCACTCGGCTGAAATGGGTCGGCGAACGTGCCGGCTGGAACTCCTGCTCCGCCCCGAATGCCGACATACGCAAGCTGCGCCTGTAGCGGAGCCGCCGAAACGATCACGGCGCCTCCAAAAACTGCAAGAGCTGCAAATACTTTCATGTTATTCCTCTCAGTGATTCGCTGGAGCGGCTCCCTCTCTCACGCGTGCGAGAGAAAAACCCGCGATGTTCAAAGCCGTCGGTACTCCGTCGCCGATCGTGAAGCTGACCTGATCGGTGCCCTGCCATCGCTTGTCGTAGCGAATTCGAAAGGTGTCATACTGCCAATGCTCGAGCTCTCCTGCATAATTGGGCCCGGCGTTCGCGCGAAGCTTCCCTCCAACCCAGGTGATGTCGATTCGCCCGAGAAGGCGATCTTCATAGGACCCTGCATAGTTGGACAACGCAAGACTTGGTCTTGTTCCATTTATTCGCTTCGAATCTGCAGCAAGTCTGTTCGCTTCTTCTTCGGCACGCTCCTTAGAGTACAGTCCGTTGAGCTCAGCGCTCCAGTCTCTGGGTCGATTCCCGAGGTACAGGTCGATGGCCTTGTACATGAGCGCGTGACGTACTTCTGCGTGATCGACATTCGCAAGCACGTACACGCCGAATCGGGCATCCTGAACGAGGCCGATGATAGCGACCATCCCGTTCAGGCTTCCAGTGTGGAAGTTCAGCATGCGGCCGTTGTAATCCTCCTGGAACCAGCCGAGGCCGTACGTCGTCCAGTGTGGCTTGGTCAGCTCCGCAGTCGGATAAAACTCTCCCGGGGGCACCATCACCTGCGGCTTGAACAATTCAGCGTAGGTCGCAGGTCCGAGTAGTCTCTTTCCATTCACCCGCCCGCTGTCCAGCAGAAACAGCATCCACTTCGACATGTCGGCGACGTTCGACCACACTCCACCGGCAGGTCCAACCGCGCGGGCTCGAGAGTTCTCGATCGCGACCACAGTATCTCCGCCATAGCGCATGTGCGGGGACGCGACGTCTGCGTCTGATGGCATCATCGACAGAAGTGGCACTGAGCTCTTCATTCCAAGCGGCTGGAAGATTCGAGTCTGCACGAATTTTTCCCACGGCATTCCGCTCGCCGCCTCGATGACCTGACCGGCGATCATGTACATCACGTTCTGGTAGATGAATCCTGACCGGAACGAGTACGCGGGCTTGATGAGCTTCATTCGATCGATGATTTCCGGCATCGAGAAATCGTCGAGGTCCCACAGGAAGTCAGCGTTGCCAAGTCCGGCGCGGTGCGTGAGCAGGTCGCGTATGGTCAGCTCGCGACTGACGTAAGGATCGTAGAGCTGAAGCGTCGGCAGATACTTCGTGACAGGGTCATCCCACTTCAGCTTGCCTTCATCGACGAGCATCCCGATCGATGCGGAGGTCATCGCCTTCGTCGTCGACGCGATCGCAAACAATGTCGACGTGTCCACGGTCGCAGGCTTGCCGAGCTCTCTCACGCCGTAACCTTTCTCGAAGACGACCTTGCCGTCCTTTACGACGGCAATCGCAAGACCTGCTACATCCCAGTCGCGTACGGCTTTCGCGACATATCCGTCGAGCTCTTTTGCCCTCGCATCGAGTGATGTCTTCGCTTGCGCGCCAAGAGCGGCCGGCACGACCAACGCGGCGGCAAGAACGAATTGCAGTTTGTTCATCGATGTCGTAGTGAGAGCTTCAGTGGACCGGTTTCCAGCCGGGACCGCGAACCACCCTGCCGGCTTTCGCTCCCGTATGCGTTCCGTTACGGAGAACCTGCGTTCCGTTCACGAATACATCCACCATTCCGGTGGAGTATTGATGCGGGTTGTCGTACGTCGCCAGATCGTGAACCTGTGCGGGATCGAACACCACGACATCCGCAAAGTATCCGGGCACGAGCTGTCCTCTGCTCTTGATCTTGAGATTCGTCGCTGGCTGTGATGTCAGCCTCCGAATTGCTTCCTCCATCGGAATGATCTTCTCATCGCGCACGTATCGGCCGAGCAGGCGCGCGACATTGCCGTACGTTCGCGGATGAGTGCTCGATTTCAGAAACACTCCCTCTGCAGCGGGAGCCTCGGCATCGGAGCCAAAGCTGACCCACGGAATTCCGATCTCCTTCCGCACATTGTCTTCTGACATCAGGAAATACACGGTCCCAACTCTGCTGCCGTCCTGAACGACGAGATCCATCGCCGTCTCCTCAGGTGATTTGCCGCGAATCCGCGCGACCTCGGCCAGACTCTTTCCGGTGAACTTCTTCAACGAGTCGGCCTTGAACCCGACGAGGAGTATCTGCTCCGGGGACTCGACGGCCTGAAAGAAGTTTTCCCATTTGTCGGTTGGGGTTCTCATCTCCTGAGCGACGCGTGCGCGGATTGCCGGATCCTGAAGACGCTTCGCCCATTCTTTGTAACCGCCTTCCTGCACCCACGGCGGCATCGACGCATCGAGGCCGGTCTGGCCAGCCGTGTACGTGTACATGTTCGCGCGAATGTCGAGACCAGCGGCGCGCGCGGAGTCAATTTTGGCGATCACCGCCGGCAGCTTGTCCCAGTTCGGCTTGCCTGCCGCCTTCAAATGATAGATCTCGCCTGCAACTCCACCCTCCTTCGCGATCGCGATCAACTCATCGACTGATTCGAGCAATCGTGATCCTTCGCTTCTCATGTGCGAGATGTACGTACCGCCGTACGGTGATGCGGCCCTCGCGAGGGCGACGAGCTCATCTGTCTTCGCATAGAAAGCCGGCGCGTAGATGAGAGCCGATCCAACTCCCAGCGCTCCCTCCTCCATCGCCTGCCTTACGAGCGCCTGCATTCGCGCGAGCTCTTCTGGTGTCGGCGGGCGGTCCGCATATCCGACCTCATGAACACGCACCGTCGTAGCGCCAACGAATGATGCAACGTTTGGTGAAATGCCTCGCTTCACGATGTAGTCGAGATATTCACCAAGTGTCGTCCATGGGATGTCGTACTTGATGTCGCCCTGCTGCTCGATCGCTTCCTTTCTCATCGAGTCGGTCAGCGGCCCCATCGAATCGCCTTCTCCCATCACCTCGAGAGTCACACCCTGCATGATGTCGCTCATCGCGCGCCCGTCTTGGATGAGCGACTCGTTCGCCCAGCTCAGCATGTTGATGAAACCAGGCGCGACAGCGAGTCCATGCGCGTCGATCTCCTGCTTTCCGCGCGAGTCGCTGAGATTACCAACCACCGTGATGCGATCTCCGTCGATCGCGACGTCCGTCATGCGACCTTTCGCGCCGGTTCCGTCGTAGACGGTCCCGCCGCGTATGATGACGTCATGAACTCTCGTCTTGAGCAGATTGGGCGCAGTCGTCACAGGCACGCAGGCGCTGATGCAAACCGCCAGCGCGATCACCGAGGCACGGGAGAATCGCAACATGAAGATCAATCCTGAATTGGGAGTTTGCGGCGGAGGGCTAGTCCACCGTCGCCATGCATTCGATCTCGACGCGACCGCCGAGCGCGAGAGCTGCCGCACCAAATGCACTTCGCGCCGGCAGGTGATTCGGAAACTGCTGGACATAAATCGCGTTCATCGCGGGCCACTCGCTCATGTCGGCCATCATCACCGTGCACTTGACTACCCGGTCGAGTGACGACCCATGACGCTCGAGTATTCGCTTCATGTTCAGGAGCGTTTGTCGGGTTTCCGCTTCGATTCCACCGGGGACAATCTTTACGGACTCATCGGTGCCCATTTGTCCGGAAACGTAAAGCATGTTGCCAACTCGCACCGCCGCCGAGAACGGCAGGTTGTTCTTCGTGGGAAATGGATAATACTCGGCTCCGCCAGCTTCTCTGCTCGCATCGTCGCTCAAGGAACCTCTCCGCGCAAAATTGTACTCAACACGCTCATGTCGATGTTGCCGCCGCTCACAATGCACACAATTCGCTGTCCATTTAGAGCTCCGCTCCGAGCTGCCGCAAGCGCTGCCGCACCCGCACCCTCGGCGACCAGGCGAGAACGCTCAGCCAGAAGCTTCACCGCTTCTGCAACTTCGGCCACTGAAACGACGATGGTGCCAGCGAGCAGCGACTCGACGATTGGCCACATCTCGTCGAACACCGCTCCGCTTCCCATTCCATCAATGAACGTTGGAGTGCGTATCACTGGCGTCGGCTTGTCGGCGGTGAACGACGCGGCAACCGGAGCGGCAGTCTCCGCTTCGACGGCGTAGACTTTCGTCGTCGGGCTCAATGCCCGAGCCGCCGACGCGATTCCGCAGGAGAGCCCACCGCCTCCGTACGGGACGATTATCGCATCGACGCCATCGAGGTCTTCGAATATCTCGGCGCCGATGGTTCCGTTTCCTGCCATCACCGCCGCATCGGCGAATGGGTGAACGAAAAAGCCGTCAATCGAATCGTGTCCGCGATTTATCAGCGTCTGCCACCATTCGGAGAACGGAACCTTGATGACTTCTCCTCCGAGCCGCTCGATAGCGTCGGTCTTCGCCTTCGGAGCGGTGTCCGGCACGATGACGCGGCAGCGAACACCAAGTTCCCTCGCGCACCAGGCGACTCCCTGCGCCATGTTGCCGGCGCTCGCCGTGTAGACTCCGCGCTCCAGCTCGTCGGGATCGGCCACCGCCATGGCGTTTGCCGCACCTCGCAGCTTGAATGAACCGATCGGCTGAAGGTTCTCGAGCTTGAGGTATATGTCCCCCTCTGTCGCGTCAGTGCCGTAACGCACGAGAGGAGTCCGCACAGCGATGCCTGAGAGCCGGTCTCGCGCCGCCATGATTGCGTCGATCGAAATCGGCGTGATGCCCGAAGTCGCTCTGTTGACGATCAGCATGACACCAACATAGCTCGCTGCCGAATCTTCCGCGGCTGTGTACGTATATTTAGATTTTCGCGGCTCAGACGCAGTTGTCCGGTGACGTCAGCCCTCCACACTTCAGGGAGTTTATATGACACTTGCTGCTCGCTTCTGCCTGGTTGCCGTCGCAACACTTGTCGCTTGCACCAGGAGCGCTCCCGCGGTAAGCACCAGCGACAGCGCTGCGGCGAAGCCGAGCTCTGACGCGAACGTCGCGGTAGTCAAAGCATACGTCGACGCGTGGAACAAGCGCGATACAGTCGCGATGGATTCGCTGCTCGGACCGGGCGGAGTACACGACGATCTGGCCGAGGGCTTTCACGGCGTCGGGCCCGCGCAGGTCAACGGCTTCATGCGTGACGTGCTCAAGGGGCAGCCGGATTACAAGTGGAATGTCACGTCCACGTTCACTGACGGACCGCACGTCGCGATGGAGTGGACGTGGACTTCGACCTACACGGGTCCCGGGCCGGCGGGGATGGTGAAGAACCTTCCACTTTCAGGGCGCGGTGCGTCGATCGTCGACGTCGAGAACGGCAAGATCAAGCAGTTCACAGACTACTACGACAATGCGAGCTTCTTCCCGAAAGATTCGACTCGGAAGTAACCGCAGTCACAGGACGTGTGCGATTGAGAGATTGAAGCCAGTATCACCAGTGTCTGACTTTCGGGTAACATCGGCCTCAGTGGAATGACGCTTCTCTGCGCGGCCGTCTAACTTTATTTGGAGGGCCGATGCCGAACTCGATGTGATCCAGAGGCTGACGTGCTCGCCTATCGCTGAGGAGACGACAGTGGGAACCCAGGTTGAACACCTAGCCCCGCTATTGGAAGCTGATCTCGCTGAGCCGATGTTGAATGTTGCTCAACGGCGGCACATCGCAGTCTATCTGGAGCTGCTCCAGAAATCTGTCGATGACATCGAGCGGCTAATCTCCCTTCCGGCCGCGCCCCGGGAAGGCTCGCTCGTTCTTTACGACACGGATTTGCCCGAAGAGTTCACGACCGTCGCGGCTCCCGTGATTCTCCGCCTTAGAGAGCGAGTCGAAGCCCTGGTCAAAGCGCTACGCATACCTCCGAAGCATCGATCGCGACTGCGCAGCATTCAGGCGATCCTGACAGACGAAGTGATTCGCGTTGAGGACTATTTCAGCAGCGAGCTGGCTGGATACGGGTCGGTGCACCCGATGATCAAGATCCAGATCGATCCTCAGCTCGAGTCATTGCGATCCGACCTGAGAACGCTGCTCGCTTCGCTTCAACAACCCTCGAGACCGTAACCGACACCACGACACGCCTGGGCCGCCCGGATGCAAACGCCCCGCCCTGCTACTCAAAGCAAGGCGGGGCGCGGAGTTACGAAACGTTGAAGACGACTACCAGCGATAGTGCGCGAAGGCCTTGTTGGCTTCGGCCATGCGGTGCGTGTCTTC
>JADGQR010000212.1 GCA_017881685.1 Gemmatimonadaceae bacterium
CGCCGAGCTTCTGTAGTTCCAGTTTTCGAAAACGACGAGAACGCGATCGCCATTTCTATCGAAGCGGGCGACGAAGTTGTCACCGCCGGCGCCCCGGTCGATGCCGATTGGATTGGAGCCAAGTCCGGTCGCCTGACCGACGAACATGAGAACGCGCATTGAATCCGTCGGTATCTCGAGCAGGATCTTCCCTGTCTTGTTGTCGAGATACATCGGGATGAAGCCGTCCTTCTTCTCCAGCCCGGCAGTTTTGGCGTCGATTCCCGAGGAGACAGGGGCTGCGGCCGGCGCCGGAGCCTGAGTCGGTGCCTGGGACGAAGCCGAAGTGCAAGCGGCGACAAGAATCGCCGATAGCGACAAGATTTTCTTCACGTTTTGATGAGCCTGATAGGGACGCGCGATTATCGGCCCTGAGGTTGCCCGACGCAAGATGTCCCGCCAACGCCGAGGCCATCGAGTGCGTAGTCTGGACACAGGCTTTTTCCGCTATAAATCTTGCTATGCGCAGGGACGTGCTCCCTTCGCACCCACATTTTGAGGAGAGGACATGCCTCAGGTTTTTCGCAGCACTACCGGCCGCACCGTATTCGGCGGACTGGCTGTATTTGCAGCATTTGCGTTTGCCGCGCCCGCTTCCGGACAGACTGGCCACGCGCTCGGATTCGACACTACCAACTTCGACAAGTCGGTACGGCCACAGGACGATTTCTTCCGGTACGTGAACGGTGGCTGGCTGAAACGCGCCGACATACCGGCCGACGCTTCGAGCTGGGGTGCGTTCAACGAGCTCAATGAGCGCAGTCGCGATGCGCTGCACACGATTCTCGAGGAAGCGTCAACGACCAAGGCTCCTGCCGGCTCGGTCGAGCGAAAGGTCGGTGATCTCTACGCGACCTACATGGACACCGCCACGGTGGAGAAGCTGGGCCTGACACCGCTCGCAGGTGAAATGCGGACGATTGCGGCACTTAAGACGTCGTCAGAGCTTCCCGCAACGTTCGCGCACTTCGCGAGACTAGGCGTAAACACACCAATCGGCGTTGGCGTTGGCCAGGACCCCAAACAGTCAGATGTAAACATCGTCCAGGTCGGACAGTCGGGACTGGGCTTGCCAGATCGCGACTACTACCTGAAGAACGACGCGAAGATGCAGGAAACTCGCGCCGCCTACACGAAGTACATCACGCAGCTTCTCACACTGGCGAAGCAGCCTGATCCAGCAGGAGCGGCCGCGCGGATCGTCGCCCTTGAGACGGCTATCGCGACGCCGCAGTGGGACCGCGCGCGCAATCGCGACCGCAACGCCACGTACAACAAGATGACCGTCGCCCAGCTGTCCGCGCTCACACCGTCCTACAGCTGGAACACGTACCTCAAGGACGCCGGTCTCACAGCCGCATCCGACGTCATCGTGCGTCAGCCCGACTACCTGAAGTCAGTCGATGGCATCCTCGCAAACACCCCGGTTTCGACGTGGCGCGAGTACCTGACATTCAAGCTGCTCGACAACTACGCCAACCAGCTGCCGGCGTCTTTCAGGGCGGCGAGATTCGACTTCCGCAGCAAGACGCTCAGCGGACAACAGCAACCCGCGGTGTTGTGGAAGCGGTCGGTCGACGGTGTCGGCAGCATCCTCGGAGAACCGGCCGGGCAGCTCTACGTCAAGCGCTACTTCAAGCCGGAAGCGAAGGCGCGCATGGACCAGCTGGTCAAGAACATCCTCGCGGCGTACCGCGTTGGAATCGACAGCCTGGAGTGGATGAGCCCGGAGACGAAGGTGCAGGCAAAGGATAAGCTTGCACACTTCACAGTGAAGATCGGTTATCCCGACAAACCGCGTGATTACTCGGCATTGGTGATCAAGCGTGGCGATCTGATGGGCAACGCCATGCGACGCGACATTTTCCAGTACAACGACGCGATCAGCCGGCTCGGAAAGCCCGTTGACCGCACGCGCTGGGGCATGACGCCGCAGACGGTCAATGCGTACTACAATCCTTCGAACAACGAGATCGTTTTCCCGGCTGCGATTCTTCAGCCGCCGTTCTTCAATTTCGAAGCGGATGATGCCGTCAACTACGGCGCGATTGGCGCGGTGATCGGTCACGAAGTCGGCCACGGGTTCGACGATCAGGGACGCAAGTCCGACGGATCAGGAAACCTGCGCGACTGGTGGACGGCGAGCGACGCACAGTCGTTCGACGCTCGCACGAAGAAGCTCGGAGCGCAGTATGCGGCGATCAATCCGATCGACGACCTGCACATCAATCCCGGCTTGACGATGGGCGAGAACATCGGTGACCTGAGCGGACTCGCGCAGGCTTATCGCGCGTATCGCATCTCGCTCAATGGAAAAGAAGCACCGGTGATCGACGGTTTCACAGGTGACCAGCGCTTCTTCATCGGCTTTGCGCAGATCTGGCGGACGAAGTTCCGCGATGAAGCGTTGCGGCAGCAGCTGTTGACCAATCCCCATTCGCCCGGGATGTATCGCGCCTTCGTTCCACTCATCAACAACGACGCGTTCGACGCGGCCTTTGGTGTTCAGCCCGGCGACAAGATGTACGTTGCGCCGGCGGATCGAGTAAAGATCTGGTAGCAGGTTCCTGAGACAGACTGGCTCTGTTTACACCCGTGCGCTCGCGAAGCAATCAGCAAGCGCACGGGTGTTTGACTTTCAGCACGTCCTATCGCGGCAGCCACCCCTGCGCACGGTACCATTCCGCCGTGGACGCGATTCCCTCGGGCAGGGGGATCGCCGACTCGTAGTTGAGGTCGAGCCTCGCTCGCACATCGCTGCACGTCCATTCATTCTGCGACAGCTCGAGCAGCCGGTCTGGAGTGAGGAGAGGTTTCCCTCCCATTACGACCCCGCGGATCCGCTCCAGCTTCGCGACGACGTCAGCAACTCCTGGTGAGACTGCAACGAATTTCGGCTTTCGGTTGAGTGCCCGGCCGATCTCGTTGATGACCTCTTCCCACGTGTGAGTCGACCCGTCGGTCATGTAATAGAGCCCGCGACCGTCAGACTCCACAATGAGCATCAGGCCACGCACGAGATCGCTCACGTGGACGAGCGACAAACGCTGCGTCGTCGAAGCGATGTGCGGCGCAATTCCGTAATGCACGAGCCGGAACAAGGAAAAGATTCCCGTGTCCCGCGGGCCGTAGACCGGAGGCGGCCGTACTATCGCGTACCTCAGGCCCGATTCCTCGATCGCGCGCTCGGCAGCGAGCTTCGATCTGCCATAGGCGCTTATCGGGCGGGGCTCGTCGGTCTCGTTGAAGATTTTCTTTCCCTTCCCCGGACCCGCTGCCGTGATGCTCGAGATGAATATCAGATGCGCGTCAGGCGACGCCTCTCGCATTGCGCTGATGACTCTCCGCGTTCCCTCGGCGTTGACGCGTTCGTAGCGATCTTCGAGTGCCGAGCTCGTAATGCCGGCGAGGTGAAAGACTGCTGAGACTCCTTCGAGGGCCTTTTTCAGAGGCGCAGCATCCGTGTCCGCGAGATCGGCGGTCACAGGCTGAATCGACTGCCCGTCGAGCCAGCGAAGGTTGCTCGATGGCCGCACCAGGCAACGCACGATCCACCCGTTCGCCAGAAGCTCCGCGACGAGATGACTTCCAATGAACCCGGTTCCGCCTGTCACGAGGGCGGTGCGGCGATCGCTCATGAAACCCTATGTACGGCGCTCAGGCCAGAAGCGCCAGCATCACGGGTCAATTGTCGTCATGGCCGACTACTGGGAATTCTCACCGAGCGGGCGGAGCGTCAGATGGGAGTGCGCGGTAACAATGAAAGACTATCTGTCGTGAACGTGGGATTCGGGATTCACTACGTCTACGACATTCTGCGCTGCGTGCAGTGGAGCGGTTCAGCCCTTGTGGCGGAAGGTGATTCTGCCGCGGGTCAGGTCGTAGGGCGAGACTTCGAGAGTCACGCGGTCGCCTGCGAGCACGCGGATTCTGAACCGGCGCATTTTTCCGGCGATGGTCGCGTGGACGTCGTGTCCGTTCGATACCAGCACTTTGAACGTTGCGTCAGGTAGTACTTCGGTGACCGTTCCTTCCAGCTCGATCGCTTCTTCTTTGGCCATAAATCTCCGTTGTTCTAATGTTTGTTAAGGGACGAAAGAACGGGGCCACCCTGGAAGCTTTCCAGAGTGGCCCCGACTTTACCGCACTCTGCCTGCGAGTGGGATCAACGAACCTTCGTTACGTTCTCGGCGGCGGGACCCTTCTGGCCCTGCACGACGTCGAACTCGACCTTCTCGCCTTCGGCCAACGACTTGAAGCCGCTACCGTTGATGGCTGAGTGGTGAACGAAGCAATCCTTCTGTCCGTTCTCCGGGGTGATGA
>JADGQR010000030.1 GCA_017881685.1 Gemmatimonadaceae bacterium
AGACGCGTCGAGAACCAGATGAAGCCAACGATGCTGTAAATACCGATCGCCTGCCTGGACTTGATGATCTCCACGAGCACTTTCGCGAGTGGCGATTGTCCGGTTGGGTGCGGAGGCAGAAACCTGTCGACGAGAGAATTGATCTCGAGCGACGACGCGTCGGCGGATTGATTCAGCAGGTAGCCGAGGCCAGCCGCGAAGAGGAGAATGAACGGGACGGCGGCGAGCAGGAGATTGAACGCAATCCCGCCCGCCAGAAAAAACACGTTGTCCTCACCACTGTTGTCCCAGACGCGCTGGGCATAATCCCGCAGCGTCCAGCCGATCCTGAGATGGAACGGCCTCTCTGGCACTAGCTCTCTTTATACGCTGCCTTCGTTTCCGCTATGCGCTGCTCGAGCTCTACGCGCGCCTGCTGTGCCGCGGCCCGGCCGGCATCCACAGCATTCGTTACCTGACGACGCTTGAGCTCGACGGCATTTCGCGCGGAGTCGAGTCGATTCTCGACGCTGGTCTTCGCATCCTGAAGCGTCTGACCAACGGACTCTGTCACACCGGATACGAGATCCTGCGCCTGATCTCCAATCTTGCGCGCACGTCGCTCGAGATCGCGGCGCGTCTCTTCGCCCGAACGTGGAGCAAACAGCAGAGCTATTCCCGCACCGATCGCGAGACCCGCGAGGAATGTTCCGATGCCCGGCTCGCTCTTCTCGATGACGACAATTGGCTCATCGTCGTCGTCCCATTCGTATTCAGACATTTTTCTACCTCTGATTAGCGCTTTTTCGGCTTTGGCTTCGCGGGCGCCGCGCCCCGAGCTTTCGAACTTCCAGCATCCGCTGACGGTGCGGGCTGTTTGACCACGTGCGATGATCCGTTGCCGTTGAGCATCGCGGAAATCTCGGACTTCACTTCTTCCGGCGTAATGCCAACAATTCTTGCCGTTCTCGCCGGATCCCCATTGGCCGTCGCAAACGTTCTCAGCACCAGCTGTCGCTTCGCATCTGCGAGAGACGCGCCAGCCGCCATCGTGATCGCAGGCATCTCACCGCTCACTCGCAAATGTCGCGGCGTGATGTCTTCTGCGGTGATGATTTCGCCACGTGCCATGATCACTGCGCGCTCGACGGCGTTCTTCAGCTCGCGTACGTTTCCCGGCCAGTTGTGCGAAAGAATCCATTCCCACGCACCCGCATCGAAGCCCTTGATCTTCTTGCCGTTCTGCTGCGAGAAGCGCGTGAGGAATTCGTTGGCGAGAAGCTTGATGTCGCCAGCTCTGTCGCGAAGCGGTGGAAGGAAAATCTCGACGACCGCAAGGCGATAATAGAGATCCTCACGCAGCTCATTTTCGGCGAGTGCTTTCTGAAGATCGCGATTCGTCGCTGCGACGATACGAATATCGACGGAGATTTCCTTCTTGCCGCCGAGGCGGCGGATGGTGCGCGTCTCAATCGCTCTGAGCAGCTTGACCTGAATGTCGGTCGCCATCTCCGCGACTTCGTCCAGAAAGATCGTTCCGCCATGCGCCATCTCGAATGCGCCGGCTTTCTCGTTTGTCGATCCCGTGAAGGCACCCTTCTCGTGGCCGAACAGCTCGTTCTCGAGAATGTCTTTCGGAAGTGCAGCGCAGTTGAGAGCGAAGAACGGGCCTTTCGCGCGGTCGCTTCTGGCGTGCAACGCCCGGGCGACGAGCTCCTTTCCAGTTCCAGACTCGCCAAGAATCAGCACGCTCGCTGAAGAAGGCGCGACGGAATCGATGATCTGATAAACCGCGCGCATCTCTTCCGATTGTCCGGTGAGCTCAGCATAGTGCGTCAGATTCTCGAGCTTCGACGACAGCTCGCGATTCCGCGCCTGGACGTTGAACTTGTCGAGCGCCTTCGGAATGAGCGCCTTCAAGCGATTCAGCTTTTCAGCGTTGAGCGGCTTCTCGATGTAGTCGTATGCGCCCTCGCGCATCGCCTGCACAGCCGAATCGACGGTGCCCTGGCCGGTGACGATGATGCATTCCGTCGGAATGGCCTGGCGCTGGAGCTCCTTGAGCAACGCGAGTCCATCGAGCTTCGGCATCTTCAGGTCGGCGAGAACGACTCCAAAATCGTCGGCGCTGAGCTGGTCGAGAGCTTTCTTGCCATCTGACGCAACCGCTACCTCATAGCCTTCGCTCGTGAGAATCGCGCTCAGCGCGTTCGTCATCGAAAGCTCGTCGTCGGCAATGAGGATTTTCGCTTGGTTCATTCGGTCTGTCTATTTTGAGCTGTCTTCTGGAAGCCGTAATATAACTGTCGCGCCGGACCTTTCGGCGGCCAGGACGCCTCGCTCGGCAAGGGGCTGGAGGGCGGCACAAATCCGCTCTGCTCCCGCCCCGGCATCGATGCCAATCTGTCGTCCGTGTGCCGACACCAGGGCGAAATGTCCGTCCGGGCCAACCGCCCCGGATACAAGCTTCAACATCGCGATTACCGCCTCGGCCAGTCGCACCGAATCCTCCGACTGGCTCACTGCCTGTGTCATGAATGGCTCGGCAGCGAATCCCGCGGACTGAGCCATCGATCTGACGACCTCGAGGTTTACCACGAGGCCGTTCAACGCGTTCCGCACCTCATGGCCGGCCGCAGTGGCGGCGGCATCGAGATTCGTTTGCCAGTCCGGGTTCTCGGGCCCTGAAGGGTCAGTCACTCAGATCTGCGTCGTCCGGCGCCGCCGCGACGATGGCCATTCCCTCGTGTGGCTGCATCCGGTGTTGTCGGAGCGGCTTGACGTGCTCTGCGACCGCCTTGGCCGTGTTCGAAATCCCGAGCTGTGTGAACAGGAACTCGAACTTCGCATCGTAGGCCGCCGCAAGCTGCGACTTCACAGACTTGTCGAGCTCCCAGAATCGCTTCTTGAAAGGACCGAGCGCCTTCTTGCGTGTCTTGTAGAAGAACTGTTCGTCGGAATCGGCAGGTTTTCGCTCGTCCTTCGCATTGACTGCAAGCCATTCGTAAATCTCGGACCGCAGGGCATCCGGTATCCGATCATACAGCATCGTCTGAAAGTTCGTCGCGAGGTGGATCTCTGCAGTCTCGGTTCCCGGGAAATGTCCAAAAGCCGAATCGGGAAGCGTCGAAGCGCCATGTTGTACTGCGCCAGCGAGGCCGTACTTCTTGCGCGCGACGTCGGACAGCAAACGCAGTGTTTCGAAGTCGATCTGCACGTCCGCGATCGTGCCGTCCGGAAGCACGACACCGCCGTGTGTCGTGCCGGATTGAACGCTGATTTTCGAAAGTCCCTCGAAACCTGGAGCGCGCGAAGCGAGCGTTGCGTTGAAGCCGTCCATGTAAGCGACGAGCTCTTCAACGGTGCTGTTCTCCTTGCCTACTTCTCCAATCTCGCCGCCAAGAGAGATGTTGATTCCCTGCGGCTGAAGCCCGCGGATGAACAGCGCGATATCGGCAGCCTGTTCGTAGTTGACGCGCTGCTGTTCGTTCAGATTCGGCTTGGACAAATCGACGAGCGTCGAAGTGTCGATGTCGATGTTGTAGAAGCCTGCAGATATGGCCTCTCGCGCAAGCTGCTTGACCGCGTTCACCTCTGTCACAGGATCGACCGCGAACTTCTTTGCGTTGATCTGGAAGTGGTCACCCTGAATGAACAGCGGGCCGCGCCAGCCTTCGCGCAATGCTGCCGCCATCATGACAGCGATATACTCGGATGGACGCTGGTCCGTGTACGCTATTTCGGAGCGTGCGATCTCGAGGAGGAATGCGCCGGCGTTGAGCTTGATTGCCGTGCGGAATATCGAGCGTGCGGTGTCGTAGGCCATGCCGCGCACGTTGATTGCCGGCACGGTATAGCCGCCGGGTTCTCCTCTGCCGCGCGCGAGGTACAGGTCATGAATGGATGACGGAATTACACCAACCGCCTGTCCGATCTCCCAGATCAGCCATCTTGCGTTGTCCTTCGCATCCTGGTCGCCAAAGACCGCGGTGTACGCGAGCGCGTCCATCTGCGTCGATGCGATGACCGATTCGTCGGCGATTGTCACTTTGCCGTTCTCGACGGTCACGGCACCCTTCATTAGTTGTTCGAGCATATTCGCTGAAACTCGTTTGGCGAAGGAGCCGTTGCAAGGGGTTTATCCCTGCAATTGCGTATCCCGGACCAACTGAATCGACGGTCGCGGACTGACTGAGGACTCGAACCGGGGACTAGACCGACCAGCGGGAATCAGGATTTGGCAAAGAATCCCACTCTTTCCTTGCCGCGTCGGCCCCCGGCCGCCCAAGAAGCGCGTAAGCGAACTGCTTGGCCAGCTCCACACCGGGTTGATTGAACGCGTCGATCCCGTAAAGCTGTCCGGCGTACGCCGTTGCGAGCTCCAGGAGCATCATCAATCCACCCACGTGCCATGCGTCCACGCGGTCGAGATGAATCGTGAGATTTGGCCGCCCGCGCCTGGCGAGCGCACCGGCAGTCGCCCGCTGCTCGATTCCAATCAGCTCGCCAAGCGAGTGCCCGCCGAGGTATCCGAGCTCCTTGACGTCGTCAAATGCCTTGGGAATTACGACATCCGCGCCACGTTCCTCGACCGCAACGAACGTGACGACTTTGTTCTTCGGACCTTCCATGAACAGCTGCACCTGGCTGTGCTGATCCGTCGCGCCAAGCGCGGCGAGCGGCGTCTGACCCACTGACCCGCCATCCGGCAGGTGCTTGCCGAGACTCTCCGCCCACAATTGAACGAACCACGCGGCGAAATCTCTCAGCGGATCGGAATACGGCATGAAGACGTTGATCGCCTTGCCGTATTTCGTGTCGGCGAGCCACTGAAGCGTGCCATAAATGCCCGCGGGGTTTTCTGCGAGCTTGTCGGTCTCGCAGCGCGCGACCATGTCGCTCGCCCCGCGCAGAAGCTCGGCGACATCGATTCCGATCAAAGCGGCCGGCAACGTCCCAACCGGAGTCAGAACGCTGAAGCGTCCGCCGACACTCGGCGGAATGTCGAGCGCGGGCACGCCCAATCGATGAGCGAGCGGACGAAGAGCTCCCTGTGCCGGATCCGTAACGAAGACGAAATGATCGTCGGGCTTGAGTGAAGCCTCAATGACGC
Source organism: Gemmatimonadaceae bacterium (assembly GCA_017881685.1). GTDB lineage: Bacteria > Gemmatimonadota > Gemmatimonadetes > Gemmatimonadales > Gemmatimonadaceae > UBA4720. The sequence continues at coordinate 5,093 of JADGQR010000030.1, forward strand.
GCTGATGCACGATCAGGAACTGAGACATCGTCTCGGCAGTCCCGCCGGATTTCGAAGTTACGATGAACAACGTACGCGATAGATCGAGACGCTCGAGGAGCGCAGAGATCGTCTCGGGATCGACGTTGTCCAGGACTTGCAGTCGCGGCAGCCCATCGCGGGATCCTGACGAGAGCATGTTCCACGCGCCCGGTCTCAGTGCGGTGCGAAGAGCAATCGGTCCAAGTGCTGACCCGCCGATGCCGAGAATCACAACGTCGTCGTACTTCCCTTCCGCTAGCGACGCGTAGTTGAGCGACTGGTCGCGCAACTGTTCGTCGCTCACGATATCAGCGAATCCAACGCTCCCGCTTCTTCTGAGCGCCGCGAAACCCGCATGGCTCTTTGCAAATCCGCCGGCCGCAGAGGTCCAGTCGGCTTCGGATATGCCGCCGGCGGCCTCGCCAATCATGTTTGAATAATCGATGCGTATTGCCATGTCAGTCTTCTCAGTCGATGCGAACGGTGAGCCCGTCGAAAGCAGGCATTATGCCGCGCGGCAGCTCCGCCTCGAGGTCCGCGTGAAAATTGTCGTGAGTCAAATGGGTGAGGTACGTTCGTTCCGCGCCGACGGCCTGGGCGACGCGCACGGCTTCGGGAATGCTCAGGTGAGTCGGGTGTCCTGTCCGGAACAACGCGTTCAAAACGAGTACCTCCGCGCCGCGCAGGACTTCGATGATCTCATCTGAAATCGCCTTCGCGTCAGTGATGTACGCGAGAGGTCCGATTACATATCCGAAAACGACAACCGATCCATGCGGCACGGCGATGGGAGTCACATCGACACCTGCGATCTGAGTCGTCTCACGGTCACGCAGTGCCACTGCGCGCCCTTCAGGCTTCGAGGTCCCCGGAAGCGGGCGAATCCGATCGTCGAAGATGTACTTGAACCGATGAGCCAGACGCTCGAGTGAATCGGCAGGCCCATACATCTCGAGCGGTGCATCGCGCCGCATCGAGAACACACGGACATCATCGAGACCGTGAGTGTGGTCTGCGTGATCGTGGGTGAACAACACGGCATCGACGCGATCGATGCCGGCTGCAATCAACTGGAGTCTCAGTTCCGGAGGCGTGTCGATGAGAAGACGAGCGCCTGAATCCGTTTCGACGATCGCTCCGACCCGCGTGCGCTTGTCACGCGGATCGGGTGAATGACACACCTCGCACCCGCATCCCACCTGCGGAACGCCGAAGCTCGTGCCGGTTCCGAGGAACGTGAGCTTCATTCGAGGGCGCGAGTCGATTCAATCACACGGTTTCGACCTTCAGGAGATTTGTCGTGCCTGGAACGTCGAACGGAACTCCGGCAGTGACGACGATGCGGTCGCCTCTTGCTGCGAGTTGGCGCGCAACGACGACTTCCTTCGCGCGCTGCATCATCTCATCGTAATTGTCGCAGTGCTGAACGAGCTCGGGAATCACACCCCACACCAACGCAAGCTGTCTGTACGTTCTCGGCTGATCCGATAGAACCAGAATTGACACATTGGGTCGGTGCGCGGCCACAATTCGGGCCGAAAAGCCGCTTTTTGTGAACACGACGACGAGCGGTGCGCCGAGCATGTCCACAGCCGCGGTTGTAGCGGCAGCGATTGCAACCTCGGTCGGAACTCCCACGCCAACTTCGCGATGGACTCCACGGCGGGCTTTCCCACCGGGCGGATGCTGTTCGATTTCTGAAATGATTCTGCTCATCGCTTCGACAGCGAGACGCGGATACGCGCCTGCGGCTGTTTCGGCCGAGAGCATGACTGCGTCGGTGCCGTCGAGAATGGCATTGGCGACGTCGCTTGCTTCGGCGCGAGTGGGGCGCGGGTTCTCGATCATTGACTCGAGCATCTGCGTCGCCGTGATGACCGGACGACCCAGCCTGTTCGCCAGCGCGATGATTCTCTTCTGAGCTCCGGGGACTTCCTCGAAGGGAAGCTCGACACCGAGATCGCCGCGAGCGACCATCACGGCGTCGGACGCCTGAATGATGCTTTCGATGTTGTGAAGCGCAACATCCTTTTCGATTTTCGCCACGACCAGCAGGCCGCGCGGAATCATCGCCCGCAGTTGTTCGACATCCTGCGCGCGACGGACGAAGCTGAGCGCGAGGTAGTCGAGATCACGCTCCACTGCGAAATGAATATCCGCGATGTCTTTTTCGGTAATCGACGGCGCGGACACATGCACGCCGGGCAGATTCAATCCCTTGTGCGGCTTGATCGCGCCACCGTGAACGACTCGCGCTTTCACTCGCGGCGCATCGACTTCCATCGCGAGCAGCTCGATCAGGCCATCATCAATGAGAATCCTGTCGCCGACATGAACGTCAGTCGCGAGCTGGTCATAAGTGATAGGTATCTCGCCGGTACGCTCGAGACCTTCGTGAACGAGAACGATGTCTTCACCAGGCTCGACCATCAATGGCGCGGGAATGTCGCCGACTCGAATGCGCGGACCCTGCAAATCGCCGAGTATCGCCACAGGCCGGTTGAAGTCAGCAGCGACCTTCCGAATGTTCGCGATTACTTCAGCGTGCTGGGCGTGCGTGCCGTGCGAAAAATTCAGGCGGGCGACATTCATGCCCGCCTCGACGAGATTTCGAATTCCTTCCTCCGACGATGTCGCCGGGCCGATCGTGCAAACGATTTTCGTTCGCGGGATGTACTGTGAGTTCACTTCGCTGAGGTGAGCTGGCTCGTCTTCTTTTCGATTCCGGCGATCAGCGTGTCGAATGATTTCTGAAAGCTCGCAACGCCATCCACGAGCAGCTTGTCGGTGACGTCCTTGATCGGGATTCCAACCGCTTCGACCTCGCGAAGCAGTCCTTCCGCGGCACCGATTCGCTTGTCTACCGTGCGCTGAACGTCGCCATGATCCTTGAACGCGTCGATCAGAGCGGGCGGCATCGTGTTCACTGTGTGCGGTCCGATCAACTCCTCGACGTACATGACGTCGCGGTAGGCCGGATTCTTGACACCTGTGCTTGCCCACAACGGCTGCTGAACACGGCCACCCTTATCTTCAAGTGCTTTCCAGCGCGGCTCCGCGAAACGGCGCGTGAACAGTCTGTAGGCCAACTTCGCGTTGGCGACGGCAGTTCGGCCCTTGAGCATCTTCAGTCTGTCCCGGTCGGTGGGATTCGCTGCCTTCACCAGCTCATCGAGGCGCTTGTCGGTTTCCGTATCAACGCGACTTACGAAAAAGCTTGCGACAGAAAAGAGATGATCGATCGGACTGCCGGCCGCGACGCGATCCTCGAGACCGGACATGTATGCGTCGATCACCCGGTCGTGCGCGTCGATGGAGAACAGAAGCGTGATGTTGACGTTGATGCCTTCGGAGGTGAGCTGGCGAACAGCTTTGGCGCCCTGCTCAGTGCCTGGCACCTTGACCAGCACGTTGGGACGGTCGACGGTGTGCCAGAGCCGGCGCGCTTCATCAACGGTCTGCTGCACGTCGTTCGCGACACCGGGTGACACTTCGATGGAGACGTATCCGTCACCGCCGCGAGTGCTCGAGTAAACGCCGGCGAAGAGATCGCACGCGCGCTGAACATCAGTTGTCTCGACCAGCTCGAACAATTGTGCAGGACTCAACGATGAATCTGCGGCCGAGAGCTGCTCGTCGTAGTCGGTGCCTTCCGAGAGTGCCTTTTCGAAGATCGTCGGGTTCGACGTCATTCCCGTGAGCGATTCTTCGGCAATGCGTCTTTCGAGATCTCCGTTGTGGAGCATCTTGCGGTCTATGTTGTCAAGCCAGATCGACTGGCTTTCAGCATGAAGCTTTTCGAGCCTGTTCATCGAGTCGTTCCTCCGTTCTTCAATTGTAACCGGAGTGCGACGAGTCTGCAGAACGCCCAATCAATTTCACGCATCGGAAATGATTGGCGGAGGAATGCGCTACTGGCGACGATTCGGGGCTTTTGACGGGTCGGCGGGAATTGTACCAAACGACGGTCGGCCGCCCATCTTTTCGGCCCCCATTTCGTTCGCCATATCGCGCCAGTCAGAAACTGATGTCACGCTCGTATGGTCGTCGCGGTAGTGAGCGGCGGCGGCGAGAATCGTCTGCCGCTTGGCGCTTCGGGGAATCACCTGATTAGCGAGGATGTCCGAGACGACATCATGCAGTGAATGGAGATTGTCGAAGATTATAGCCGCCTCGGGATACCGGTCCGTGAACAATGGTGCTATCGCCGGCGTCATCGGCATCATCGCCGGAAGCGTCGAAGGCGCTCTGGTCATGCCGCGAAACAATCCGACGACTTTCGAGACATTCGCCTGCCTTTCCTGTCGGGTGCGGCCAGCCATGAGAGCATCATACAGCGTCATCTGGAGCCAGTGATACGACCAGATGAGACCGTTGTACTTCGGGAATTTCTTTCTGAACGCGAGCGAGTAAGGCTGGCCTTCCATCAGCTCCATATCCTTCGGCTTGGAGCTGAACGCGAGCGCCGGACGCGACTTGTAGTAGCTCACGACCTCTGCAACACGAGCATCCTTTTCCGTTGCGGGAATCCGGTCGTCGGCCCACACATCGTAGATCTGCCGGTGAAGCATGTGCGCCCACTCGAACATCGCCAGAACTTCAGGGGCGAGCTTCGCCCATTCGGGTCCGATCGCTGATTCATCGAGCATGACGCCAGGCGGATGCACCAGCAATTGGTTCGTAATGAATCCGAACTGCTTGCCGTCGAGCTCGGCCACACTCGCGGTTGGCTGTCGCCACAGGGTTTCATAAAGAATCGCGTGACCGTAGTCGAACGCGTTGAACAGTCTGTTCGCTTCCGGATAATTGTCGTGGAATGCCCAGTTGTGGGACGCACGCAGATACGTTTGCTCGAAATACGGTCCCGTTTGCGCCTGTGCGCTGAACGTTGAGCCGAACACCACAATGGCGGACAACGCGATGCGTTTCATATGGCTCATCGGTTGAACGGAAGAGTGACAGTCGATCCCGCGGTCGCGAACCACGCCGGACTGATTCCAGTGAAGCGACGGCCTGCGGCCAGGTCGAGAACCAGTAGCTGAGTGAACTGCTTTCTGATCCCTGCTTCGCCAGACCAATCAGTTGGCCGTCCGATTCCCTGGTACTTTTCGGCCACGACGTCGGCAGCGATGAGGACAGAGCTCAATGCAAACGACTTGTCGATTCCAGCTCCGGCGAGCCAACGCCATTTCGTCACGATCGGCGGCCCTGCGGCAGCTGCCGCGGATTGCGAGAAATTGGGAACGCCGCAGAAGGCCTTCATCGACATGCCTGTCTCGGGGACAACAAAGTCACACGGTCCGTCGATTACGGGAGGAGCCAATACGCCTGTCGCAGCCTGTCGAACCGCAAAAGTGCCGTAGCTCGCGTTCAGATGAAGTCGTCCCGGAACGAAGCTCTTGGTCAGCAGACCTTTGACTGAATACGAGGTACGCAGCGCATTGGGACCGGTCGGGATGAATGCTTCTCCCGATATCGCAAGAGCGGGCCTCGCAAGTTTTTCCATCGCCAACTGGTATTCAGTCCCGATGCCTACGCCTGCGATACCACCGCGGGGCGAGATGCTTCGCTCACGATAGAACGATGGAATCCGAAGCGACACTTCGGTGCGCGGAAGAATTCCGTACGCGATCCGTGGCTCGTACTGAAGACGATAGCGACCGAGCGAGAGTCGCTCGAGACGAAGTGTCGAGAGATCGAGATCGAGCGCGTATCGCTCGGTTGGCGTCGCATCGGAGACTCTCACCGGGCGCCCGGCTTCGAGATTTCGATATTCCCTTTGCGCAGTAGCTGGCCGCGACGACAGAACGACCAGGGCACCGAACGCCACTACACTCCGCGCGTTTATCATGGTCGGGTGAACGTTACGGCCTCAGCTGGAAGCGTTGCGCCGCTGATTGTTCCTGTCATGGATTTTGACGAATTGATAACTCCAGTAAACGTGAAGCTTCGACCGTTCGCGTTGGTCAGGGTAAAGCTCACCTGCGACCCGCTTACGACACCAGGCGCGCTTGTGACGAGCACCCAGAGGAAACTTGGCGAATTAGGTCCGATCGCATCCTGACCTGCCTGATTCTGTGCGAGGTTGATGCAGCTGTCCTGGCCGCCTCCAGAGCAGAAGGAGGAGCGTGACAGTGTCGATCCACTCTGATCGAAGACGATGTGGAAGTGAATTCCGACAGCTCCTGCAGTCGTTGTCTGCCACCAGCCGAGACCAGGTGTAGTGACTCCGCTGATGTCGAAAGCGGGCGCCGCCGGAGCTGTCGTGAAGCTGAACGTGTCGTTACTCGCGAGCCCATTACCAGCCAGGTCCGTCACGCCAGTGGTCACTGTCACCGAGTACGATTGGTAGTTAGCGAGAGCGCTCGACGGTGTGAATGTCGCGACGTGCGTATTCGCATCGTAACTCACCGATCCGGCCACCTGCGTCCCGTTGGCAGAGACAGTCACTGTCGATCCATTGATCGTTGACGCCTTCATCGCCTCGCTGAATCCAATCTGAATTGCCGCGCTCGTTGCGACACCAGTCGATCCAGGCGCAGGACTTCGAGATGTGATCGTGGGCCGAGTGAGATCTTCCGTCTGGAATGAGGCAACGAAGTTCGCGGCGAGCGGATTTCCAGCAGCGTCCCGTGCACCAGTTGTAACGGTCAGAGTGTAAGTCTGGTTTTCGGCAAGCAATCCTGCCGAAGGGACGAAGCTGGCCGTTCTCGAGCCTGCATCGTACGAAACAGATCCGGATATCGTAACGCCAACGACCGACAGCGTCACTGTCGTTGTGTTGATCGTGCCCGCATCCATCGACTCGCTGAACGTCACACGAATAGGCGTTGTCACGGGTACGCTTACGCTGCCATTCGGCGGCTGCGTCGAGAGAACTGTCGGTGGAGTCGTATCAGGCGGCCGCAACGCAACAACCGTCGTGAATGTCGCAGCAAACGTGGACTGAAGGCTGTTGCCCGCAACATCCTTCACGCCGGTTGTCGCATTCAGCGTGTACGATGTCCCGTTCTGAAGCGATGCCGCCGGAGTGAAGACCGCGGAGAGAGACGAGTTGTCGTAGCTGACTGTCCCACCCACCGTTGCGCCGCCAGGCCCGCTCAGGAAGATCGTCGACGAACTCACCGTCGCGGGAAGCAGTGGTTCGCTGAACGTAATGCTGATCGGAGTGGTGATGGATACACCCGTGCTTCCATTGACTGGCGTCGATGAGACGACTGATGGAGGAGTGATATCGGGTGGCGGTGCGGCGGCCGAAGTCGTGAATGTCGATGTGAACGGTGCTGCCAGGGGGTTTCCCGCGGCATCTGTCGCACCTGTCGACACTGTTATGGTATATGCGATTCCGTTCTGGAGCGCAGATGTCGGCGAGAAGGTCAACGACGTCGATGAGGGGTCATAGTTGATTGCACCGGACACGACGCCAACTCCGGCTCCGCTCAGCGAGATCGTCGAGGCGTTTACCGTCGATGGGTTCATCGGCTTGCTGAAAACAATCCTCACGGTCGTCGAGACAGACACATTCGATGCGCCGTTGGCCGGTGCTACCGACGTCACTGATGGCGGCGTCGCATCGACCGTTCTGAAGCTCTTCGAGAAACCGGAAGTGGAAGCATTCCCCGTCACGTCCTTCACGCCAGGACCAACATTGAACACGTAGTCAGTCGCGCTGGCGAGCCCTGATGTTGGCGTGAATGTGATCGTGTGCGACGGCGAGTCGTATGAAATCGTTCCCGCAACCGGAGCTGCGGATGGTCCAGAGGTAAGGCGAACCGTCGTCGATGTCAGAGATGATGGATCGATCGCCTCGTTCATCGTGGCCGAGATGACCTGCGAGAGAGGCACGTCGCCAGTTGCAGGAATCGTGGTGGAGATCACACCAGGCGGAATGTCATCCCGCGTCGTAAATGAGAACGCAACCTGCGACGCCATCGCATTTCCCGTCGCGGATGCCTGTCGTTATCGTAACAGATACCACTGCGGAGTTCGGGTAGGCTGCAACTGGCGTGAACTCGATGGTCTTCGTGGCAGCCGAGTACGCGACGGTTCCGGAAATCGGGACGCCCCCGGCCGTGCGCACGATGAAATTCGCGCCAATCGCTGTTGCCGGATCGATCGGTTCGCTGAACGTGGCAGTGATCTTTGCCGAGCGGTCGACGCCGGTCGCGGATGCTGAAGGGCTCGTCAACACGACCGTTGGCGGCGTGACATCGGGCGGCGTGATTGCCGCCCCCGGAGTATCGACAGAAACAGCGGAAACCAGCCCGTTGGTCCCGTTCGCCGATACTGCATACTTATAGGTAACAAGCTCCGACAAGCCCGTGTCGACGAACACCGGGACGTTCACTTCCCCGACTTTCGTGCCATTCCTGAAAACGTTGAAACTGCGAATGCTCGACGGATCGGATGAGGGAAGCCACGTGACTTTCGCAGATGTCGGACTGAGCAGAACAACCGCTATGCTGGCTGGCGTTTCCGGCGTCAGCGGACCCGTGGCGTCCTTACATGAAAAGACACCGAGGCCAAGTCCAGCGGCCTCAAGGGGGGTACTCAGGCGACAGTCATCTGCCGCCGGACACGACTCTGTTCTTATTTCGTCGTTATCAGAATCGCTCCGCCACCGTGGTCCATTCCAAATCGCGTGGTCGCATTGGTGGCTGACAGATACTGTACCTGCGCCAGGTTCTCCGCGCTCATCTGCCTCAGCGCGTCCAGTGTGCCGTACTTCACGTTGTCCACGTAGACCACCGCGGTCGGCGGAGTGACGTCTCTCAGGCTGTTGCTCCCGCGGGATCGCAGGTATTCGGGCCGAACCTTCGCAAGGAGATCGTACACAGACATTCCCGCGGTTCGATTCGAATCGATCTCGGCCTGCAGCAACATATCGCGATGTCCTGGAGCACCCGTAGCGACAGGCACCGGTGCCGATCCGCATCCCAGGGCAAGAAAGATGGCGATCGCCGCGTACAATCTTCTCATGGTGTCACCTCCGTGCTAGAAGTCCCGCTTCTTCATCTCCGCAAAGAACCGCTCGCTCTCGGCGAGCTTCTTGATGGTCGCCTCGTCGGTCGGATCATCTGATAAATTGGGATCGTATTTCTTCCCGAACCGTTTCGGCACGGAGGAGCCGCTGCCGGACTTGGCCGCATTCTTCTTCGCAAGCGCAGCGAGTTTTCTTTTGTCCATTTTTTTTGCTTTGAAGGGGTTCATTAAGTGACTCACTTTTCTCACGGTTTCGCAAGACTGGGAGTCGGTTCAAACCTTTTCGACCCGCGGGCGATCGTATCTTCTGAAAAGGTTCGATTCAGCCACAATCAGAGAGCAGCCATGAGAGTTTCGCGCAAAACGGGGTTTGTCAGCAGATATGTGCCAGTCGGTCTCGCCGTCGTCGCAGCAGCGATTGCCATTTCGTTTGCGCCACGCTTGGCCGTCTCACAGCGAGGCGCCGGCGGCTCCTGGCGAATTCAATACGTCGGTGACGACAATCGCGTCCAGCTCTCTCTCGAGGATTACGATGAAGGGCACGGCCACTCTTCTACCGGCTTTTCTGTTCCGTTGGGATCGCTCGAAGGATTGTCCGCAAGCCAGCTCCGTGGCTCATCGTCGGACGCGCATTTCCGGCTGAAGCGCGATGCCGGGACGTTCACCTTCGACGGACGGGTCGGCGGCAGTCGTGGAGCCGGACGCTTTGGGTTTACCGCGGATCCCAAGTTTGCCGCTGGCCTCGCATCCCGCGGCTACTCGCGACCCAACGAAGAAGAGCAGTTCCAGCTGGCACTCTACGATCTTGGATATGGCTACATCGATGAGCTCAAGTCGCAGGGCTATCGCCATC
>JADGQR010000213.1 GCA_017881685.1 Gemmatimonadaceae bacterium
ATTTCCTCGATGCGGGCTGTCTCGTATGCCTGAAGCATCGACGTGTAGATGCCGTTCCGCATGTCAACCTGACGCTGTAGCCGGTTGCGCTCGAGGATCAGCTCGGGCGACTGCGTGTAAAGCCGGTTGCTCTCGAGAAAGTCTTTCATCTCGCCTTCGGCCTCTCGCAGCTCAGCGCGCTTCTCGTCTACCTGCCGCTGCACGAACGCGCGCTCACCCGCTGCCTGCTCCTGCCGCCGGCCGAGATTGTAGACGTTCACCTGATCGAGGAGATTGCTCGAGATCTGAACGGCGAGATCGGGGCGCCCGGCGTGAACCAGTACCGTGATCACGCCGGTCTTCAGCGAGCTTGTCGACGATATGGCGCCCTTCAGGGCGTCGATGACTTTGGCGCGCCTAACCATCGGGCGCGGGTCCTTGATATTGAAGATCTTGATCAGATCGCCAGTGACCACACCGGTGTCAGTCTTTACTGTGTAGGTCTTCTGCGCAATCGGCCAGAGAATCGCCTTCGCTTCGAGCAGGTCCAGATAGAACTGAGGTGACTGTCCAGCGTCACCGCCGCCAAGGTTGATGCCGAGCTGCGCGGCAAGCCCGCCGAGCTGGCCAGACGCACGCGCTCCCTTCACCATGAACTGCGATTCGACCGTGTAGTGCTTCGCGGACGTGATGCTTCTGAATCCGTTGTAGAAACCGAACAGGAGCATCAGTGCGGCGATCATCACGCGATGCCGCAGAACCACGTTGAGCAGACCGACGGCAGAGATATCGTCCGACCGATTGAACGGTGGCGGAGGCGGCGGCATGATCACGTCCCGCGACGCCGGAACGGTGAGAGACTCGCTCTGCCTGGGCAGCGTCAACTTGCCATCCTCGCCGGTTCGTTCTGAGTCGAGAGGTACCACTCGTAGGTCGAGCGAATACCGTCCTCCAGTGTGATTTTCGGAGACCAGCCCCGCGAGCGTATCAGAGATGAGTCCATCAGCTTGCGTGGAGTGCCGTCGGGCTTCGACCTGTCCCACTCCACCGGACCATCATATCCGACAACGCGCGCGATAGTATCGGCCAGTTCCTTGATCGAGACGTCGGAGCCGTACCCAACATTGTAGAGTCCAGTCACGCCTGACTCCATCATCATGAGCGCGGCAGAGGCCGCGTCATCGACGTGGAGAAATTCCCGCTGAGCCATTCCCGTTCCCCAGACATTCACCGTTGCAGGCTGCCCGTTAGCACGCGCTTCCTTCGCTTCGTGGAATTTCCGGATGAGCGCCGGCAGAACGTGCGACGTCTGAAGATCGAAATTGTCGTTCGGGCCGTAAAGATTCGTCGGCATCAGCGACACCCACTCGCGCCCGAACTGCGAGGTCGCGGCTTCGACCAGCTTCAAGCCGGCAATCTTCGCAATCGCGTACGGCTCATTCGTCGGCTCGAGCTCACCCGTCAGCAGATACTCTTCCTTGATTGGCTGAGGCGCCACGCGTGGATAGATGCACGAGCTGCCAAAGAACACGACGCGCCCTACTCCAGTCTCCAGAGCCGAGCCGAGAATGTTCGTCTCGATGACGAGATTCTGAAAAAGAAAATCCCAGCGATACGTGTTGTTTGCGTTAATACCGCCAACTCGCGCGGCAGCGACGAACACGACGTCAGGCTTCTCCTCCCGAAAGAACCGCTGCACGCCGCGCTGGTCGAGCAGATCGAGCTCGTCGCGGGTGCGGACAATCGGATCCGGATAGCCGTTGGCCGCCAGAGCACGAACGACCGCGGACCCAAGGAGACCGCGATGTCCGGCGACGAAGCAGCGCCGGCCCGGCTTATCGGTCACTTGAGGATCGCATGCAGTGCGGCGTACGACGACTCGATCGTGAATGGCTCGCCCGACTGCGCCGTGGCGAGATCGGCATCGACCATCATCTCCACCAGCTCGCTGAAGCCGACGCGCGGCTTCCAGCCCAGGACGGTTCTCGCCTTCGTCGAATCGCCGAGGAGAAGATCGACTTCGGTTGGACGGAAGTAGCGCTCGTCTACAGCAATGACTTCCTTACCACTCACAGTATCGATCGCGGTCTCATTCACTCCGTCGCCCCTGAACTCGAGCTCCATTCCGACACGCGCAAAGGCCAGCTGACAGAACTCGCGAACGGTGTGCTTCTCGCCCGTCGCCAGCACGTAGTCGTCCGGCGTGTCGTGCTGAACCATACGCCACATTCCTTCTACATAGTCGCCGGCAAAGCCCCAGTCGCGCTCAGCGTCGAGGTTGCCGAGGAAGAGCTTGTCCTGCTGGCCCTCGCGAATGCGTGCCGCAGCCATCGTGATCTTGCGCGTCACGAACGTCTCACCGCGGATCGGTGACTCGTGATTGAAAAGGATGCCCGATGACGCGTGGATGTTGTACGCCTCGCGGTAGTTCACGGTAATCCAGTGCGCGTAGAGCTTCGCACACGCGTACGGCGACCGCGGATAGAACGGCGTCGTCTCGGACTGAGGTATCGCCTGGACCTTTCCGTACATCTCCGAAGTCGAAGCCTGATAAAAGCGCACCCGGTCCATCATTCCCAGTATTCTCAGCGCTTCCAGCAGACGCAGCGTGCCAAGGGCATCCGAGTTGCCAGTGTATTCGGGAGTCTCGAACGAGACTTGGACGTGGCTCTGGGCCGCCAGATTGTAGATCTCGTCCGGCTGTGATTCCTGAATTATGCGAATGAGGTTCGTGGCGTCCGTCAAATCCCCGTAATGCATGGTAAACCGTGAATGCACGTCCTGAGGCTCGGCG
>JADGQR010000214.1 GCA_017881685.1 Gemmatimonadaceae bacterium
GATCTGCGCGCAGCGCATCTTCCGCCTCTGAGTTCACAAGGATCAACGACGAGGCACGGATGGCCGGAGCGGCTTGCGTTCCCTGTGCGCTTGCGAGGCTCGGAACGCACGCCGAAACAAGCGCAGCGGCGCGAAGCCAGAAATGTCGCGGTAGTGTCGAAAACATTGAACTCAATTTAGCGATTGGCGCGCAGAGTTTCCCGGACTGCGGTCGCCACCCGTGCAACGGGTACCGGATGCCGTGGCGGTTGGTCCAGAGGCGCGGCCGACATTCCCCGCCCGGCAAGCTCGCCCCGGATCACAGTTGCACGGTCTCCGGACGGTCCGAACCATTGTGGGTTTCCAATTTCAAACATTGCGACGACAGGCACTCCGAGAGCGTCGGCGACGTGCATCGGTCCGCTGTCGTTACACACGAGAACGTCACAGCAAGTCAATAGCGCCATCAGCTCTCTCAAAGGCTGGCGAAATACAATTGCGTTGCTCGGCCACTCACTCGAGTCTTTCTCGTCGGGACCGAGGAAAATGATGTGACTGCCGCCGAGTGAGGTGCTCAGTTCCCGTATCAGGTCTTCAAAGTGTTGGTGCGGCCACCGTTTGCCCGGGTGGGATCCGCCAGGATGATATGCGATCAGGGGGCGCGCCTTTGCACCTGCCTCGGCGAGCTTTCGTCGAGCGCGTTCACGCTCATCTTCCGTGACGACAAGCGTCGGACGCGGTCGTTCGCCGGTCGCCAGTGACGGTGCGTCAGCGAACAGGTCGAGCAACGCCAGCCAGTCGTCGATTTTATGGGAATCGTCGCGATTGCTGGGCAGCGAGTGCGTGAGTAGCCAGCCTCCGCCCCCGATGTCGTAGCCAAGTCGATACGGCGCACCGGTCATCGCGGCCAGGAGATTCGACCGGATGTCCATTCGCGAATCGAGCGTCATGTCAAATTTTCGCGCCCGCAGCGTTCGAACCAGGGCTCGCATTTCACGCACTATCGCGGGGGTCAGGCGGTACTTGTTGCTTTGGGCAGTCCACGGGAGGTCGAAGGGTACGACGTCATCTACAAGCCCGCTTCCCGCTAACAGCTCCCGCGCGTGGGGTTTCGCGAGAATCGAGATCTCCGCCTTAGGATAGCGCCGCCTCAATTCGCGAAGGACGGGAGTAGCGAGAACCACGTCGCCAACGTTCCAGGGCTCGATGACGAGAACACGCCGAACGCCTAGGGGCGTTGGCTCGGACCTCGCCGCACGGCGGAACGGGCGCGCGACTGCACGGCCGACGACGTCCACGAATCTCAGTAATGTGTGCCGTTTCCGGCTGAACGGCCACGTTTGCGCCATGACGTGAAGATAGTTCAACCGGCCAGTGTCACACCCTTCCCGGACTACTTGCTCTCAACTGTTCAGAGCAGTCTATCGCGCCACGTTGGGGGAACGAGTGGAGAATCTATCTCGATTGGCAGGTGATACTCGAAGGGCTTCGGACCATGCTCCCGAATCCAGTTGATCATCGAGCGCAGCCCATCTTCCAGCGAGACTTTCGTTCGATACCCGAGGAGCCGGCGCGCTTTGTCCGCCGAGCACCTGGCGTCTCTGACTTCCTGCGGGCGGGATGCCACATAGATCGGGTGGAGATCGAAGGAGAGGAGCTTTGCGATGATCTTCGCCAGCTGATTGATGGTGACCGCTCCCTCATCAGGACCAATGTTGATGACCTCGCCTGAAAGTCCGGGCTGCGTTCCCATCTTCAGCAACGGATCGACACAGTCCTGGACGAAGGAGAAGCAGCGGACCTGTTCCCCATCGCCATAAATGATGGGCTGCTTTCCCTGAAGCATTCGGTTAATCATGATGCTGGCGACGTTGCGATAAGGGTCGTCGTACTTCTGACGGGGCCCGATGATGTTGTGAGGGACCGCGATCACGTACTCCATGCCGTGCGTAGCGCACACGTTCGCGACGAGAAGCTCACCAGCGAATTTCGCAATGCCATAAGGGTCGTCCGGCATGGGCGCCTGGTCTTCGTGGAAGGGAGCTTTCTGGCTTCCGTAACGCGCCATGCTCGAGCAATAGACGAAGCGCTTCACACCGCGACTCGCCGCAGCCGCAAGAATGCCAGCGGTGTTCTCGTAGACGTGTTTGGCGATTATCGTGGGCGAAAAGACGCTCAGGCCTTCGGTAGCGATGGCGGCACAGTGATAGACGATGGCGACGCCCGCAAGCATCTCCTTCATGGCGTTCACATCGACGCAGTCTGCCTCGTGAAACTCGATTCCCTCCGGCAGATTCTGAAGATCGCCGCCGATCATATTGTCGCAGCCAACGACCTGATCACTGCTGCGCGTATACGCGTCAGCCAGATGGCTGCCGAGAAATCCTGCTACGCCGGACACGAAAACTTTCATTCTAGTAGGCTCCAGTACGCCGGAGCACCGCAGGGAATGTTCTGAAGAGAATGCTCACGTCGAGCCAGAATGACCACTGCTCGATGTACTGGCGATCGAGATAGATCACATCCTCAAAGTCCAGCACTTCGCTGCGACCACTGACCTGCCACAGTCCTGTGATCCCGGGCTTTGCGTCGAGCCGGCGGAAGTGGTGGTCCTCGTACTCTTCAAAGTCCGATTCGAAGAAAGGGCGCGGCCCGACGAGCGACATCTCGCCAATGAAGACGTTGATCAGCTGTGGAAGCTCGTCCAGACTCCAGCGCCGGAGCATACGGCCGAGACGCGTGGTGCGGGGGTCGTCCTTGATCTTGAAGAGGCGCGTGTCGCCAGTCTGATTCAGGTGAGCAAGCTCCTGTTTCTCGACATCAGCGCCATCTCGCATCGTGCGGAACTTGATCATCCGGAAGCGACGTCCACCGAGGCCGGCGCGCTCCTGAAAAAAGAAAAATGAGCCTGCTGAGTCCAACCGGACAGCGATAGCGATCGCGATCAGAAAGGGCGACAAGAGAACGAGGAGAACGCTGCTCACGACAACATCGACGATTCTCTTGGAAATGAGCGCCCTCGCGCGCAGAACGGGGCTTCCGATTTCGAAGAACGGCTGGTCGTGGTGCCAAACGAGAATGGGTCGCAGGCCATAGACGCGGACGGCACGCGCCGGGAACAGAACCTGGCAGCCTGAGTGCAGACACTGCTCGATCAGGTCATTGATCCGGTCCGCGGGAAGATCGGCGCACACGACGACCGCCTCGGCGTCCTGCGCCTCGATAATGCTCGGAAGGTCATCGATCGTCCCAAGCACTTCCGCCGGCTCGACGCAA
>JADGQR010000215.1 GCA_017881685.1 Gemmatimonadaceae bacterium
CGCGCGCTGATTCGCGATGACAAGGTTCATCAAATCTATTCGGCGATGCAATCCGGAAAGAAGTTCGGGATGCAGACGCTGAACGATGCTCTCTATGCGCTTTACATGGGCAAGGAGATCACGCAGGATGATGCGCTCAAGGTTACGAGCTTGCCTGATGAATTCCTGCGGATGATCGGCAAGGAACCAGTTGCAGATGAAAAACCGTCTCCGGCGCCACGTCCCCTGACCGGTGGACTCGCCGGAAGACGGTAACGGCATGACAGCAAGCAGCTAGCAGTTAGCAGCACTAGCTGGTTGGCAGTTAGCGTGTGGCAGTAGGCAGTCAGCAGTCAGCAGGCAGCACGCAGTATTCCATTGCCAGCGTCGCCAGCCGAGAGGGGGTGGCGGCGCGGGTGATGGAAGTGACATCAGACAACGACTCACTGGTTTTCAAATGGCGACGTTTACTTACACAGCCCGCTCATTCGCGGGTGAGATGCGGACCGCAACTCTCGAGGCACAATCGCGCGATGACGTGATTGCGCAGCTGAGGAAGCAGCGGCTCAACGTCGTCAAGATCGACGAAGCGACGCCGAAGAGGGCGAGGCGCGGTCACATCAAGATGCGGGACATTGTCATTCTGACGCGGCAGTTCTCGACCATGATCAACGCTGGACTTCCGCTCGTGCAGACGATGACCATCCTTGCCGACCAGAGCGAGAACAAGGTGCTGGCGGATATCATGCGCAAAGTCGTCTTCGATGTGGAGTCAGGAAACACCGTTGCCGACGCGCTCGGAAAGCACCCGCAGGCCTTCAGCGGTCTCTACGTGAACATGGTTGCCGCAGGTGAGGCGGGTGGTATTCTGGACACGATTCTGATGCGCCTTGCGACATTCATGGAAAAGAACGACGCGCTGGTTCGAAAGGTGAAGGGCGCGATGATCTACCCCAGCGTGATCATGTCGGTCGCCGCAATCGCGGTGACCGTGCTGCTCATCTTCGTCATCCCCGTTTTTGAGAACCTCTTCGCCTCGGCTGGCCTCGCTCTTCCGTTGCCGACTCGAATCGTCATGGGCGCGTCGAGATTCCTCAAAGGCTACTGGTACGTCGTTCTCTCAGTGATCGGCGTCGGGACGTACTTGTTAAGGAAGTACAACGCGACGTCAGACGGAAAGCTCAGGATCGACCGAACGCTGCTGAAGGTTCCAGTACTCGGCGACGTGCTTCGAAAATCCGCAGTGTCGCGCTTCACGCGCACGCTCGGAACGCTCATCAGCTCGGGTGTGAGCATTCTCGATGGCCTGGAGATTACTGCGAAGACCGCAGGAAACCGTGTCGTGCAGGACGCGATAATGGAATCCCGTGCGTCAATTGCGGGTGGTGATACTATCGCCGCGCCGCTCAAGAAGTCCGGAGTGTTTCCTCCAATGGTCATCTCGATGATTTCCGTCGGAGAACAGACAGGCGGACTCGATGAGATGCTCTCGAAGATCGCCGACTTCTACGATGAACAGGTCGACGCAGCCGTCAGCAATCTTCTGTCTCTCCTCGAGCCGATCATGATCGTGTTCCTCGGTGTCGTGGTTGGTGGAATGGTGGTCGCCATGTATCTCCCGATCTTCGACATGATCAACGCCGTGCAGTAGCGGTCAGACATTTTCCTACGAGTGAAAACCGAAGCCCCGCCCTCTCATCGAGGACGGGGCTTCGTACTGCGGCCCCGATTACTCATCGGGACCCTTCAGGGCCTGCGCTCAATTAACTACGACCCTGTCGAGCGAGGACGGCCCGATGTTCATGCAGGCCTGTCCGACGTCTCCACCCGTCTTGTTCATATCGCCGTCATGAACCATGAACTGGAGGCGATAGTTGTGATTGGGGATGAGTCCAAGTCCAGCGATCGTCCATACGACTTCTGCCGAGTAGCCTTCATCAGGAACGCCGGCCGGGACGGGGTTTGCGCCGGGTCCGAGGTTTCTGTGGTTCTTGGCTGGATCAGCGTCCAGCGCAAATGACCTCGTCGTAGGTGTCCTGGAAAGGTCAACGTTGAGCACCGCCGCTTTCCATGTTCCGAAAATCTTGTTCGGCCGCAGTGGCAAACCACCCTGCTGCCAGTCGCCAGCTCTCGAAGTCGGATCCGTGGTGATGTCTGTGAAGAATATCGACGGAATACCGGCCGACCGAATGGGTCAACTGCGGCTGCGGCGCCCGTCAGGAATTCCGTGCCGGTGAGAACGAACTGCGGCTGCGTCGAGCCGGGCGAACCGATCTGGCCAGCTGGGTTGCCTACCATCGGAGCTACCGCATGGTCTACATAGAAGTCTGTCTGCCCCTTGGGCATATTGACAGACACGCGGCGGATTCCCAGAAGCAACGCATGCTCGTCGTTGTACCACATGCGAATCTCGCTGGCTGTTCTGCCGTAGGCCCGAAGAACCTCGCTCTCGTTGAACACAACGTTCGACCGCGGGAGGGCGCTATTGTCGGGATACCCGAGAACGCACTCACTCGGCGGTGGTACGGGATTGAAGGTGAATGTCACGACAACGCCATGGTGAATGTTGGCATACGCACGCGTGGGGTTGTTCAAGGTGTCACACGGAGTCGGGAACACCAGATATGTGGCCTTATCCTGTTGCAGCCTATCCATGATGCAGTCGGTGTGGCTGTACTTGGCGTATGCGGGAATCGTCGTCGCTGTGAGGTTGATTCCCGACATGACGTCGGCCGCATTGTTGATCTCATGATCCGACGTGGCGGCGATGCGGTCCAGAACGATCTGGCACGCGCCTACGCCGACCTGATACTCCTGGCCGTCGGGTACGTTCTCGATGTCCGTGCCATCGCCGCCATCTGCGCCATCGATGGTGCCATCGAGATTGTAAATGGAACGGAATCCGGAGTTCGTGAATTTGTAGACGCCCGGGGGCTGGTCGAGTCGACGCAGACTGTAATCCGGCCTGCGTGGTCGTACGCTGTCCCGATGGTATTATCATTCGACGGCTTTAACGGGGCGGTAATGGACTTCTCAGTGGAGTCTGTGCAGGATCCGAGAACGGCGAGAATCACAGCCGCTCCCGAAAGCAGCGCCAGCCGAGCGAGTTTCACGCCTGGGCTGGTTTGGGACATTGTGGTTGAGCGCATTGTACACCTCCGAGTGGTTCTGCGAGATTCGGCCTTTTCGAGACCGGTGTCGCCCCTCTTCGGTGGTCAGGCGCTTCTCGAAAGAAGCCTGACTTTGCGTGCTGGCCTCTCGGCCAGCTTGCCCTTATCGGAAGGAGTTCTTTTGTGCCAGTTTTTTCCTTTTCTGGCACGTGGGCGGGATACAACAACAGGGGTTGATATTTGATCAGGCGATTCCTGAATTCATGTACGCGCAGACCTGATGACTGTCAGACATTGCCTGAAGCAAAATGAATTGGCCGTGCGACGTGAGGTATTTTCCTGCCTTGCTGGCCGCCAAGACTGCACACCATACTCAACAGCTGAACTCACCAGTCAAAAGGTGAGAGATCCAATTACTCGCCACGACAAGTGAAGAGCGACAGTAGCCCGATCGTGAGTGCACCAGAGATAGTGTCGACAGCGCCGCCATTGAGCGCCGGGACGCAAACACCAGTAGCGATTACGACAATGGGGCTTACCCGGCGTTACGGGACGCTCGTCGCCGTTGACCATCTCGATCTTCGTGTCGAATCCGGCTCGATCTTCGGACTGCTCGGACCGAACGGCGCTGGAAAGTCGACAACGATCATGATGCTGATCACGCTGCTGCCTCCATCCGAGGGAGGCGCCATGGTCGCAGGCTATGACATCATTCGCTCGCCGGCCAGCGTGCGGCGTCACATCGGATACGTTCCGCAGAGTGTCTCCGCCGACGGCGCGTTGACTGGTGCCGAGAATCTTCGCTTGTCGGCACGCCTCTACGGGCTTCCGCGATCAGAGCGCGCCGAGCGAATCTCGGAAGCCCTCGAATTCATGGGTCTCAGCGAACATGCGGACGCGCTCGTCAAGAAATACTCGGGAGGAATGGTCCGCCGGCTGGAGCTCGCGCAGGCAATGTTGCACCGTCCTGCCGTGCTCTTTCTCGATGAGCCTACGATTGGTCTCGATCCAATCGCCCGCCATGCGGTATGGGAGCGTTTGAGAGAATTGCGGCAAAGATTCGGCATGACAGTCTTTCTGACGACGCATGATATGGAAGAAGCCGAAGCACTTTGTGGCACGCTCGGCATTATGCATTCAGGGAAGCTCGCCGCCCTTGGCGCTCCAGAGGCGCTCAAGAAACAGGTTGGCGCTGATGCCACACTCGATGACGTCTTCATCCATTTCGCCGGTGCGTCGCTCGGTGACGCCGATAGTGAGGGAGGACGATACAGTGACGTTCGCAGAACACGCCGCACTGCCACCCGTCTCGGCTGACGCGCCACCGCGCTCGCGCGGTCTCGTTGGAAGGGCAAGTGGAACCGTGCTCGATTTCGCGCGCGAATCCTCAGCCGTAGCTGATGTCGAGCTGAGAAAGATTTTTCGCGATCCGACCGAGCTGCTTACTCGCGCAGTGCAGCCTACGCTTTGGCTGCTGGTGTTCGGCCAGGTTTTCACGCGTACCCGAGCGATTCCGACGGGCAAGCTGAGCTACCTGGAATTCATGGCTCCCGGTGTACTCGCGCAGAGTGTGTTGTTCAGCGCGATTTTCTATGGCATCGCAATCATCTGGGAGCGCGATCTCGGAATCGTACACAAGATGCTCGTGAGTCCAGCATCCCGTGGCGCTCTTGTTTTTGGCAAAGCGATCTCCGCAGGGCTTCGGGCGTTGTCGCAGGCTGTCATCATCATCCTTCTCTCTCTCGTTCTCGGCGTGCGGCTGCGATTGGACCCCGTGAGTCTCATTGGCGTTGCGATTGTCGTTGTGCTGGGAGCGGCATTGTTCTCAACTTTCTCTTTTGTCATCGCGTGCCTGGTGAAAACCCGCGAACGATTCATGGGAATCGGCCAGGTGCTGACGATGCCGCTGTTTTTCGCCAGCAACGCCATCTATCCGATTGCGATGATGCCCGAATGGCTGCGGGTGGTGGCTCGTGTGAACCCGCTGACATATCTGGTGAATGCGCTTCGCGAGTTGATGGTGCAGGGCGGACAAAGCACCGTCGGACTACCAACGGATTTTCTCGTGCTCACGCTTGCGTGCCTTGTGATGGTGATTCTTGCAGCACGGCTCTACCCGGGGATCGTACGCTGAGTCCTCGACGTTCTCAAATCGCCGGGATCCTCGCGATCCACAAGCTCGCTCGAGCAACAATCCTTTCTTGACCCCCAGGAATCGTCTGACATGACTCACTCGGTAACCTTACGGCTGTGCGCAACAGCCGTTACGCTGGGATGCATCCTCGCCGCCCGGCCCATGACTGTCCCGCCGGCTGCAAACGCTGTGGATCCGCGGCTCTACGCCGGGCTGACATGGCGAAACCTCGGCCCATTCCGCGCCGGACGGGTTGCCGCAGTTACGGGAGCGATTGGACAACCCGGCGTTTTCTACGCTGGTCTCCCTGCCGGCGGTGTCTGGAAGACGACGAGCGCCGGCGAGACATGGTATCCGGTTTTCGACGACATCAAGGAAGTCTCGTCCGTCGGCGCGATCGAAGTCGCTCCGTCAAATCCCGATGTCGTCTACCTCGGCACGGGCGACATGGTTACCGGCGGCGCTATTAATGAAGGGAACGGCGTCTACAAGTCTGTCGACGCCGGCCACACGTGGCGCCACATGGGACTCGACTCGACAAAGCAGATCCCGTCGATGCTCGTCGATGTGCGCGATCCAAACGTCGTTCTCCTCGCCGCACAGGGTGACATCCACCTCAAGAGCGGTTCACGCGGCGTTTACCGCACAACAGACGGCGGCACGACGTGGTCGCGAACACTTTTCGTCGACGATAGCACGGGCGTGCAAAAGATCGCGCGCGCCAATGACGCGCCGAGTGTCATCTTCGCGACGACAGTGCGTCACTACAACCCGCCACCGTCACCGACAGCGCCGACTGTCATCGGCCGGCCTGCAGCGGCTCCGGATACGGGTCGCACTCAGACACGCGTTTTCAAATCGATCGATGCGGGCGTCACGTGGAGCGAGCTGTCAGGAAACGGACTCCCTCGTCTCACTGGACGCACATCGATCGCCGTAGCGATGCGCACGAATGCACAACGCGTATTTCTGATTGCAAATTCCGGACTCTTTCGGTCAGATGATGGCGGATCGACGTGGCATCAGATCGCGGCCGATGACGAGCGCATTCGCAACGGACAAGGCGGCTACAACTGCGGAGTGTACCTAGATCCGCAGAATCCCGATGTCATCTACACGATCAGCACGTCGAGCTACGTGTCGAGAGACGGCGGAAAAACTTTTACCGGATTCAAGGGCGCACCCGGTGGAGATGATCCTCAACAAATGTGGATCGATCCCACCGACGGAAAGCGAATGCTGCTCGGACTCGATCAGGGTGCGGCAGTGTCGCTCGATGGCGGCGCGACATGGAGCTCTTACTACAATCAGTCGACCGAGCAGATCTACCACATCTCGGCAGACAACTCGTACCCGTACTATGTGTACGGAACGCAGCAGGACGCCGGCGCAATCCGCACGCGCATCCGCGGCAACCTTGGTGAAGTCACACCGCTCGATTGGGATCCCGTTTCCGGATGGGAGTGGGGAACAATCGTCGCCGATCCGCTGAATCCAAACAAGGTCTATGCGAGCGGCAACGGAATCGTGAAGATCTCGTATCCAAGCGGGCAGTGGATAAATGTCAGCCCCGCTGTCGATCCGGCGAACCATCTTCGCACGACGTCGTCGCAGCCGCTCGTATTCGCACCCTGGGATGAGCACATGCTGATCACGGGGTTCCAGCAACTAATGGCGACGACGGACGGAGGCGTGCATTGGTCTGCGCTGAGTCCGGACCTCGCGACGCGTACCGATGCACCACCGCCTCCCGGCGGGGGAGCGCCAACGGGAGCCGCGATCGAATCGATTTCAGCTTCGACCGTTGCATCCGGAACGATCTGGGTTGGAACGAACAATGGATTGATCAAGGTCACGCGAGACGGTGGCAAGACGTGGACGGACGTGTCAGTGCCGGGTCTCCCAAATCCCTCTCGCGCTGAAGTCGTCGCGGTAGATGCATCGCACAGCGATCCTGCGACTGCGTATGCGGCGATCGAGCTTTACCGCATCGGCGACTACACGCCCTACCTGTTCCGCACGCACGACTCAGGCAAGACGTGGACGAGAATCACGAATGGCCTGCCGACCAATGAGGTGGGGGGAAGCTTCGCGCGCGTAATTCGAAACGACACGCGAAAGCCCGGACTTCTCTTCGCTGGAACAGAGAGTGGTCTGTACGTCTCGTTCGACGATGGTGAACACTGGCAGTCGCTCATGCAGAATCTTCCTAATTCGTCGTACCGGGACATCGTGCTCAAGGACAACGATCTGATCGTCGCAACGTACGGACGCGGCATGTGGATACTCGACGACTACTCGATGCTGAGAGATCTAACGCCGGCGATTGCAAGCGAGCCTGGCAGACTGTTCAAGCCGGGCGACGCTGTACGCGTGAGAAGAAATGTCGGCGCGGACACTCCGTTTCCGCCGGAAGTTCCTCATGCATCGAATCCACTCGATGGCGTCATCATCGACTACTGGTTCGCGCGCGCGCCAACGCGCGATGTGACGCTGGACGTGTTCGATGCATCAGGAGCGCTCGTTCGTCACATGACCAGCGTTCCTGCTACGCCGGTGCCTGAAGCGGCACGGCCGCCGCATCCGAATTTCTGGGTTGCGCCTCCGCAGCAGCTTCCCGCGAAAGCCGGGGAAAATCGCACGAACTGGGACCTGCGTTACGATTCGCCGCCAGCATTCTCACACTCGTTCGAGATCAACGCGAATCCCGGCCTCACGCCCGCGTCGCCACTTGGCGCGATCGCTCTACCGGGTGTGTACACGCTCAAGCTCAATGTCGACGGGAAGACATTTTCGCAGACTGTGACAGTCCGTCCCGATCCGCGCTCGCCTGCAACGTCTGCTGAATTGAGCGAGCAGCACACGCTGCTCATGAAGATCACCGATGGACTGAAGGTGTCGTCAGCAGGGTACTATGCAGCGCTCGAGTTTCAGAAAGCATTGAAGGGAGCGATTCCGACGGCAGGTGAGCCGGGAATTCCGGACCTCACGGCAAAACTCTCGTCTCTCGCATCGCGTATCGATACGGTGGCCGGACTCGAGGCTGCGCGTGCACGCGGTCGTTTTGGCCAGGCAGCTGCGGCACCGAGCTTCAACAACACCAACAGGGCGCTTGTGACACAGCTGAATGCTCAGGACCTCGGCGACATGGCTCCGACTCCTTCGGCGCTCGCTGCATTCGCCAAGACCTGCAACGACCTTACAGCCGTGATTGCCTCATGGCAGAGCGTCGCGTCGGAGCTTGGCTCCGTCAACACACTGCTCACCGGTCACGGGAAAGCCGCGCTCGTGCTGAAATCAGCAGCGTTCAAAGCACCGAGCTGCCAGTAACGGAAAGAGCTGTTTCACGGAACTGCCCGCCACTGACCGGTGGCGAGCCGGGTGATGCGATAAAATCCCCCGTCACAGAAGTACTCGCCTGCAGGGCTGTCAGGCGGGAAAACAAGACGCTCCATTCCGTCTTCGGCAGGTTGCCCGTCGAAATGTTTTTGCGCTGTCGCAGCGGCCTCGGCGCGCGTTCCGGCTTTCCCGACCATCGTCATCCTGTCTCTACTCGGTCCGAATTCTATCAGCCAACGGTCTGCCACTTTCTTTTCCGGGTGCGTTGTTAGTCGACCTGCAAAGCCCCATATGTTATATGCTTGCACGGGAAATTTCCAAATCGAATCTGACTGGCAATGATCTCACCGACGGCGACAGATGTTCGGATCTTCATCTACGACCAGCTCATTGGCCTCGGTGCTCCGCCAACCCTGAGGAAGATTGCCGATCGTTTCAAGATGAAAACCGACGAGGCGAAAGATTTCATCGGCGGAATGAAAATCGGCAAGACGCTGGTTCCACACCCGGTGACCGGCGAGATATGGATGGCCGGCCCGTTCTCGGCTGCCGAGAGGTGGGACTGACGGGAGATTTCTGGGAGCTGCCGAGCTAGTTATTTCTTTCTTGTGGAATCGGTCGCGCTGGACCGTGCACGGCGTTCCTGTTTTGGATTTGTATCAGCGGCCATTATTCTCCCTCCGTTCTCGATGTATCCATCGACATCGATTGATTCATTCGTGCCGCGGCGCGCCACGAGCTTCGGCATTCTGAGCTGCCATTCGCTCACGATCCAGGCGCCTGAATGCACTCGTCGGAACTTTGTGAATCCGCCCGGCTCAAAGTTCGTGAGAAGACCTGCGTTGACATAAACGAAACCGACGTCGCGAAGCTCGGCGGTCTTTTCATCTACCCACAGAACTCCCTTGATGTCAGAGAGCTTTCTTTTCGGAGCGGGCTCGAATGCAACACCGATCTGACCCGGTCGTTTCTTCCTGTCGCGCACGACCTTGAAGCAGTGCGTGGCAGCAAATGCGTCTGAGAGCAGGACGGTCTCATCCGGCCCGAAGTATTCCCATCCGGCCTGCGGGTCACCTCTCACATAACCGCGCTCGGTCAGGGAGGGAAGGTCGGATACGCCGAATGGGCGCAGGTTTGTAATTGGAAGTGTTGTCGTGTCACTCGAAATCACTTCGCCGTGTATCCCGAGCTCGCGTTTGTACATGAGCATTCTGCCCATGCCGCCGAGGTCGTTGAGTGTGAGCTGGCTGGCGCGGAGTGCTTTCGTGATTTCGTCCCACACTGCCGAGAGAGTCTGCGCGTCCTTCGTGATCGCGCCGCACTGCGCGGACGCTGAGATCACCATCGCATCAAGTACGACGCGATCGGTGTCGACGTGGAGCACGAGCTCGTTGTTTGCTCGAAGTGTTACCGGATCGGAGAGGAACGGACGATATCCGATTCGTCTCACTCTGATGCGATAGGTGCCGGCCACTGCGCGAAAGGTGACGGCGCCGCGCTGGGAGCTGAGTCCTTCGGAGATGACGCGGTCGCCATCGACGATGGCAACGAGGGCGCCTGTGATTGGAGTGTTCTGTCCTGCGTCGAGCCGAACTCGGACGTCGATCATCGTGCCTTGGGCGAAGGAGCTGCCGGCTGTTGCCGCGATTCCGAGGATTGCGACGAGAAGAGCGCGAATGACTTGGAAGCGCATCGCGGCAAGATAGTGCTGTTTTCGGCGTGGTTCTGCGGAGATCTGCGTTTTTCGGCGTTTCGCAGGTCTTTCAAGAAAACGGCTGTGTGTCGGGCAATTTCGTGAGTTTGCAAGATTTTCCTTGACAATCCTGTTGCGCTAATACGTATTAGCAGCCGTTCAACCGGCCGTTTCTCGTCATCCCAGTCCATTTCCCCGTACGGGGAGGAGTCAGTATGACCCGCTCACGAAGTCTTTTTTCCACGGTTGTTGGCATGCTGAGCGTCCTGCTCCTGGTCGCAGCAGCGCCATCGAATGCCTCGGCTCAAACTGGCAGAATTTCTGGAACGGTCACCGATTCGAGCCACGCCGTGCTGGCCGGGACCCAGGTGTCAGTCATCGGAACCCGCCTGAACGCGGTAAGCGACGGCAGCGGGCACTACAGCATCGGCGGCATCCCGGCCGGCACGTATGACGTCCGCATCCAGAGAATTGGACAGCGTGCGCGTGTCATTTCCGGCGTCGTCGTAAAAGCCGGCGAAGACACTCGCGTCGACGCATCGCTCGCGACAGTGCCCCTTTCACTTGGCGGCATGGTTGTCTCTGCATCGCGACGCGCCGAGAAAATCACCGATGCTCCAGCGACGATCACGCGCATCGACGCTGCCGCGATCGCGAACACTGTCGGCAACTCGTTCGCGCCGGCGCTCAAGGAAGTGAAGGGAATCGACTTCATCCAGGTCGGTGTCACGTCGGTCGCCATCAACGCGCGCGGTTTCAACTCCGCGTTCAACAACCGCATGCTCATGATGGAAGACAACCGGATCGCGGTTCTTCCTGAGAACGGTCTTCCCGTTGGCGTCTTTACTCCTACGGCAAAGGTCGACCTCGCCGGCGTCGAAGTGCTCGTCGGACCCGGCTCAGCCCTGTACGGCCCCGATGCCTCCAATGGTGTGCTGACGCTCGGCACCAAGGATCCGCGGGAATTTCCGGGTACGATCCTGGAAGCGGCCGGCGGCGCGCGCAGCTTCGTCGACGTTCAAGGCCGGCAGGCAGGTCTCTTCTCCGGCGGAAGTTTTGGCTACAAGCTCAGTGGCGAGTATCAGCAGGCAAAGGATTTCGAGAACAAGAACATCTACGCTCCCATAGCGACCGGCGGTCCAGTGTCGCCAGAGCTGAATGCCGATTGGAACACGAACGTCATGCGCGGCAGCGGAGCGCTCGTTTACTACATGCCGAACCTCTCGCGCTTCGAGCTGAACGCCGGCGCAAGCAAGTCAAATGGAATCGGGCAGACGAGTGTCGGTCGCAACCAGCTCGTTAACTGGCAGTATCGCGAAGGACAGCTGAAGTTCACGAATCCGAACTGGTTTGCGCAGGCGTATGCGACGCAGTCGCTGTCGGGTGACACGTACCAGCTCAATGCCTACGCTCAGAACCGTCTTCGCTTCCCGACGCTGAGCGAAGATTCGATCAAGCACCTCTCCGACTTCCCGGCTGAAGGCAGACTGATGGCCGCGGAGATTCAGAACACGTTCGCCGTTCCGCAGTTGAATGGCCTTCGATTGACCTACGGCGGCCAGTACCGTCACGACATCGTGAGCTCCAAGCGCCAGTGGCTCGTCGACCGAAATACGGGCGAGGACATCACGACGAGTCAAAAGGGTGTCTACGGCCAGGCTGATATTCCACTGACCGACATGTTCCGCGCGGTTTTCGCGGCTCGCTACGACAAGCATGAGCTGTTCGACGGACAGTTCAGCCCGAAGGCAGCACTGCTCTTTACACCGATGGTCGATCAGACTTTCCGCGTCAGCTACAATCGCGCGTTCAAGTCACCGACAGTTCTTCAGTACGGATTCTTCTTCCCCGACTTCGCTCCGCTCGTCGGCGTCTTCGGAAATCCGAACGGTTATCTGATCAAGAACTCGGCAGGTACGGTGGTCAACACGATCGCTCCGATCGCTCCCGAGACGAACACGACGTGGGAGCTTGGCTACAAGGGCGTCCTCGCCGATCGGCTGTTCATCGACATCACTGGATATCGCTCGAACTTCAAGAAATTCATGAGCCCCCTCGTCATCATCGCGAATCCTCTTCTTGCAACGCCGACCTTTGCGTTCGATGCGAAGACGGGCAAGCAGCTCACAGGCTCGACAGGTGGAATTCAGATTCCGCTTACGTACTTCAACGTCGGTAATGCGCAGATCACCGGCACCGACATGGGCGTCAAGTTCCTCGTTACGCCGACGATCGCGATCAACGGCACGGCGAGTCTGCAGAAGCTCGACACGATCGAGAGAAAGCCGTCTGACCCGATCGAAGCAACAGCGTTCAACAGTCCGACGACGAAATTCAATGTTGGAATGGACTTCGCGAATCTCTACAACAACCAGCTCCACGCCGGATTCACCGTTCGCTACGTGAACGGCTATCAGTTCCTGTCTGGCATAAACGCGGGAAAGATCCCAACGTTCAGCACGTTCGACTTCACGGCGGGATACAAGCTTCCGCTCTACAACTCGAGCATCAATCTCAGCGTGCAGAACCTGTTTGCCTGTCGCGGTGGCACAAACGCCATCGATGGCTGGCTCGCAGCGGCCAAGCCGCTCAAGTACACGGCCGGGCAGGAATGCGGTCTCGGCAAGAAGCACATCGAGATGATCAACATGCCCGAGATCGGAACTATGGCATTCCTGGGACTTCGCATCGACATGTAGCAGCCTCCGTTCCTGCCGCCTGCCTCGAGCGGGCGGCGGGACGGAAGTTGGTCCTCCTCAATTCAGTACCTCAAACGAGAGACCTGCGATGAATGTCGGGTCACTATTGCCATGGCACGCGCGGTTTCAGCCTGACCATCTCGCGGTGGTGTGCGGCGACGAGCGAATCAACTTTTCGGAGCTCGAAGCGCGCGTAAACCGGCTCGCGAACGCGCTCATCCGGCTTGGACTTCGCAAGGGAGACAAGCTCGCCATCGTTCTCCCAAATTGTGTAGAGCTTCTATATGCCTATCGTGCAGCGGCTCTGCTCGGAATAATCTCGGTGCCGCTCAGCCCATTGCTCCGAGGTGCTGGACTCGTCTCTCTCCTTCGTGACTCTGAATCGACGGCCGTAATTGCTTCCTACGCGCTGGCGGATGCGCTCGACGAAGCGCGCGGTGAGCTGCCGCTGATTCCCGCGGACAACTATCTGCTCGTCGGCGGCACAGACGTCCCGGGTTACCGCTCGTATGCCGAAGTCGTGTCGCGCGAAAGCGACCTGGCGCCTGCTCCAGTTGATATCGACGGATCCGACATCTACAACATCGTCTACTCGAGCGGAACGACCGGCTCGCCGAAAGGCATCGTTCACACGCACGATATCCGAGGCGCTTACTGCACGATGTTCGTGGGAAGTTTCCGCATCACTCCGGAAAGTGTGGTGATGCACGCGGGATCGCTGGTGTTCAACGGCTCGTTCGTGACACTGATGCCGGCGTGGTACCTCGGTTGCACATACATACTCCAGCAGAAATTCGACGCGGTGGACTTCATCGAGACCGTCGCGCGCGAAAAAGTCACGCACATCATGATGGTGCCATCCCAAATCGTCGCCGTGATGAACGCCCCGAATTTTTCTGCCGAAAAGCTCCAATCGCTGCAAATGCTCTGTTCGGTCGGAGCGCCGTGGCACAGGGAGCACAAGGAGAGAATGCTCGAGGTACTTCCGAATTCTCTCTATGAGCTGTACGGCCTCACCGAAGGATTCATCACCATTCTCGATCGCCGGGACTTCAGATCGAAGATGGAATCTGTCGGATGTCCGATCCCGTTCAGCGAGATGCGCATCGTCTCGGATGACGGCAAGGATCTGCCTCCAGGTGAAGTAGGCGAGATCATCGGCCGGAGCCCGATGCTCATGCCTGGTTACTACAAGCGGCCCGACCTCACTTCGCAGGCGATCATCGACGGCTGGCTCCATACCGGAGACGTCGGATTCGCCGATGCAGACGGCTTTCTGCATCTCGTCGATCGAAAGAAAGACATGATCATCTCCGGTGGGGTCAACGTCTTTCCAAAAGACATCGAGGAGATAATCGTGCAGCACCCGTCGGTGCGGGAAGTTGCTGTCTATGGCGTTCCGGATGAAAAGTGGGGCGAATGCCCCGTCGCAGCAGTGATTCTCGTTCGTCCGGGGGCAATTGCGGCGCACGAGCTGAAAGCGTGGACAAATGCCCGCGTCGCAGCACGATATCAGCAGATCCACGAAGTCATCATCACCGACGATTTCCCGCGAAGTACGGCTGGCAAGACACTGAAGCGAGTACTACGCGATACCCACGGCCAAACGGCGACTACAACATGAACGCCGAGCGGCAGCACGTTCCGAAAGGCAATGGAATGACACCTACTGAATTTGATCGTTTTGAGAACATCGGCGGTCTCGAGACTCACTACCTCGACTATCCCGGGCCTGAGCCGGCCATCGTTCTTCTCCACGGGCTCTCGGCCAACGCCAACGAGTTCGGCGGCCTGATCGAGGCTGGTCTCAGCAAACGTCATCGCGTAATCGCTCCGGATCTGAGAGGGCGAGGGAAGAGCGGCAAGCCTGACTTGGGCTACTCGATGGGCCAGCATGCCGCTGACGTCATCGGGTTGCTCGATCATCTCGGTCTCGACCGGGTTGTGATGGGAGGCCACTCATTCGGTGCGCTGCTGACGATCTACCTCGCCGCGAATTTTCCCGAGCGTGTAATCAAGGCGATCGTAATAGACGCGGCGATCGTATTTCATCCCGATGTCGTCGATCTGCTTAAACCGTCGCTGGCCCGTCTCGCGCGAGTGTTGCCGTCGTCGGATGCATACATGATCGAAATGAGAGCGGCGCCGCACGTCACCGGGTTCTGGAACGATGCGATCGAGGGTTACTTCCGCGCCGAGCTTCACGAAAATGCCGACGGAACTGTTCAGTCACTGACGAGCGCGAACGCAGTCGAGCAGGCTCTCCGCGGAGTCCAGACCGAGCCATGGGCTGACCTCGTTGCGCGCGTAGAACATCCTGTGCTGCTGCTGAATGCGTCAGGCAGCTACGGTCCGCCTGGAAGCCCTGCACTGGTTCCGCCGGAACACGCGATCATGACAGCCGAGTCGTTTCGGAATTGTCGGTACGTGCCAGTGCCTGGGAATCACATGACGATGGTCTTCGGCGAAAATGCGACCGTGGTCACCCGTGAGATCGAGCAATTCCTGGCGAATGGCGCCGGCTCGACGAACGAGTGATCTTCGGGGAGTGGAACAACCTCGCGCCAGGAAAGTCACGACCCATGACGTCGCGAAACGGGCAGGCGTGTCCCAGCCCACAGTTTCGCTCGTCCTCAGCAAGAATGTTCGCGCTCGCGTGTCGGCCGAGACGCGCGAGCGCGTTCTGCGTGCGGCCGAAGAGCTCGGATACGTCCCAAATGTCGTTGCGCGCTCGCTCGTTCGCAGCCGCTCGTACGCGATCGGCGTGATCGTCCCCGATCTTCGAAATCCGTTTTTCGCTGAGGTCGTCAGCGGTGCCGAGCGTGTGGCATCCGAGGAGGGCTATGCGGTGCTGCTCTGCGAGACGCGGGAAATTCCGCGTGAGCGCCATATGCAGGCGCTTCTCGAGCGGCAGGTGGACGGAATAATGGTCGATGCGGTTGGTGCTGCATCGATGCCCGAACCGATGCTTGCTGGCGTGAACCTGGTTCTCATCGACGAGCCTCCCGATCGCTGGCCTGGTGTAGCGAGCGATGCAGTGGGAGCGGGAAGACTGGCCGCAGAGCACCTGCTCTCCCTCGGGCACACGAAATTCGGATTTCTCGGACCTGCGACGAACATTCACGCGATTCGCATGCGTGAGCGCGGCTTTGTTGCAGCGCTCGCCGCGAAGGGCATTCGCATGACGTCGGCGTCAATGCGACGCGTACCGGCGACCGCCGCTGGTGGTCAGGTGGGCATGCACGCGCTTCTCGCGCTGCCCGAGCGGCCAACCGCGGTCTTCTGCAGCAACGATCTCGTTGCGGCCGGTGCGCTCAAGGTGTGTTCTCTCGAGAAAGTCAGGGTACCCGATGAAATGTCGATCGTCGGCTGTGATGATATCGAGCTGGCGTCTCTGCTGATCCCTTCGCTGACGACGATCGCGATTCCTGCCCGCGAGCTTGGCGCCCGCGCGGCTAGGCTTCTTCTTCAGGGGCTGACCGCTTCGGCCTCAGAGCAGAAAGTCGCCAATCGCCCGCAGCGGACCATCGCTTCACGACTCGTTGTGCGTGGAACTACCGCACCCCCTCGGTCAGAGAACAAAGGTTGAGCAACGAAATGCGTGATGCAGTAATCACCGGGACCGGATCGTATGTCCCCGACCGGGTCGTCACAAACGCCGAGCTTTCGCAAATCCTCGGCGAAGACATCGACGAGTTTGTGTCGACGACGCTTGGAATTCGCGAGCGGCGGTATTGCGCGGCGAACGAGTCGACTGCGGATCTCGCGGCGGCGGCGGCCAGGCGGGCATTAGTCTCTGCAGGAGTAGCGGCGGAGGATGTGGATCTGCTGATCGTGGCGACCGACACACCAGAATACATATCGCCGGCGACCGCGCCTGTCGTACAGGCGCGTATTGGAGCCTGGAAAGCGGGCGCGTTCGACATCAACAGCGCGTGCGCCGGCTTCGTCACAGCGCTTGACGTCGCGTGGAAATACATCAGGGCCGACGAGCGCTACAATCGGATTCTTGTTGTTGGCGCATACGCAATGTCGAAATTCGTCGACCCGCGCGACAAGAAGACTTCGACAATCTTCGCCGATGGTGCGGGCGCTGTCGTCCTCGAGCGGTCGTCCGGCCCGGGGATTCTTGCGTCAGAGCTTTACGCGGATGGCAGGCTCGCACCAGGCATGGGTGTGTTCGCAGGCGGAACGGCAGAGCCGATCACCGAGGAAGTCCTGCGGGAAGGAAAGCGCAACAAGCTTCGCTTCGTCACGAAGTATCCAAAGGAAGTGAACGAAGTGGGGTGGCCTCGAATCGCGAGATCTGTGTTGTCACGCATCGGGCGCACGACAAGCGACGTCGATCAGTGGCTGTGGACGCAGGTGAATCTCTCCACGATCCGTGATGTCATGAACACACTCGGCGAGCCCGTTGAGAAAGCGCACACGATCATGGGAAAGTGGGGATACACCGGCGCAGCGTGTCTTCCGATGGCTCTCGACGATGCGGTAAGAGCAGGCAAGCTTCATGACGGTGATTTGATTCTGATGACCGGCTCAGGGGCCGGTCTCGCGATGGGATCGATGGCGATCGAGTGGCATCCAAATAAAAGGAAGAACGCATGAGCGCCAGCACAGCGCATCGAATCGATCTCACCCGAAGGGCTGCGCGTGTAACGCTGGTGCTCGCGGTGTGTGCAATTGCCGGAGGATATGCCGCGGCATTCAAGCCGGGTGGCGCACCAATATGGGCGCCGTGGCTTCTTGCCGTGGGGATTCCATCCGCGCTCGGCGGAATAATGGCGCTCGGTGCGGCTCGCGGAAGCGCGGGAATCGGGAAGCTCAAGTTCCCGTTTGCATTCGTCTTCGTGGTGCTGACGTCCGGTTTCTGTCTCGCGCTCGGGCTTCCAGCCAACGAAAGCATTCAGAGCACGCTGTGGCTTGGCCTGCCGGCGCGTGCAGCAATCGTGATTTACGGAATTGGTTTGCTCCCAATAGTCGTTCTTCCCGTTGCTTACGCGCTCACGTTCGATACACAGACATTGAGCCAATCGGATATCGACCGCGTGCGTGAGCTTGCGGCGTTGCGGCTTTCCGCCAGCGATGAAGGCGAGAAGGGCGATCACGAGTGATTCTCGCAAACATCGAGGCGACGGCCGCGCTGCTCCAGACTTCGCTGCCGCACGTCAAACAGCCAGTCGTCATTGGAGTCGGGCTCGCGTACTTCGCAGTAATTATCGGAATCAGCGTCTGGGCGGCACGCCGAACAAAGACTGCGGCGGACTTCTTCGTCGCTGGTCACGGAATAGGACTCATCGCTTTGACGGTGGCGTCGGTCTCGACGTCAGTGTCGGGTTTTGCTTTCATCGGCGGTCCCGGACTCATCTACACAGTGGGACTTGGCGCGATGTACATCGTGCTTCCCGCTTCGGTTACGAACGTGATGGGCGCGTGGGTTCTCGCGAAGAGAATGAGACTCCTGGGTGAGGCGCGGGGGCTCATGACTGTGCCTGACGCGATTGGCGCCCGGTACAACTCTCCGGCGTCTCAAGGTCTTGCCGGCATCGCGATGCTCGTTGGCATCATCGGCTACATGGCGACCAATGCGCTCGCAATGGGAGTCGTGATCAACGCGATTTTCGGCGTGGGAATCGGGTGGGGCATCTGGATTGGAATGGGAATCACGCTGGCGTACTCGGTCGCCGGAGGAATTCTGGCGGGCATTTACAACGATGTGTTCCAGGGAACGCTGATGGCGGTCGCGTCGGTTCTCGTCTTCGTCTTCGTTCTCAAGATCGGCGGCGGCCTTGGCAACATATCGACGTCAATTCTCTCTCACGATCCGAAGTTTCTTGGCGCGTGGGGGAAGATGACGCCTCTCGCAGCGCTCTCGTTCTTCTTCGTGTTTGGAATGGGCTCGCTCGGACAGCCGCAGGGCGTGCACAAGTACTACATGCTCCGGGATCCGATGCAGCTCAAATGGTATCCGCTGCTCAAGACGCTGGGACTGATTCTGGTTCTTCTGCTTTATTTCGGCGTCGGTGTCGGAGTGAAGGCTTTCGTGCTCAACGGGACGATGGCACCGTTGTCGGCGCCTGACCAGGCGACACCAAGCCTGCTGTTGAGTGTGACGCCTCTCGTGCTTGCTGCATTGGTGTTCTCAGGTGTCGCTGCGGCAACCATGAGCGCGGCGAATTCGTTCATCAATATCGGCGCAGCCGTCGTGATGCATGATCTGCCCATCGCCTTCGGCAAGCGGCTCAAGAACGAGCTGAAATGGGGAAGGGCAGTGACCGTGCTGATGGCGATTGCGGCGGCGCTGATCGCGCAGAACTCCGGAACGATGGTCGCGTTTCTTGGAATCTTCGGTTGGGGACTTTTCGCCTCGACGCTTGTGCCGGCGCTGGCTGTCGGACTCAACTGGGATGGAGCTACGCGCGAAGGAGCGATGGCTTCGATCGGAACCGGTCTGTTCGTCACACTGGCCCTCGAGACGGCATCGTATTTCAAGGCATTCACTTTTCTATCGGGAGTTACTGCATCCGCTGTCGCTCTCGTGTTGTCATTCCTGATGTTCTTCCTGGTGTCGTGGCTCACGCGACGCGATCCGGACAAGGCGATCGATCCGGATGTGCGTCTCATCATGGAGCTTTGAGATGAAGTTCGACGAGCTGGTCGTTGGCAGGAGCGCAGAGTTCGCGAAGACAATCACCGAGGCCGATGTTGTCATGTTCGCAGGTGTGACAGGCGACTTCAATCCGGTTCACATCGATGCAGTCGCTGCGGCGAAGACGCGTTTTGGAGGACGCATCGTACACGGGATGCTCAGCGCCGGGCTCATCTCAGCTGCGATAGCGAACAGACTTCCCGGGCCCGGCTCTATCTATCTTGGGCAGACGCTCAAATTCACGCTGCCGGTGCGGATTGGCGATACCGTAACTGCGACTATCACAGTCGCGGAGATTCTTCCCAGGCGGCGAGTGAAGCTTTCCACGGTCTGCACCAATCAGAACGGCGAGAAGGTCATCGATGGAGAAGCGACCGTCATGGTGGACGAAGCCAATGGTTGATCAGTCAGCGCCCCCCGTCGTGGCCGAGTCTGACAGTGCAGGTGTGGGGCAGTTCGTTACAAGGGAGATACCGACCGATGCCGGAGCGCGTCGATACAAGCTCTTCATCCCGTCGAGCTACGACGGGAAAAAGGCGATGCCCCTCGTCGTCGTTCTCCACGGATGCACTCAGGATCCTGATAATGCGGCGCGCGGTACGAGGTTCAACGAAGTTGCAGAAGAGTCACGAGCGCTTGTTGCGTATCCGGAACAACCAGCAGCAGCGAATGGCCTGAAGTGCTGGAACTGGTTCGATGCAGCTCATCAGAAAAGAGATCAGGGTGAGCCCGCCCTCATCGCCGGAATAACCCGGCAAGTATTGAAGGAGATGAAGGTCGACTCGCGCCGCGTGTACATCGTCGGCCTGTCAGCCGGAGCCGCGATGGCGCTCACGGTTTCCTATGCGTATCCGGAATTGTTTGCAGCCGCAGGTCTCCATTCGGGGATCGCATACGGAATCGCGACGAGCACCCCGGAAGCAATCAGGCGCATGGGCGTCGGCGCGAGCGACCCAGTCGATCTCGCTGCAGCGGTAATTCGAGGCTTTGGATCGAACAGCCCGATACCGACCATCGTCTTTCAAGGGAATAGCGACAAGACAGTCAATCCTGCAAACGCCGACAACATCGTCGCCCAGCTGATGACCGGGTTCCTTCCGGGCGATCTGAAGGCAAGAGCCGAGCACACAGGAACCACGCCGCAGGGATTTCACTTCACGAGGCGCGTCATTGGAAATCCTCCACTGATTGAAGAATGGTCGGTCGATGAGCTGGGACACGCATGGTCGGGAGGATCGAAGGAAGGGACTTACACCGACGAGCGCGGACCGGATGCGACGCGGGAGATCATGCGCTTTCTTCTGGAGCATCGGCACACGTGAGCGCGCGGCAGGAAATTGCATGGCCACAGTTCCCACGATACGCCGATCCGCTCAGGCAGTGGAGATCGATCGCCCCCGACCGCATCGCGCTGGTAGATAGACCTCGAGGAAGGCGTCTTACTTACTCGGCGTTCGACGCAGCATGTGACAGATGGGCTTCAGTGCTGCGAGACGCTGGAATTGGACGAGGACAGCGGGTCGCGGTCGCTGCTGGAAACCGGCACGAGGTAGCAGAGCTTTTCTTCGCTTGCATCAGAGTCGGTGCTGCACTGGTTCCGCTGAATTGGCGGCTCGCACCTCAGGAGCTGAGCGCGATTCTCCTGCATTCGCAGTCGTCGCTGATAGTTGGCGAGGCGAGATTCCGGGAAAAGCTCGAGACGTCCATTGATGCCGATAAAATGCCTCCGTGGCTCGACCTGGACTCGGATGCGCCTGCGCTCCTCGCCCGGGCGACAAACGGCGGCCGTGACGTCGAAACGCGCGCGAACGACGCTGTTCTGATTCTCTACACGTCGGGAAGTACCGGCCAGCCGAAAGGCGTGATCATTCCGCACCGTCAGATCTTCTACAACGCGATTGCCACCACGACTGCCTGGGAGCTCGGTCACACTGATATTGCTCCTGTCGCTACGCCCTTCTTCCACACGGGAGGCTGGAACGTATTCGCGACGCCGCTATGGCATCGTGGGGGAACTGTTGTGCTGTTCGATCAGTTCGATCCGGCGGACTTTATCGATGCACTTGCCGAAGAGCACTGCACCGTCGCCCTCACCGTGCCAACGCAGCTCATCATGATGCTCGGCAGCAGTGCATGGGGACGTCCATTGCCCGACTTGCGCTACTTCATCTCGGGCGGTGCGCCGTGTCCTCCTGCATTGATGGAAAAAGTTCGTGGTGCGGGGTATACGCTGCGCGAAGGGTACGGTCTAACCGAATGCGGTCCGAATTGTTTTGCCATGTCGAGCGAAGAGTCGGTAGAGAATCCGGGCAGGGTCGGGCGACCTGTCCCGTTTCTCGAAATGCGTCTGATGGCCGACGACGGCACCGCGGCAAAACTGAATGAGCCCGGAGAGCTTCAGCTTCGAGGACCGCAGATGTTCGGCGGATATCTGCACGACTCCGCCCGAACGGCCGAGGCTTTGGCGGAAGACGGATGGCTGCGGACGGGCGACCTGGCGATGCGCGACGAAAAAGGACTCTACGCGATTTGCGGCAGGAAGAAGGAGATGTACATATCAGGAGGCGAAAACGTTTATCCAGCCGAAGTCGAGTCAGCTCTCGCTTCTCATCCGGCAATAGCTGAGGTCGTTGTTGTCGGTGCGCCACATGCGTTGTGGGGAGAAACAGGATGCGCGTTCGTGATTCTGCGTAGTTCATTCGAGAGCATCACTTCCGATGACATCATCGCATTTGCGCGACAGCACCTGGCAGGATACAAGGTTCCGCGTACCATCTTCATCACTGATGACCTTCCTCGCCTTGGATCGGGGAAGCCCGATCGTCGCGAGCTGTCATCGCGTGCGGCGACTGCAATGAAGACCGAAGGAGCGACGGCGTAGATGGCGCAGGCGAAGGGATCGACCCTGATCGCGACGATGGATTTCGTTCGGGTTGAGAAAGGCCCGGCGGTTCTCTCTGCGGTTATGGATCGCATCGCGCCCGACGACAGAACGACGATCGAGACCATCTCGCCAACCGCAGAGATTCCGCTCGATCTTCTGCTTACTCTCTGGCGCGCTGTCGATGACGAGATCCGCGACTCCGATCCGGACTGGGTCGAGCGAGCAGGGGGACACTCCATCGAGTTCACTGGCGTTCGACTGTACAGCGGAATCCTTCGGAAAGCGTCACCGGTGGAATTTCTCACTCAGCGCGTTTCGCTCTTTCGCCTTTACTATCATCCCGGCGACATGGAGCTCATCGAGGAGCACGATGGATATGCCGTCACGCGCCTCGTCGGCTTCGACCAGGCCGATCCGCTTTTCTGCCGCCGGCAGACCGGCGGATTGCGTCGCGCTCTTCGCGAAGCGGGAGGAGAAGAGCCGGAAACCTCTCACGTGCGGTGCGTGAACGAAGGGGATGCTTTTTGCGAGTGGGAATTGCGCTGGCGGTAGTAGCGCGCGTTTCTTGAAGGAGGCTGGAGTCCGCAAGCAGGCCCGCTAATTACAGGTGTCCATTCCTCTCTCAATAAATGACCGACTCGAACAAAATCGTTCCGGAAGATGTCCGTGCACGGCTCGAGCGCGGAATGGCCGCGGCAATCGGCATCGAGTTCACGCTCCTGACGCCGGACAAGGTCGTCGCCACGATGCCGGTGGACGACAGAACCCGGCAGCCGTTTGGGCTTCTTCACGGTGGTGCCTCGGCTGCACTGGCGGAGACGGTCGCTTCGATCGGGGCTGCCCTGAACATCGACAGGAACAAGCAGGCCGTCGTCGGCCTGGAGCTGAACGCAAATCATCTCCGCGGAAAAACCGACGGACTGGTGACGGCCACGGCAACGCCACTTCACCGTGGCCGGCGCACTCAGGTGTGGGAGATTCGCATCGAAGACGAATCACACCGGCTGGTCTGTGTTTCGCGGTGCACCCTCGCGGTTGTGGATCGCGAGGGCAAGGGCGAGGCTAGGCCGCCGCTTAGGTAGGACTTTGCTCGACTCGCTCGGTCAAGGGATCCGGAGTGTTTGCCATTGCTGATCCTTGCCCGACGGCTATCTGGGCGGGTGATAAGTGATTTTGTAAATCCGGCCACCCGCATCGTCGGTGACGAAGAGGGAACCGTCCGGTCCCATCGCCAGTCCGACGGGGCGGTGTTTTGCCGTATCAGATTGAATCTCTGCGTTCCGAGGTCCGGCAAAGCCGAAGGCGAACGTTTCGTATGAGCCACTTGCTGCCCCGTTAACCAGCGGCTGAAATACGACTCGGTATCCGGCCTGCGGTTGGACCGGGCGCTTCCACGACCCGTGAAAAGCGATGAACGCACCGTGTCGGTATCTCTCGGGAAACATGCTGCCGGTGTAGAACACCAGAGACATCGGTGCCCAATGCCCTGGAAAAACAACGAGCGGCCATTTCTTGTTCGTGCAGCGTGAGCTCTTGATGCCGTCACCGCCATACTCGGGAGCGTCGACAAGCTTCCTCTGGTCCATGGCGTAATAGCAGTACGGCCAGCCGAAGTCGTCGCCTTCATTGATCTGCATCAGCTCCTCTCCGGGATTCTCGGCTTCGTAGTCAGCGTTCGGAAATGTTGCAGGCCAGCTATCGTGGAGCTGGTCGCGTCCATGTTGCGTACCGTAGAGTTTTCCGTCGGCGGAAAGCGCGAGACCCATCTCATTCCGAAGTCCAGTCGCAAAGCGGGCGGATGGAGAAAAACTCTGATTCAGCCTGTCTGCCCGATAGCGCCATATTCCCGCTGACTTCGACAGCTCGTCACACGGATCCTTGCCAGGAGATCCCCGCTCTCTGTCGGTTACCTGACAGCTGTTGCTCTCCGCGCCCATGTTCACGTAGAGAGAGCTGTCAGGTCCGAACGCGAAATTGTGCGCAAGATGCTGATAAAGAGGAATGCCGCTCAGTACTACTTCGCGCGGACCAGGCACAAGCTGTGAATCTGGACGAGCATAACGAACTATCTCGTGCCCCTCGTCCACATAGAGGTATCCGTTGAAGATGCCGATTCCGGTGTTGCCAGTCTTTCCTATGCGCTTGACGATGTCGGCACGTCCGTCGTTGTTGCTGTCACGCAGGGCGGCAAATGACACATGAGGTAGCGTCGGCGCGTTTTCGCGCGAATTGTTGGTTCCTTCGAGAGCGACATATACGTCACCATTCGAAGCGACGACGACACCACGCGCATGAATCAGGCTGTCAGCAAAAACGGACGCGCAGAACCCCTTCGGCAGCGTAAGTCCGGCATTGTCACCCGGACAACCTGGCGAGCTTGCGCTTGCAGCCTTCGACAATGCCGTTTCGGTACTGGGGGAATCATGTCCACTCGTACAGGCCGAAACGGCCAGAGACCCGATCGCCAACGCGAACTTCAGCCGACAACCTCTACGCATGCGTCGATCTCCGCTGTGTCGTGAACTACGAGGCAGGGGCAAGAAGCACACCCTGAACTGACTGAAATCCAGGAACAATTTAAGCTTTGGAAGGTACGGAACAGGTCGCGCGCACACTCCTGTTTCCGGAGTCGTGGCTCGTTTCTCCCCCACAGCGAGCGAGGCCGGATGTCGAAGCTGAAAACGGCGTTTCTTTTTCTCCTGTTGCTGCCGATGATCATGACCTACGATTCTCGGCGATCACTCCCCAATCCGGTTGACGAGATTGGCCAGGCAGTTGCGAGCGCTTCGGCCAGCATCACAGGAAATGTTCGCGCCGGCAAGCACCTCGGATTCGACACGTATGCATATCCCGGCGACGATGCAATGCTCGCCTGGAAGCAGGACGGGGCTCCGTACGAGTGGGTCGGCTACTACCTGCCTTCCGCGCCTTGCCACAAGGGTGACACGTGGGCAGGAAAGCGCCGGACGCTCACCGACATGGGTTGGGGCCTGGCCGTGATCTACGTTGGCCAGCAGGTCTGGAGCGGAACGCCACGACAGAAGATCGTCGTGACGCGCTACGTCTCACGTCAAGTGAAGCAGGTCAAGCGAGTGAATGGTCGCCGCGTCGTCCACTACGTGAGGAAGAAGGTTCCCGTGAAAGTCACCATGTATGCGCGTGCGGAGCCGGGACAGTCGTGCTCGACGCACCTCGTAAGCGCAGCGCGTGGAACGAAGGACGCCAATGATGCAATTGCGAGAGCTTCGGGCGAAGGCTTTGCGGACAACACCGTGATATTCCTCGACATCGAGCGAATGGATCGAATTCCCGATGCGATGCGCGACTACTACAAGGCGTGGACGCAGCGCGTTCTCGAAGACGGGCGCTATCGTCCGGGATATTACACTCACGATTTCAACGCGAAGACGATCTACCACGATGTCGCCAGCGTGTTCGTGAATGCCGGGCGCCTCGAACAGCCTCCGTTCTGGATCGCCAGCGGCCGCGGATTCTCGGAAGACAAGGAACCGCACGAAGTCGGTCATGAATTCGCCCAGGTGTGGCAGGGAATTCTCGACGTCGTCCAGACTCATAACGGCGTGAAGCTGCCGATCGACGTCAGCGTTGCGAGCGTTCCGTCGCCTTCATCAGGCGA
This sequence comes from Gemmatimonadaceae bacterium, assembly GCA_017881685.1. Lineage (GTDB taxonomy): Bacteria > Gemmatimonadota > Gemmatimonadetes > Gemmatimonadales > Gemmatimonadaceae > UBA4720. The sequence continues at coordinate 26,125 of JADGQR010000215.1, forward strand.
CTTCGCCAGCACCGAATAATCAACGGCTCGTGACAGCCGGCTAACGGGTCGTCACATGTGGTTGGCGGGTCTATGACGTGGCGCCGACATTATGCAATGCAAAGATTCGGAATCGGCGCCCTCGTTACGTTCCTTGTCACAGCGATAAGCGGCGCATGCTCATTTGATACAAGCATCGCGCTGGGACCAGGCATTGTTCCCGTCGCGCACCCCGAGCTTGGACGTCCGGTTCTCTTCATCGGGAACAGCCTCACCTATACAAACGATCTTCCCGGTATCCTGCAGGCTCTCGCTGATTCCGCGGGAGGGGCCAGGCTTGCAGTCGCGACTGTCGCATTTCCTGACTTTGCGCTTGAGGACCACTGGGCCGAAGGGTCGGCGCTCAAGGCGATCAGAGGTGGCGGTTGGGAGATGGTAATTCTTCAGCAGGGCTCGTCCGCACTTCCGGAGAGCCGCGTGAATCTTCGTCAATGGACAACGGCCTTCGCGGCTGAAATTCGCAAGGTGAACGCGCAGCCCGGCCTGTATATGGTGTGGCCGCAATCAGATCGTCAGTTCGATTTTCAGAACGTCATCACGTCGTATACACTCGCGGCTGGCGACGTCAGCGGGACGCTGTTTCCTGTGGGCTCCGCCTGGTTGGCGGTCTGGAAGCGCGATCCGTCGGTTCATCTCTATTCGCCCGACGGGCTTCATCCGACGATCGAGGGTTCTTATCTAGCGGCGGCCGTGTTCTACGCCAAGCTTTATGGAAAGTCACCAGCCGGCCTTCCGTCGACGCTGCGCCTCAAAAGCGGCGCCGTCGTTTCGATTCCAAAGGACCTGGCGACGATCCTCCAGGCGTCGGCTGCGGAGGTGACCGGAACCTGAGAACCGCTGATACTCGAAAAAAATCCAATGAACGTTTCAGGGCCACATCAAGCCCGGCCTGTTTACACCGCCGGCTCTCCACTCGAATCCGCCGACGCCGCAATGGTGATGATTCACGGCAGAGGTGGAACTGCCGAGAGCATCCTTGCGCTCGTCGATGCGATCGACACGCCCGGCTTTGTGTATCTCGCGCCGGAAGCGAGCGGCAACACCTGGTATCCCAACTCTTTTCTCGCTCCGATTCCGAGCAATGAGCCGGGCATCACGTCAGGAATTGAGCTCATCGATGAAATAGTTGGATCGATTCAATCCGCGGGAATCGATGCGACGCGCATCATGCTTCTCGGATTTTCACAGGGCGCCTGTCTGTCTCTCGAATATGCGGCACGTCACGCTCGAAGATTCGGCGGGATCGCCGGATTGAGCGGCGGCCTGATCGGTCCTGACGACACGCCTCGCGACTACCCCGGCTCTTTCGACGGAACGCCGGTCTTCCTCGGCTGCAGCGACGTCGACTCACACATCCCTGCAAAACGAGTCGAGGAAACGGCGAAGGTTCTCGAGCGCATGCATGCAAGCGTCACGATGCGGCTGTATCCGGGAATGGGTCATCTCGTGAACGACGATGAGATCGCCGAGGTCAAGCGGCTGATGCAGGGAGTAGTTAGCGCGACGGGGAAGTGATGAGCTTCATCTACGACTCGGTTGCTTCGCGAGTTGTTTTTGGTACCGGCACCTTTGCTCAGCTCTCGCAGGAACTGGAGCGCCTCGGCCGAAAGCGACCGATGCTCGTCTCGACTCCTGGTCGCGCGCCGCTCGCCATTAGAGCTTCGGCCATCCTCGGCGACAGGGTGGCCGCCGTTTTCGATGGCGCGATCGTCCATGTTCCCGAGCAGACCGCCATCGCGGCGCGAAACGCCGCGGCTGTCTCTCTCGCCGACTGTCTCATCTCTCTCGGTGGAAGCTCGTCGATTGGTGTCGCAAAGGCCGTCGCGTTGACGACTGACCTTCCGATCATTGCCGTGCCGACAACATACGGAGGATCGGAGATGACTCCGATCTGGGGAATGACGTCAAACGCGCGCAAGCAAACTGGCCGCGATGCGAAAGTTCAGCCCCGGGTCGTTATTTATGACCCCGGGCTCACGGTTGACCTGCCGCCTGGTGTCTCCGCGTCGAGCGGCCTCAACGCGATGGCGCATTGTGTCGAAGCGTTATACGCGGTCGATGCGAATCCAATGTCATCGCTGGCGGCAGAGCAGGGAATAAAGCTGCTGTCGAAGGCACTGCCGGAAATCGCCGCGGATCCGAAGTCAATCGAAGCTCGATCTTCAGCGCTCAAAGGAGCGTGGCTTGCAGGAACGGCACTCGGCACCGTTCAGATGGCGCTGCATCACAAGCTTTGTCACGCGTTGGGCGGAGCTTTCGATCTGCCGCACGCCGAGACGCACGCCGTTCTTCTTCCTTACACGGCGGCGTTCAACAGGCCAGCCGCGCGGGACGCGATGGGGATCGCAGCGTACGCGCTGGGCGGAGGTGACGCGCCGGCTGCGCTACTACATCTGGCCAGGAGAATTGGAGCTCCGCTCAGCCTCGAACAGATCGGCATGAAAGGATCAGATCTCGATCTTGCTTCTCAGCTCGCGGTGGAGCGCGAGTACCCCAATCCGCGCTTGATAACAAAGGATGCGATACGCGAGCTGCTCACCGCCGCATTTCGCGGCGACGCTTCCTACATCACCGCGAATTCCTGAATCGTCTTTCTATTTCTTCTTTCGCTCGTGCGCGACCCTGTTGATGTAGACCGCGGCACGCTCGGTAGCAATCGGAAGCGACTTGAGATTGACTGTCTCGTCGGGCGTGTGTGCCCTGTTTCCGACGAGACCCAGTCCGTCAATTCCGTCCGCATATTGCGCGATGAACGAGATGTCGCCACCGCCGCGCAGTCCGGGATCGAGCGCTTCGGTAGGTCCTTGTCCGAGCGCACGTGTGACGCTGTCGAGCGTCGCCATCAATGCGTAGTTGCCGTTCGTTGGCGGCATTGCCGGGTTTCCATCGGTAAAGCTGATCGTTGCTGAAGTTCCCGGCAGGCTCCTGGAAACTATGGCCCGCATGATTGAGCGTGCGCTGTCGAGCTGCCCCGGTGTCATGAAACGCAGATCGCCCTGAACGATTGCAACGGGGGCGATGATGTTCAGCTTGCCCGCCGCCGTACCCGATGTCTCGAGGCTGTCGAAAGAGACATTCGTCCCACCGACGACCGCGCCCGGATTCAATGTGAGATATTTCTCGTTGCTCAATGACTCGCGGAATCCGTTCAGAATTCGCGACACTTCGTAGATCGCGCCGAATCCGGATCCCTTCGAGAACACTCCAGCCGAGTGTGACTGCCGTGCTTTCACCGTGACCTGCCATGCGCTGAATCCGCGGCGAGCGATGGTTGCCTTGCCGGCGTCGCCTTCGAACGCGAGAAGTGCATCGCTTCGTTTTGCAGCTTCGACAAGATCGTGGCGCGAAATGCTATCCGGCTTGCCGGGCGCCTCCTCATCGCCGGTGAGAACTACGATGATGTGAGTGTCGTCAAGCGTTGCTGCGGCCTTCATTGCTTTCAGAGCCCAGAGGAATGCGACATCGCCGCCTTTCATGTCGCCCGAGCCTGCGCCTTTCGCGGTCGAGTCGTCGATAATTGTCCACTTCTGGCCCTCACCCTCGAAAACCGTATCGAGGTGACCGAGCAGCAGAACTGTCTTGACTGCCGGTTTGCCTTTCTTCGGAATGTGCTCCGCGAAGAGATGTCCGGCACGCTTCAGCTCCGGAGGTAACGAGACCCATCGAGTCTCGAAGCCGAGTGGCTGAAGCTCCTTCGCGAATGCATCCCCGGCTGCTCGAACTCCCGACTGATTCAGCGTCCCCGAGTTTATATCGACAACCTTCGCGAGAAAAGCAGTCTCCTCTGCGAGATGATCCTTTACGTAGCCTCGCATCTTCTGTTCAGCCGGACTCAGCTGCTGAGCCGGGGAAGGACTGGCAAGCAGTGATGTACAAGCCAGCGCTACTATTAGAGAGACGTGACGCACCTTTGCTCCTGCGGTTATCGTTAAGTCGGGCCGAGAAGAGAAAATTACTCATACGCGGACACGCGCACGTCCGAGCGACGAACTTGACCGATAAACCGAAGAAGAAAGGCATCAATTACCAGCGCGCCTGGGCTGAGGCGCGAGAGCTAGTCTGGCGTCATCGGCGGTCTTTGACCGCCGGTCTCGTGTTGATGCTCATCAACCGGCTGTCGGGGCTTGTTCTGCCCGGAAGCTCGAAGTGGCTGATCGACAACGTGCTCGCGAAGCACCGTGGCGATCTTCTCATTCCGATCGCTCTCGCCGCCGCAGTCGCGGTCATTATCCAGGCCGCGACAACCTACGCACTTTCGCAGGTGGTGAGCATCGCGGCTCAGCAGGCTATCACCGACATGCGCATGAGCGTGCAGAAGCACGTGTTGCATCTGCCTGTTTCATACTTCGATTCGACAAAGACCGGTATTCTGATCTCGCGTATCATGACCGACGCCGAGGGTGTCAGAAATCTCGTCGGTACTGGACTGATTCAGCTCGTCGGCGGACTGCTTACTGCGCTCATCGGTATTGGCGTTCTGTTTGCGCTCAACTGGCGTCTGACGACGATCATGCTCGTCGTTCTGTTGTCGTTTGGCGGGCTGATGGCAGTCGCGTTCTCGAGACTTCGTCCTCTCTTCAGAGAGCGCAGCGTCATCAATGCCGAAGTTACCGGACGTCTCGCGGAGTCGATTGGAGGCGTGCGGATTCTCAAGGTTTACGTCGCGGAAAAGCGCGAGGAGAAACTCTTCGGCGAAGGCGTTCAGCGGCTGTTCGACAACGTCCGCAAGTCCATCACGGGAACTTCGCTCGTCGGCGCAGGCGCAACTGTGATTGTCGGCACGATTGGTGTCCTCATGATCGTCGTCGGCGGAAGGTCGATCATCAATGGCACCATGACGCTCGGCGGACTCGTCATGTACATCTTCTTCGTCGGGCTCGTTGCCGCGCCGTTGATTCAGATTGCATCCGTCGGCACGCAGATCAGCGAAGCCTTCGCGGGACTCGATCGCATTCGCGAAATCCGCGACATGGCAACGGAAGACGAACAGGATGAGGACCGCGCGAAGATGGAAGAGATTTCCGGGCGCGTAGAGTTCCGCGATGTCAGCTTCTCCTACGTGCAGGGCATTCCTGTTCTCAAGAACGTTTCGTTCATCGCGAATGCGGGATCGACGACGGCGCTCGTCGGATCGAGCGGCTCGGGCAAGAGCACGATGATCGGGCTCGTAATGGCTTTCAATCGCCCCGATTCGGGTGAGATCAGGATCGACGATCAGGCGCTCGTAGATGTCCGGCTGCGCGACTACCGGTCGCAGCTCGGTGTGGTGCTACAGGACAACTTCCTCTTTGACGGAAGCGTCAGGGAAAACATTGCTTTTGCGCGACCGAACGCGACCGACGAAGAAATTAGTGAGGTCAGCCGGATCGCCCACTGTGACGAGTTCATCAACGGCTTCCCGCAGGGATACGACACAATCGTCGGCGAGCGAGGCGTGAAGTTGTCTGGTGGTCAACGCCAGCGCGTTGCGATCGCGCGTGCAATTCTCGCTGATCCGCGAATTCTGATTCTCGACGAAGCCACCTCGAGTCTCGACAGCGAGAGTGAGGCGATGATTCGCGACGGACTTCAGTCGCTGCGCCACGGCCGCACGACTTTTGTGATCGCGCACCGCTTGTCGACGATCGAGAGCGCAGATCAGATCCTGGTTCTCGAAGGTGGTGAGATAGTCGAGCGAGGAACTCACGGCCAGTTAATTGCCCTCAACGGACGCTACCGGCAGCTCTACGACAAGCAGTACGGCGTGGAGCGCGACCGGTTCATCAACCCCGGTGAGGACTTCACGCCGGAAACGCCATCACCATTGGAAGAGCTGAGCGTCCCGCGTCCCCCGTCGCGAGCGCTCTAGGCGAAAGAAATCGAGAACATGAAACGGGTAACGTTGTTCGCAGTACTGACGCTTGGCGCGTCGCCTGCCTTCGGATCCCTGGCAGATGCCCAGGACATGGTGATGAGCAGCTCGAAAGCAAAGGCCGACTCGGCGCCAGGCGTGTTCTGGGGAGCGAGCGGAATCCTGCTCGTCACGCGCGCGTCGCCGGCGATTCATGATCGGACGCTGACCGAGGGATATCTCAGTCAGCCCATGCTGATGGGGGGAGCGACGTTTCCGCGCTACGGTCTCGACATGTCCGCGACGATCAATCTCGAAGGCCTGACGCTGAAACGCGGCGAGCTCAATGCAGGAATGTCCGGCGAGGGATACATCGACCGGCGGCATCCGCACACTTATCTCCACGAAATCGTCGCGACGTGGAAGAGACCATTCGGCTCGGACGCCCAGGTGTCAGCTACGGCAGGAAAGGGGTTCGCGCCGTTCGGGACCGACGATCCGATGATGCGACCGTTCGTGAAGTATCCCGTCAACCATCATCTCGCGCAGATTCCCGAGCGTGCAATCGGCGTCGTTGCCGCGAGTTATGGATCGCTGGCGATCGAGCTGTCACGATTCAACGGAGATGAGCCCGAAGGTCCGTCAGATTTCCCGAATTCGAGTCGTCTGTTCGATTCGTGGTCGGGCCGGGCTACCGCTCGCATTGGGGATGCCGCCGAGTTTCAGGCGAGCTATGCCAACGTCATCTCGCCGGAGATCGCTGTCGGCGGTGGGCTCGATCAAAAGAAGTGGAGCGCCTCGGCCCGCTATCAATCGGAAGCCTTGTACGGTCTGGCCGAGTATGCTCACACTCAGGAAGTTGAATCCGGGCGGGATGCATTCGCGTATCGGAGCATGCTCGCCGAGGGCAGTGTGAGCAGGAACGGCGTGGTGCTGGCGGCGAGAATCGAGCAGACAGATCGTGCCGAAGAGGAGCGATTGAGCAATGAGTTTCGAACGCCGCGGCCTGCTTCCGATCTCAGCATCCTTGGGCGAACGCGATGGACAATCGCGACTGTCAACGCCAGCCGGTCGTTTACCGTTGCGACGGCCCAATTCGCGCCCTTCATCGAAGTTGGACGAGCGCACGCAACGTCAATCGATCGATTTGCTGTCTTCAATCCGGCGAGCTTCTACGGGTCCGATGTGATGTGGTCGATTTCTGCAGGTTTGAGATTCGGATTCGGCATGATGCACAATCGAATGGGACGATACGGCGCGGCTCTGCCGAAGGCATCGATGAAAATGGGAAACATGGAAGGCATGGACATGGGTCAATGACACATCGATGGTTTGCATCGAAAGCGTTGTGCCTGATCGCGACGGTCAGCGTGATGTCTTGCGGTGGCCCCGACTCGACTGATCCCAACAATCCTCTTCTGCCCGACACGCCATTTACGTTGAACGTCCTGGGCAACGGCAGCGTTGCCGACAGGTACACGGCCGAGCTCTGGGTTAACGGCGGCTACGCGTACACGACAACGTGGGGAACACGCTCGGCCGGATCGATCTCTTCGCGCGGCAACGCAATCAAGATCTGGAGTCTCGCGTCTGCGTCGCCGGTGCTCGTGGATTCCGTCATCGTTTCGGATGCGACGACGCTTGGCGACGTGCAGGTGACCGCTGACGGCAAGTACATGGTCGTCGCGACCGAGGTTTCTCCCGGGTCGATAGTCATCTTCGACCTTCAGAATCCTGCGAAGCCTGTGCAGATCGCACGATTCCAGAACGCAGACACCGACCCGGGGGTACACACAGCGGAAATCCAGCCGGTTAACGGAAAGCTCTATGGTTTCCTGTCAATCGATCCTCGCGCAGGGTCGCCGGCCAGGCTCGTGATTGTCGACCTCTCGACGCCGTCGGCTCCAACGCAGGTATTCTCCGGGGTGATGGGCACGCCGTTCGTGCATGACGTCTATGTGCGCGATGGAATCATGATGGCGGCTCTGTGGAACGACGGACTCGCAATCTTCGACATCGGCAGTGGCGGGAAGGGTGGGTCGCCGGCCAACCCGGTGCAGATGAGCACTGTCAAGACCGTCGGCGGAAAAGCGCACAACATCGTGTGGTTCCACGACGCTGTGACGCATTCGACGAAATACGCATTCGTCGGTGAGGAAGGCCCGGGAACGATCGGCTCGTCGTCAGTCGGTGACGTACACGTGATCGATGTCAGCAGCCTGAGCAGCCCGAAAGAAGTCGCGTTTTTCAACGTACCGGGAGCGGGCGTCCACAATTTTTCTGCGGACGAGCAGAGCGGAATTCTCTACCTCGCCTATTACAACGGCGGAGTGCGCGCGATCAGCACTCGCGGAGACTTCAACAACTGTACAGCGGACCAGAAGGCGAGC
>JADGQR010000216.1 GCA_017881685.1 Gemmatimonadaceae bacterium
CGCATCGAAAAGCCAGGGGTAGTTCCTCACCGCTTGTACGTAATCCTTCATGCGGTGCGCCCTACGACTTCCCAGAACCCCACCGTTCGGGTGTCAATCGACGCGTCAGCCCATGGTGTGTGGCCGCCCGAGAGGAAGGCTCTTGAAAGACCGTGATTGAAAGTACGGCAAGAAATCTCGGGGGAATGAAGGCAACCATGGCACGCGCCGCTGTGATCAGTGCAGTCGGGGTCATAGAGACATTCCACGGCTTCGTTGGAGATGTTCTGCAGGAATGCGGCAAGATGGTCCCGAACGAGCGTCGCGATCCCCCCGAGCTTGAAACTGCTGGAGTTGTCGTACACGACGAAACCCAGCAGCGGCAGGAAAATGTATTCGGCCACGGACGTGCGGTCTATGCCGGCGTAACGGGTGATGGCGCGCATCGCCGCATGCGAGAGGCTATGAATGAGTCCGTAGACGAGTCGCCGGATCGGCAGGGCCCAGATGTCATCCAGGAAGCGGTCATGTTCTACCGGCTCGAGCGCAGCGATGATGCGGGCGATGCCCGGAAGTTCAGGATTGGGAAGCGCAATGCCATTCGCCTCGAGCCAACGAATGACGAGGTCGGGACGAAGCGAGAGAAATATGCCTTCATGCTCGCCTTCGCGGGCGAGAATCGGAATCGTGCCGACGAGATCCGTACGGCCCAAGGCCTGCGCTGCGAATTTCTGAACGGCCGGGAAGGAGCGTATTTCGACAGGGAGGTTTCTAGCGTTGAGTTCCTCGTAGGTCGGTTCGAAGTGACGCCGCGTGTATCCGTAGGTTGCGGTGATCACTGGCAGGTCGTCAACGTACAGGACTTCGTCCAATCCCAACGCCGTTTTCAGTCGCTGGATTTCGGGAACGAGCGTTTGGACCTTTTCTTCGACGGGCACCGTGGTCACCGTGCCGCGAAACGCAAGACTCTCTTTGATGGCCTTTTCGGTGTCGGGCGAGACGTTTTGCAATAGTCCCTGCTCGGACGGCGAAGGGGCGGAGACCTTGCCCATAGCGATATCGACGATCCGCTTCTGCAACCGTTGCTGTTCGTCGCGGTCCCCCAGGGCCTCGGCTGCCTTGAGCCGATCGGTCAGGGCCTTGATGCCGTCCGCCGCCGAAACATTCGCATCGGGACGGCGTGAGGGCGGAAGCATTTTGAACAGCGTCGATGAGAGTTGATCGTCCGCGGTTCTAAGCTGCGGGCGGTCGAGGCGGAGAATAGACAACGTCTGTGGATAGTAGGTGTCGCTTGCGCTATAGCGTGCAAGGCGCATCGCAAGCGCCGCTACGATGGTCCCCGTTCGCCCGTGCGCCGCCTCCGGGGGTTCCTTGTTGAAGCGCTTCAAGCAACGATGGCAACGGCATGTAAATCGGTCCAGGACGAGAATGTTGCACTTGCGGCAGAGGACTTTCATGTCCTTCACACGTTCAGAACGTCCGGGAATGAAGAGGTGATCGCCGCTATGGCACTGGGAGCACCGAATCGGGTGGCTTGTCGGCGCCAGTGGCCCGCCGTCAGGGTTCTGTTTGGTCGCGGGAATCCACTCGGTGATGGGCACGAGTTCACCGCAACCGTGCACGAACACGAAGGGCATTTGGTGGACACGCGGGCTTTGGCACTCGGAGTTGGTACAGCGAACGGCACCGGGTCCACCGTATTTCTTTTGAAAAAGAATTTGGCCGCAGCGCTGACAAATCAGCGCGGCTGGCATGACCGACGCATCGATTTCGGCGGGGGCACCCACCGTGAATCGTTCACTCTCGTGGACCGGAGGGAACGCGGGATCGACACGCCCGCCGCGCGCCTGCCAGCGATGGAAGGCCTCTCCGATCTCCTTGAGTAGTGTGGTCTTTCGATCTTCTTCCCACACACTCGAAAGCCGCACGTTGCCGAGCTGCACGATCGCGAGACCATCCTCCCAATCGACCGTCCGGTAAGGCAGGTAGTTAAAAAGGAGTTGCGACACCCCGCGCTGCATCTTGAGTGAGCGTTCCGAACTCTGCTCGCCGTCGTGGTGTTGCTCCGGTGGGGTCGAGTGGCTAGCCATCGATCAACCTCTTGAGTGCTTTGGCTTCGTCTGAGTTAGCAATCCGAATGAACGCGGGCTCATCGACATCGCGCAGACTATTCATTGCCTCCAAGTGCATGTTGAGCGGCTTGAACCTCCCGCGCTGAGGAGGCACGTTGACGACGGAGCTATACGCATTCTTGACCGCGCGCTCCAGCTGTTCGCGGTATTGAGCCGAAGGCGCGAATTCACAGCCATACGCACCCAGCATCCACTTCACGACGGCATCCTGAGTCAGTGCTTCACCATTCGCATCGCCCTGGGAGTCGCGTACAGCCTCCACGGTGGACAGGGGCTTTCCGAGTGAGGCGGCGGCAACACCCATCAGGTAACCGCACAACAGTCCTGGCATAGTGCGGCGCATGGCGGGAAGCGGCCAGCGCGTGACGGCGGCTGGATCGACGAGACGGTCGAGGTATTGGTGGAACTTGGCAAAGCGACCGAAGATGCTTCGATCCCGCTCACTTTGGGGGGTGGGCACAAAAATCGAGATCCCCGGAAAACGTCGTCCAACGCGAGCCGACGCCTGAATGTATTCGGCAACGAGGCGGGTAAAGCCGGCGAACACGATCACGTTAAAACGGTCCACATCGACGCCGTGGCCGATGATATTCGTCGTAACCACACCCCGGATACGGGTACTAGGATCGCCGTCGCTCGTCATTGCCTTGAGCTCATCCATCGCCGTGATCATGTGCGAGACATCCACTCCGCCGTTGAACATTTCGAGGAGTAACTCGCCGTGCTGCGGGCAGGTGTCTTGCAGTTCCCGCCGGACCCTCGATTCGATCGCTTCGGCCACTTGGTCAGAGCCTTTTCGGGTGAGCACATACGTGAGCGCGAGTTCGTACAGAAACAGGAGGTGGTCGGTCTCCTGCTTTGTGAGTCCAGCGGTGCCGTAGATTCTCGCCGCTGCGGCGGGATCACGAACGATCAGTTCACGTGCCTTTTGCACTTCTTGGTAGAAGATAGACAGGGCCTTGGTAACGGCAGGCGTGTGCTTTCGCCCTACACCGAGCAGCCCGACGAAAATGCGCCCACAGCGCTCTGGGTTGGGGTGGTAGTAGAACGAATCGTCAGAAGCGGGCCCATGCGCCGGGAACTGACGTGACCCTCGCAAGTAGAGTTCCCAGGCTTGGCGGTTGAAATCCTGTATCGTTGCGGTCGCACCAATCACCTTCCAGGGAGCAGCGTTCAAGCTCTTGAAAAGGGCAATGACGCCGGTTTCATAGTGGGCATCAAACGTGCCAAGCTCCTCATTGAGCAGGTGCAACTCGTCTTGCACGAGTATGGCGGGCGCCGGATCGTGAAACGGCGGGTAGAAGACGCCCGTCCCCGCACACATTTTCGGACGCTCCCCGCGGCTGAAGGCGGCCGCGGCTTCGCACAGTTCGTTGGTCTTCCCGAAGCTGGCACCATGCTTGCCACAGATCAGGTCCACCCGCCCAAACAGGTTTGAAAAGCGCTGGTTCTGACCAAGGAGCGCCAGCTTATCGACCGTAGAGACGATGACCGTCGGAAGATAGCGATAAATGTCTTGGTCGGTGACATAGACGGGCAACCGTTCGGCGGAGGCAGAGCAGTTTGCGGAGGCGCAGTGATGCTCAATGAGCTTCAGCGGTTCGTTATAGGCGATAGTGACCGGCCCGCCGCAGAGTGGGCAGGCAAAGATTCGTTTGTACTTGGGGTCAACGCCCTGACGGCTAAAGCGCTTGTGCATATCGTCATCGATCCTGTTCGGCGTCACGGTTCCGCCGACAAGATATCCGATACTGAAGCGCGCACCTTTGAGCCCGGCGTTCTTCCTTACCACGTCCGCGCATGCCAGTGTCCGCCCCAGTCGCTGTAATTGCTGGAAGGTCAGCAGGCGGAGCGGAAACCGAACAAATGCGGTGTTGCCGAAGCGTTTCCCGCGTAGGCGATCAAAGAACGACTGCCAGAGAATAATGCCCATGAAGGCTTCGGTCTTGCCGCCGCCCGCCGCAAACCACAGGAGATCAACCCGACCATCGTCTTCCCGCTTCAGCGCGGGATACTCCCGCGAAGCCAGCTCCGGCAGCAGCGAAACGATGAACGCAATCTGAAAGAGACGCCAGCGCTGATGGGCCTTGTTCGCCGTGCGCATGGACTCATTCATCAGGCAGAATGCGCGGAGCACATCGGGGTAGGTGCCATTCCTTAGCAACGTGACGCCGCGTCTGTAGCGCGCGATCTCGCCTCGGAACTCCTGTCTGGATTGATCACCTTCGGCGCGTTCGAGACCGGAGAGGGTCGCGATTTTTGCGGCCCACTGCTCGCGGTCGTACGTATCCATGTGACGCGCCAGTGCATCGAGCACGGGAAGTGGATCGATCATGAGATCAGCGAACGTCGGGTCGGCATCGCCGAATTCGCGTGCCTCAAGCCGGGGAGTTTCCGTGACCGGTACACTTTCCGCGATCAGATGTACAACGGAATCCTTGTCATTCGATTCAACGTGGGCATTGATTCCGACGCCTGGCATCATGCGGTCGTATCTGAAACTGGCGGGAAGTTCCTGAAAGACGGTGGGCCTATGCACGGTGCCGGGAACCGCCACGGATATCCGGACGCCGTACAGATTGGGATCGACAAAATCGACTTGCGCCCGCCCCGGCGCTACCGTCTCGTTGATGACGCGGACGGCCAAACGCACCTGATTCGGCTCGGTCGGCACGTTGATTAACCGAACGTCCACCGATGCGCTCCAAGCGGATGTGAATGCGTGCGGATGAGCGCGAGCGGTCGCTGCGCTAAAGGCTACTTCTGTCGCAAGCTCAGCCTCGGTAGCGTGAATAGCGTGGCGAGCGGAATAGAGGGAGTGGTCGGCAGACTCGGTAGCGGAGAGCCGGATCTGGGGCGACACATCGATGCGCTGGCGCTTGATACGCAGCACGTCTGCCACCGTCACGGTCACGTCAAACGGCGCGATCTGAAACCGCCGCCAAGCGGCGACGAGCGCTTGGGACTTCGTAGTGGGTGCTTGCCCGGGTGCGCGGTCTCGTTGCCATGTGCCGAATTGTTTCTGCTCCGACCATGTGGGAACGACGCGCACATACACGTTCAGTTCGAGCGTGACGGAGAGAGCCGTATGCGCTGCAAGCGACGCTCGGTCCGCCATAAACTCCAGCCCGAGGGAGGTCAATTCGAAGGCAGAGTCTTTCGGAAGATCATCGATTTCGGCATCGGCTTCGGTGTCATCCGCGCGCGGCGGGGGGGCCGGAACATCATGAGGCGTCAGGAAACCGGAAAGGACATGTTCCTGCGGCCGGGTACTCACGATCCGGGCGCTATCGTCGTCGATCCCCTTCGCCCGCGAGCGAATGCTTTCGGCGAGAGCACGAGCAAAACGGTTATAGACTTGATCGTCGATCACGTTGCCTCACTGGGTAAAGGGTATGACATCATCTACAACGGCAACTCGCGCCGCTTCAAGCAGCATCTTCGCTTGAAGTCCCCACTCCCGTTCCATGCGTGCAAGCGTGACGGGATCAAGTCGGCTCAGGTAAGCACCACGGATAGCCCTGGCGAGTTGCCTGCCGATCTTGCGGTGATCCACACGCAGGCGATGGATGTCGGCAAACCACTGCTTCAGAGTGTCCTGAGGTAAAGCAATGCCAAGGGCAGAGGCAAAGGCGAGGAATACCGGGAGCGTCTCCGGTATCCCGCAGTCGTCTTCGGCAGTGGACGGAAGCCACGAGTTCACCGTGGTGACATGGACACATACGCCTGCGTCTTCGAGCTTCCTCTTGATCGCCGTAGCCGAGATAGAGGTTTGAGCGCGAACCAGACGGATGATACTCAGCCACGAGGATCGCGTGCTGCTTCCTTTGAGAAATTTACCCTGGTCGAGAAGGTGCAGCAACTTCTCGGAGAAGGCTGCGCGTTCATCATCGTGAAGCAGTACCACCTGATCACCGGCAGAAAGATCCTTGGCGGTTACGCTCTGAAGCTGAAGCCGTTTCCTGCCCAACACCTCGAAGCGGGCGTTGGCTGGAACCTGGCGGGTAGAGCCATCTGCAAAACAAATGGACACGTGGAGTGGCCTGCCTGAAGACTCCGAGTGCGTTGCCGACGTGGCCGACGAGAGACGCTCGGGGAAGAGGGATGACAAAGAAATGGGATCACTCGATGGACAGGCATGGGGTTCGAGCATCCGTGTCAAGGTGCGCAGTGACTCAAGCGCTCCGGGCGGCAAGTCCGATACCGTGCAGAAGCGCCGCTCACTGTCCCACACAGCGACGCGTGCCTCAATCGGATCGATGATGAGCTTTCGCTTCTTGGCTCGGCTCGCAAAGAGCATGTCGATCGTATTGGTGCCGAAATACCCCGCGGCTATGCAGGTGTCGTAGGGTGTGGTCGGCCATGGGCTGAAAACCGTCACGACATGAATGCCAAGCTGGGAGAGTTCCGGCACATCGACTCCCAGTTCGGTCGCAATCGAGAGGCGAAGGCCGTCCGCCGAAGCGTCGGTACGCACGATGATGAGTACGGTACGAGATCCACCATCATTCAAAGCGGCATCGACGACGGCCTGACGGCGTTCGTGCCTGAGTTCGGTGGCTGCGGATTCCTCTGCGATCAATCGTCGGACTTCAGACAAGAGTTCCAGCTCCTCGCCGGGGAGACGTGAGGTCATGTCAGCGCATAACGCCTCGAAGGCTGCGGCCTCCCTCGGCATGTCATGGGAGAGCGATTGGCGCGTGGCCCACCATGTTCGTTTGGCTTGAACCACCAGTCGTTCGAGCAACTGGGAACGGGTTTCCAAACCATCCAACGCGAAGCAGAGTTGGCGTTCACGCTGCGGGCGGTCCGGATTGACCGGTTTCACCTCGAAGGACGAGGGTGAAATCGGGGCTGAGAAGACGGTCGGTTTTGCCGACGGCGGGTTGAGCGCGCCCGTCAGTACGAGGTCTGCAGGGCTTGAAGCCAGAATCAACATGGGGACCGAGGGCGATATGTGCGACAGAAAATACTCCACGGACCGCGTCAGGTGTCGTCCGCGAATATTTTGAACATTCACCAGGACGAGATCCAGGTTGTCAAATTCCCGAACCAGTTCGCGTGTTACTTCTGCTTTGGCAGGTACAAGAATATGCGGACGAGGTGCATTCCGTGGAGCAAACTTGCCAATGGTGCTTCGGTTCCCCGCTTTGATCTGCCCGGTCTCGGTTACCCGGTCAATCGAGAGGTAGGATGACGCGGGCAAGATCAATGAACCGATCTTGTTCCTGCGGCGATCCAGTGCTTGTTCCCAGTCCTGATA
>JADGQR010000217.1 GCA_017881685.1 Gemmatimonadaceae bacterium
GTCGAAGACGAACAGATCATCTTTGATGTAACCGAAGGCGTACAGGCGCTGACCGACCGATGGCGATGACATGCTCCATCTGAGATAGCTCCCACGCGAATCCGCGCGTGTCGCCGCATCGTTTCCGGGCGTCAGAATGAGTAGAGAGATGTCCGTGAGATGCGAGTTGAAAAACCCTTCAACACGCCAGCGCGCGTTTAGGTCACTCATCTGTCCTGAAGAACTCTGCTCTGCCGCCCACACCTCGACACCGTGGTATTTGTCCTGTCGGCGCGGGACAGCCATCCCCTCAAGGATCGCGAGCTTCCTGAAAATCTCATCAGCAACGTGGGCGGCTGTCAAACCAAGTCCGGGAGCAATCCGAAACCCGGTTCCGGGAACTTCAATCTTCTTTTGGTCGTTGAATCCGATGAGTGAGAATGAAATGAACTCGGCGAATCCTGCGGCCTCCGCTGTCTTGCGCGTCATTTCAACAGGGATTCTAGCCTCGGCCCGATCTGATTTTGGACCGGCAACTCACAGAGGATGATCAAATCGAATGAAGACACCTGAAGAACACCGGCAGTTCTTGACAGAGATGATGGAAGAAATCTTCCGGTCAGGGGAAGAGAAGCGACTTGTAACCGAGGACGAGGCAACGCGCTCGGCGTAATCATCAGTCGGATTCAGGAGACTTACGTACTCTACGTAGTTACGACGCGGTACTTCAAGCATGAAGCACGAAGCGCCGCTCATGCTACCCTCGACAGTTAGAGCCTACTCGTTAGGCGACTTTGTTGAAGGATGGACTGATGGCTAGACCTCGCCGTGTAACCAATTCGCTCGAATCTCTCTCGCCTGCGGCAGCGAAGTCCGCACTGTTGCGACTCATTGCTGAAGGCCGCGTGACCGCTGCCGAAGTAACTCGAAGCGTCATGGAAGAAGTTGAATCGTTACGTGAGCGACTTGAAGGTTTGTTAGGTAGCGGTGCAGCCGCCATCGGTCTCGGACCAAAGAGACGCGGCAGGGGTCGCAAGTCGGCCACGAGCGTTCCGGCGACGGCACCCAAGACGCGTAGGCGTCGTAAGCAGGGTCCTATCAGCGCCGAACGACGAGCGGCAATGGCTGTGCAGGGTCAGTACCTCGCTTTGACGAGGAAGATTGGCAGCAATAAGAGCCGGGCTGCAGCGCTGAAGAAGGCTTACCGAGCTGCTGACGGCGCTGAGAAGAAAGCGAAGGTCATCAGGGAGTTTGCCGCTGCTGTGAAGTAGTCCGGTGTCAACCTCGGCGCATACCCCGTACCTCGGGTACGGTGCCCCATCAGATAACCGGAGTGGCGTGCGCGATCCCGGACGTTTTGGACGCCGGATGGACACGAGAGACGCGACGGCTTCGTCTTCAGCGATCTTCTCGCCCGTGCCTCGCTGATTGCTATAAATTGCACGCATGAGACTCCGGCTGGGCGCGCTCGCGATCCTCGTCGCCTCGGTCGTACACGCACAGGTTCGCGAGCAGGTCACCGTCGAGCTGATCGAAATTCCCGTCTACGTGATCGGCTCGAATGGTCAACCGATTCGCAGCCTTGCGAAAGATGCATTCGAGCTGCGGGTGAATGGCCGGCGCCAGCCAATCGAATACTTCGATGCGATCGATTTCGCTGCGCCCGCTCAGACGCAGCGCGACACGAACGCGCCGATTCGGCGCGCCGCACGCGAGCGCCGGCTGTATCTGCTGTTGTTCGATGCCGCATATTCGGTGTCCGGCTATCTGGCCCGCGCACAGAGAGCCGCGCACTACACAGTCGACCATTCGAACGAGGAGACGGACGTCTTTGCCGTCGCGACGTATACGACCAACAAGGGCGTTCAGTTCGCGTCGGCGTTCATTCCTGATCGCGTGGCCATTCATCGCGCCATCCAGACGCTGTCTACGAGCGCTGCGCGCGATCCGCTCACGATCGCCATGTCGCCAGCGGAGCGTTCGCAGTGGGTAAGCGAGATGTCGAGCGCAGGAGGTAAAAGAGCGGGTGACCTCGAGGAGACGATCGAGGGCGGCGATGCCAATCGGGAGATGTTGGGGCAGCCGGCAAAGAATCGAATCGTGGATCTCCTTGCGAATTTTGGCGACATGGCCACGCGACTCAGCGGACTGGAGGGCCAGAAGCACGTCCTGTACTTTTCGACCGGCTTCGCCGGCGAGCTCTGTTATACCGATCCTCCATGTGCTCGCGCGCTTCAGGAAATGTTCTCGTCGTTCCGCGCGGCCGGCGTATTCATCGACGCGGTCGATATCGCCGGCCTTCGGACGAACTGGGATACGACCACGCAGGCGACGAGAGTGCGGGAGACGGATGCTCTTGGACTGCCGCTGGCGATCGCGCAGTTGCGAGCGGCGCTCGACGTGAACGACAGCCTCCGCACGGTTGCCGCAGGAACCGGTGGCGAATTCGTTCACAACCGCAATGACCTCGGCAACGCACTGACCGATCTGACGAACGGTCAAAAGGTCGTCTACATCGTGGGCTTCAACCGCCGCGGATCAAGCAGCGGCTGGGTCAGCGTCCGCGTGAACGGCGTTCCGCCGGGAACCCGCGTCACGCACCGCCTCGGATTCGGCGCGGCGTCCCGCCGTACCGATGTCGACCCGCTGCAGCTCGCCGACATTCTGATCAACGATGTGCCTCAGAGTGGATTGACGCTGCCGATTCGCGCCGCTGACAACGACGTGGAAGTCATGATTGCGATTCAGGAAGTACGTGCACAAATTGTCGAGAAGACTCCATACGTCGACGTCTTGCTCTATGTGTTCGACGAGCGCGGAGCGGCGGTCGAAGGAATGCAGAAACGCATCAAATTCGACGAAACGCTGATACGAGCCAACCGGCCGATCGTCGTCCGCAAGCACCTTAATCTTCCGCCCGGCAACTATGTCGCGAAAGCGATTGCCCGGATCGAAGGCACAACGTCGCTCGGCTTCGCCCGGACCGACGTCACGGTCCAGTGACGCGCCTCTCAGGTACGAACTGCTCGTGCCGGAGGTAGTTCGTCGCCAGCGTCGTCAC
>JADGQR010000218.1 GCA_017881685.1 Gemmatimonadaceae bacterium
GAGGGACACATGGCCACGGGCGTCAGAAACACAGGCGATTTCTGCTGGATCAATGTTCTCACATCTCCGACGTACACCGATCTTCCCGGCATGGGCAGCTCGATCAAAGTCGATGGACACGAGATCGGTGGTCTGTGGGCAGGTTCTTCGCAATGACCTACGTCCGACCGAATTGATTGAGCCCAGTGAATAAACCCAGAGAGTCCGGAGTAGTCAGCTCACAGTGTTTGAGTGCTGAGTACTTGAGTTTTGTCGAACTCAAAACTCAAACCCAATTACTGTCGACTGACAACTCCGGACTCTCTGGGTTAGGCAGTTACAAGAACTTACGGCGACACCACTCACCGCCTTCGCGTTCCCATAACTCCGGCAACGCAGCGTCGGTCTCGAGCAGTGACTTGAGACTCGAGAGAACGTGCGGCCAGCCGTCGGCTATGCCGTCGAGCATTGTGGAGTCCGGCGGAAGCTGGTCGTGGACAAGCGCAAAGCGAACCAGTCCCTCGTCCTCCTCGATGTCGAATGCAACTCGCGACACGCGCGCGGTAATGCTGACATCTGCGGGCGAAGACCAGGTGACGACAAGTCTGCTTGGACGCGTAATCTCGAGGATGGTTCCGATTACATCAACTATCGACTTGTCGTCAAAGTCCTCGTGCTTCCATTGAGAGCCGATCTTCCAGTCCGAGGTATTGCGGTGATTGCTCCAGAATTTGCGAGTGATGTCGCCATTGGTTAGAGCATCCCACACCTTGTCGGCGCTGGATCTGATGTAAATGACGTACCGGAATTCCGTGAGGTCCGCACGGTCCATCGCCTCTCCCCCTTGATCCAAGCGAGTTACTGCTGACTGGAAGCACCAAAGTCAGCAATATTGGCCCGGTTGGCTACCCTTTTTTCCCTGGTTTGGCCGGTGCAGGCCTGTATCTGCCTCATCGCTGTCGTCCGGACGGGCACGTTTTTCGTATCAGCAAGGGCACTGAGGAGTGACCGAAGCTCCCGTTTGACAGGCCCTCAATAAAGAACAGCAATGCAAACAAGAAAACTCGGCGCCAGCGGACCGAACGTCTCAGCCATCGGACTCGGCTGCATGGGAATGAGCGATTTTTACGGCGGTCGGAACGACGTCGAATCGATCGCGACGATCCACCGCGCCTTGGAGCTTGGCGTCAACTTTCTGGACACGGCCGACATGTACGGGCCATTCACGAACGAAGAGCTCGTGGGACGCGCGATCAAGGGAAAACGCGATCAGTTCTTCATCGCGACAAAGTTCGGAATCATGCGTGATCCGAACGATCCAACGAAGCGCGGCATCAATGGAAAGCCGGAGTACGTGAAGAACGCAGTGCAGGGTAGCCTGAAACGACTGGGAATCGAGACGATCGACCTCTACTACCAACACCGTGTCGATCCACAGACGCCGATAGAAGACACAGTCGGCGCGATGTCCGATCTCGTCAAGGAAGGATTGATTCGCTACATCGGCTTATCGGAAGCGTCGTCGGGGACGCTCACGCGCGCGTGCAAGGTGCACCAGATCACTGCCCTGCAAACCGAGTATTCACTCTGGAGTCGCGATCCCGAAGACGGTCTGCTCGACACATGTCGTGAGCTCGGTGTCGGCTTCGTTCCGTATAGCCCGCTCGGCAGAGGATTTCTCACAGGGGCGATCAGGAAGCCGGAAGATTTCGCCGAAGGTGACTATCGACGACACAGTCCACGTTTTCAGGGGGAGAACTTCTCGAAGAACCTCGCGCTCATAGACAAGGTTCGGGAAGTCGCGAAGAGAGTCGGATGCACGCCGGGACAACTCGCGCTGGCGTGGGTACTGGCTCAGGGCGAATACCTGGTTCCGATCCCCGGTACAAAACGAAGGAAGTATCTCGAGGAGAACGCCGCCGCGGTCGACATCCGCCTGACCACGGACCAGCTGGACGAGATCGAGTCGATCTTCCCGCAAGGCGCCGCATCAGGAACGCGGTATCCCGAAGCGGCCATGGCATCAGTGGATCGCTGATTCCGCAGGCGAGTCCGCGGAAAGCGTCGCCGAACCGCAGCGCGATTGCAAACGCCAGTCCGAATCTGATTAAGATTGGTCGATGCCCAAATTTTCCGGCCGCAGGCTCGAGCGGGTGCAGTCCTCCAGGCAATTTCGGGGCGGGAGGTTCGTGAACAGCGGACCGATGCGCCGTCCGATGGAGGGAAGCTCGTTCTCGCTGATGCGTGATCTCCTGTTCGGCGGAAAGAAGCGCTCGCCGAAGAAGCCTCTGCCCGTCGAAAGTCCTGTATCTGCATGGTCGTCGGCGCCCAAGACCGGCCTCCGGATAACGTGGCTCGGCCACAGCAGCCTGTTCATCGAGTGTGACGGGGTTCGCATTCTCACCGACCCGGTTTTTGGGAAGCACGCGTCTCCCGTGTCGTTCGCGGGTCGAAAGCGGTTTCATCCGGTGCCGGCGACGCTCGAAGAGATGCAGCCGATCGATGCCGTGCTGTTGTCGCACGATCATTACGATCATCTTTGCAAGCCAACGGTCCGCAAGCTCGCAAAGCTTGGAATTCCGTTCGTCACATCGCTCGGTGTTGGCGCGTGGCTGGAGGAATTCGGTGTCGATCCAGCGAAGATCACCGAGCTCGACTGGTGGGAGTCGCACACATTGCCGGGTGGCGTGATGACTGTCACCGCGACACCCGCTCAGCATTTCTCCGGTCGTGGGCTGAGAGACAGGAACGTGACGCTATGGTCATCGTGGGTTCTGAGAACAGACCGTCACAAGGTTTTCTATTCCGCAGACACCGGGCTGAACGACGACCTTCGCGTAATCGGCGAGAAGTTTGGGCCGTTCGATGTTACGATGCTCGAGATCGGCGCATCACATCCGGCATGGGCCGACATCCACCTCGGTCCTGCGAACGCGTTGCGCGCACTGGAGATGCTTGGCGGCGGTACGCTGCTGCCGATTCACTGGGGCACTTTCGATCTCGCGCTGCATTCGTGGGAAGAGCCGGCGGAAACTCTCGTGACGCTTGCGGCGAAATCCGGTGCCCGTGTCATCACCCCGCCGTTGGGTCGGCCCGTCGAGCCGACGACCGCCGAAGGTCCGACGCCGTGGTGGCGTGACGTAGATCGATAAGCGGGTCCGTCAGCGCAGCCTGATGGCGCGGTTGAGTGCTCGATCAAGCGCATTGGCGAAGGCCTGCTTCTCTTTTGGACCGTAAGCCGCGTGGCCGCCTGTCTCGACGCCGGTGCTTCGCAGCCCGTCCATGAAATTCCGCACGGACAACCGTTCGCCGATACTGTGCACGGTGTACTCGTCACCTCGCGGGTCGATGACGACGACGCCAATTGGAACCAGGAGCGCGGCGAGCGGAATGTCAGCCGTCACCGCCACATCTCCGGGCGACGCGTGCTCTGCTATGTACAGATCGGCGACATCCGGACCACCATCGACACGAACTGCCCTGAGATGTTTGTAACCCACCGGAAGCTGCAGACGCTGATTCGCGACGAGAATCGTCACGAGCTCGAGCCGTTCGGACGCGCGATAGCATATTTCCTTCACATCACGCGGTGCTGCATCCGCGTCGATCCACAGTTTCATTCGGATTTCCAGAGCTGAATATGAACGACTTGCCAGTAATGCTGTTCAAGGACGCGAAGGCATGGGAGTCCTGGCTCGACAAGAATCACGAGACCAGCCCGGGAATATGGCTGCGCATCGCGAAGAAATCGTCGGAGCTGAAATCCGTGGTCTATCCTGAGGTTCTTGAAATTGCGCTGTGTCACGGATGGATCGATGGTCTGCGAAAGTCTTATGATGACGACTCGTTTCTCCAGAAATTCACTCCGCGCGGCCTCCGCAGCATCTGGTCGAAGATCAACCGCACGAAAGCACTCGAGCTGATCGAACAGAAGCGAATGAAGCCCGCCGGGCACGCGGCGATCGAGCGAGCAAGAGAGAAGGGCCAGTGGGAATCCGCCTACGATTCACACCGCACTTCTTCGGTCCCGGAAGATTTCGAAGCGGCTTTGGCCAAAAGCGCGAAAGCGACAAAATTCTTTTCGACGCTCAGCAAAACGAATCGCTACGCCATTCTATGGCGTATTCAGACAGCGAAGAAAGCTGAGACGCGCGCCCGACACATCGAGCAGATCATCGGGATGCTGAAGAAAGGAGAGACGTTTCATTAGGCGCGATCGCACTCGCGCCTGGTTCACCCTAGATCGAGAACATCTGCGTGTACTTCAGGATGACGCCCATGCCCGGCTTGACCTCCGGCGCCTCCGGCGTCGATATCCTCTGTTCGTTGAGGACTATGA
>JADGQR010000219.1 GCA_017881685.1 Gemmatimonadaceae bacterium
TGCGGCTGGTGCTGACCGACGAGCCGATCCAGGACGACCCGTCGCCGATTCACGATCGTGAGATTGTCTGTCTGGAGATAGGGGAGCATTGCTCAGGCGCACTGTGTCCGCTCGGAGCTGTGCCGCCGGTCGTGATGGCGGCGAGGCTCGTGCGAAACGGACTTCAGACCAGCATGCAGCCGATAGTGAAGGCCGAGTGCCCGGCCTGCGACCGAGTCACCGATTTCGTAGTCGTGAGCAGGGAATACTGCATCTGCTCGGAGTGCGGGACCACGTCCCGGCGCGAAGCGATCGGAAAGCCGGCGGCCTGAACTCTGGCTCAGCTCCTTACAGTTTGCCTGGGCTGGGGTTTCGGATGCTACCCAGATCGCCGATGTTTGCGGAGTAAGTGACTGGGGCGGCAGGATTCGAACCTGCAACTTCCCGGGTAACAGCCGGGCGGTCTGCCAATTGACCTACACCCCATAAGAAACACAAACGCCCACCGAGCCTAAGGCTGGTGGGCGGCAGAAACGGGAAACTGCTTACGCGCGCGACCTAGCCAGAGCTCCGGAGGGAGAGCCGGTTGTTGATATTCGTGGGCGAATTATTCACGCGATGCAGCATATACTCATAATACATTCGCGTGGCAGACGTGTAAAGTACATGCCTGCGCGGTGCGGCAATCGCCGTCAGGCCAAGAGCCGCCCGTGCGCCGGGGCCATGTGAGCCGTGAAATGGCGCAGAACCGGTGGCGCTTCCACGATCTTCACGCCGCGAATCCGCGATGCCATCGAATTGACGTGAATCACGACTTCGGCGACGTAGTCCACGTGACTCTGGGTGTACACCCGCCGCGGAAACGCGAGACGCACGAGCTCGAGATCAGCCGGCTTCTCGCTACCATCAGGCCGGCGTCCGAACATCACTGAGCCTATCTCAGCCGCACGAATCCCACCCTCGACATAGAGCACCAGCGACAGCGCCCACGCCGGAAACTCGCGCTGCGGAATGTGCGGAAGCATCCTCTTCGCGTCGAGATAGAGCGCGTGGCCTCCCATTGGCGTAACGATGGGCACTCCAGCCAATAGGAGTTTTTCGCCGAGGTATTCGATGGACCGGATGCGGTAGTGGAGATAGTCCTCATCGAGCGCTTCGTTGAGACCGACAGCGATAGCCTCGAGATCGTAGCCAGCGAGACCACCGTAAGTAGGAAATCCTTCAGTCAGCACAAGTCGCGTCCGGCACTTGAGGGCGAGTGGGCCGCTGTTCATCGCCAGGAAGCCCCCGATGTTCGCCAATCCATCCTTCTTTGCGCTCATCGTGCATCCGTCCGCGAGGCTGAACATCTCCTGAGCGATCGATCTTGCCGAGCGATTTGCAAGTGACGCATCGCGAGTCTTCATCAGCCACGCGTTTTCGGCGAATCGGCAGGCGTCGATGAAGAAAGGAACCTCGTAGCGCTTGCAGATCTCGCTGACCTCTCGAATGTTCTCGAGACTTACCGGCTGTCCACCTTCGGAATTGTTCGTTACGGTCATCATTACGACGGGAACGCGATCGCCGTGACGCTCGAGAGTCTCTTCGAGAGCCATGACGTCCATGTTCCCCTTGAAAGGATGCGTGGACTGCGCGTGAGTTCCCTCCTTGATCGGAAGATCCAGCGCAATGCCGCCCGCGTCCTCGACGTTGGCGCGAGTCGTGTCGAAGTGAGTGTTGTTGGGTACTATGTCCCCCGGCTTTACGAGCGAGTGAAAGAGAATGTGCTCGGCGGCCCGGCCCTGGTGCGTCGGAATCACGTGAGTGAATCCCGTTATGTCGCGGACTGACTTTTCAAATACGTCAAACGAGCGTGCCCCGGCATACGACTCGTCACCCTTCATCATCCCGGCCCACTGGTATACGGACATCGCGCCCGTTCCAGAGTCCGTCAGCAGATCGATCAACACGTCGCGGGCCTTCAGTAGAAAAACGTTGTTGTGCGCTTTTTCGATCGCTATCCGGCGCTCTTCGGGCGTTGTCTGCCTGATCGGCTCGACAGTCTTGATTCGGAACGGCTCGATTATCGTCTGAAACTTCATCGAATCACTCACCCACGAGTGCGAGCGAGCCGATAGCATGCGCCCGCGGAGTTGTTCCAACGAGTCGCTTGACTGGCTCGAAGCGAGCCTGGAAGAAGCGCAGGTGCGCGGGCTCGTAAACGATATCAAGACCCGTGACCTTTTCTCTAATGTCGAAGATCTCGATCACGCTCTCGGCCACAATGTCCATGTGCGCCTGCGTGTAAACGCGGCGCGGAATGGTGAGTCTCACGAGCTCGAGCGCGGGATACCTGTTTTCGCCTTTCTCATCTCTACCTGCGGAAACCGCGCCTCGTTCCATCGATCTGATTCCGCTCTCGACGTAAAGAGCGGCGGCGAGTGCCTGTGCCGGAAACTGATCACGAGGAATGTGAGGAAGCATCGCGGCAGCATCCAGAAATACTGCATGGCCGCCAATTGGCCTGACGATGGGAATCCCGGCATCCATGAGCTTTTCGCCGAGGTAGATGACCTGTCCGATGCGGCTTCGAATGTGGTCTTCGGAAACCGACTCTTCGATGCCGACGGCAATCGCTTCCATGTCGCGTCCAGCCAGACCGCCGTACGTGTGCAGCCCCTCGTAGAGGACCACGAGGTTCCGGGCACCCTCGGCGATATCATCGTCTCTCAGAGCAAGCCAGCCACCGATGTTCGCGAGACTGTCCTTCTTCGCCGACATCGTCATGCCGTCGGCGAGAGCGCACATGTCATGCAGAATTTCCGCGACCAGACGGCGTCCCTGCCCCGGCTCGCGCTGCTGAATGAACCATGCATTCTCAACCGCACGTGCTCCGTCGAGAATGACGCGAATGCCCAGCGGCCGCGTCAACTCTCTCACCTCGCGCATGTTCGCCAGGCTGATCGGTTGGCCGCCGGCCATGTTCACAGTCGCGGCAACAGCCACATATGGAATTCTTGACGCTCCGACTTCGTCGATCAACGCGCGAAGCTTCGAAATATCGATATTGCCCTTGAACTCATGCTCCGAGTCGGCGTCGTGCGCCTCGTCGATGATGACGTCATGAAAAGTCCCACCCGCCAGCTCCTGATGAGCGCGCGTCGTGGTGAAATACATGTTGCCGGGAATGTGGTCTCCCGGCTTGATGAGCAGGCGCGAAAGAATGTGCTCGGCCCCGCGTCCCTGGTGAGTGGGAATCACGTGCTCGAACCCGTAGTAGCGACGAACGGCGCCCTGAAGCTTCGTGAAACTCCGCGATCCCGCGTAGGCTTCATCGCCAATCATCATTGCCGACCACTGCCGGTCCGACATCGCGCTCGTTCCGGAGTCGGTCAGGAGATCTATGTAAACGTCGTCAGCGTCGAGGAGAAATGTGTTGTAGCCGGCGCGCTCGATTGCAAGCTCGCGCTCCGGGCGTGTGGTCATCCGCAGTGGTTCGACAACCTTGATCCGCCAGGGTTCTGCCCAGCTTTTGTGAGTCATTTCGGCTCGCTCTAGGTGAAAATTTCGGGGAGAAATGCGATGCCGAATCGTGCCGGATGACAACGTCAAACTCTGTCAGTGAACTCCCTCGAATGACGTCAGGTAAACCAGCATTGGAGCGCTGGCCAGCGTTCGTTGTGGTTGTCGAGATTGTTGCCGGGCAAACGCGAAGACGGCGGCGAGGTAACCACCTCGCCGCCGTCTTTCCATTTTTTCGTACTTCTGCAGTTAGAAGGCCGAGCGCCCTCTGCTGAACTGCAGCTCCGGCAGCTGGTAACTGACCAGCAGCGAGAAAAAGCTCGCTGTATATGGCAGGTAGCCTGCGCTGAGGAAGTGGTACTGACCGGTGTTCGTAACCGGTGAGCCCGAGGGGTTGCCAATCGATCCCGGGAGATTTCCCGGTGCCCCGTTGAACGGAGCAAACAGCGGCTGCGACGTGCGGAAGTCTGCCTGCGTGTACCGCTCGTCCTGATAGCGGAGCGTAATGCCCCAGTCAGCCGAGTAGAGATACCTCAGCGAAAGATTGATCGGCTTCAGGTTCTGCTTGACCTCCGGCCAATTCTCCACCGTCGCGGAGAGATTCTGGGCAGCTGTACCGCCGGTGGGCGTCGTCGGATTCACGTTGAACATCTGCCAGCGTGCATCGATGTTCGAAAAGCTGCCCATGAAATCCAGGCGGTCGGGAATTAGCGTCGCGTTGACGCTGACGTACGTCGTTCTGTTGTGGTCCCTGGTGGTGCTCGTCCACTTGTATGTGGGGTTGTTATCCGTTACAGAGCCCACGGCTCCCGTCCGATAGCGGCTGTTCAGGATATTGGTTGCGTCTTCGCGCGAATAGCCCGCGCTCAGGCTGAGTCTGGGGACCGGCGTGTAATCCACATCGAATCCCTTCATGTTGCTCTTGTCGGTCTGCGTGCCGTATTGGGAGTTGGGGAACTTGTCGTCCCCGACCTGATAGCTGAGCGTCAGATCGATCTTGTCAATCGGGCTCAGCGTTGCAAGGATATTCGTTTTCTTCCGGTCGCGGTCGGCCAGGTCGAAGCGACGGAAATCGATGATCTCAGTGCCTCCCAGGGTGTAGGCGCCCTCGCCGCGCCGCTTGGTGTCGGCGTAGCTGCCGTGAAGTGACAGCCATTCGATGCCGTTGTAATCGAGCGCAGCGCGTGGGCCTTTCTCCTTGGTCTTGCCGATGTTTCGCACCTCGGCGTCGCGCGTCCAGTTCTCCCAGGAATAGGCTCCGGTCAGCGACAAACCCCGTATGATCAGATAGTTGGCGCTGAATTCCGCATTGTCCTTTGTGAATGGATTGAGCTCCGTCGTCGCCGAATCAGCCGTCGCGATGCTGCGATCACTTACGGCCATCGCGTTGATATGGAACGGTGCGGTGTTGTCATCGCGCTTGTATCTGCGAACCCGCGCAGCGAGCCGCAGCTCGCTCACCGGATTGCTCGTCGCCGAGAAATTGAGAAGCGTTGTCTGCACCTTGCCGTTGAAGCTCGGGCGCGGCAGCGCCAACAGCCCGTAGTTCACGTCGCTCCGCAGTGAATCATTGGAAGTTTGCGGCAGGAGCGCGTCGTTCTGGGTCATCCAGGATGACGAAACTGTACCCATCAGCCGGGTTCGCACGGGAAGTCCCAGGGCACCGGTGAGAGAGAGCGTCTGCGCCGAGTTGTTGGGTGGCGTCCCAATGCGAGACGAAGCCGCTCCGACGGTGCGGGTGTCAGCGCTGATCTGAGGGTTGTCCACCATCACCGACTTGATGTTGTCCGAGAAGTGCGAGTAATCGTATGCCGCCATCAGCTGGTAACTCTTCACGAATGGAAGCGCGCTGCTCGAATTGCGCTCGCCGGAGGCGTATCCCGGCGTGAACCTGATGTCATTGATGTTCTGGTCGATCGGGCCCACGAATTCACGCTGCGGTCCGCTCGATCCGCTGAAGCTCAATGACAGCGGAATCCCACCCTTCTTGCGGATGTACATGTACTCGCCCTTCAGGTCGATCTTGTCCGTCGGCGTCAGGTTGAGCGAAGCCTTCACCGGATCCCACTGCTGCCGTACCGGATCGAGGAACGGCGAGTTTCGCCAGGCGATGGAGTCGGGACGCGGAATGGGAAGAGTATTGAATCCCGGAGTATCCTCGACGCCCGGCGATCGTGCGGTCGTCGAGTAGGTGTGAGGAATGCGATCCCATCGCAAATTGAAGTCGGCCTTGCCCGGCTTCATCGCGCGGAGCCACAGGCTCTGATCGCGATATCCCACTTTGCGCGCGGTGAGGCTGTAGACATTGAAGCTGTCGGCCGGCGTGTACTTCAGCACGAGCTGGTTGAGAAGAGGACCTGCGCGCATGTCCCGGTATTCCTCGAACTTGCCCAACTCGCGATCGCCTGGCTCGGTCGCGTATCCGCGTCCGCCGACTTCAGCGCCGACGCTGAACTTCCCTTGTGAATTCGCTGGCGCCGGCACATCCGCTGTGGCTGGTTTTGCGGTGGCTGTGGCTGGTTTTGCGGCTGTGACTGCTTTTGTAGTAGTGTCTTGTGCCAGTGCCGTGGATGCCTGACCGAACGCCACTACTGCTCCGGCGACCAGGCAGGCGGCGCTGAACGCTTTGATTCTCATATCAATTCTCCTGCAGCGCGACGTGCGCTACCTGGTGAAGAAGGCACCGGCTGGGTGGTTGGATCCGTGGATCTGGAGATGACAGTTGGAGCATTCTCTGTTGTACACGAACCTCACGGCGGCTGCGTCGGTCGGTCTTGCGGTCGGGCCACCGTGTGCTGTCGGATGGCACTGCTGGCACAGACGCGGCCGTGAAACCTTCAGCATCTTTTCCTTGTTGCTTCCGTGCGGATCGTGGCAGTTCGCGCAATTCTCCGTCACAGGGATGTGCTCCCACAGGTACGGCCCGCGTTTTTCCGTGTGACAGCTGAAGCACGTCTCATTCACGGAGGCGCCCAGGAGCAGCTTGTCGTTTGGTGAGCCGTGAGGGTTGTGGCAGCTCGTGCACTCCATCTTGCCTTCGCCGAGCGGCATGTGAGAGAACCGCGCCAGCTGCGCCTTCTTCTGCGCATGGCAGTTCCCACAGGTCTCGACCACCGTCTGCGCCTTGAGAGCGCCGCGCTCGGACGTCGAGTGCATCACGGTGTGACAGTCGGTGCATGCGATATTGCGCGACTCGTGCACGCTCCCTTTCCAGAGAGTTCGCGCTGTCTTCTCATGGCAGCCGAGACAGGTCGCGTTGCGGTCGGCAACGGGGTTCGTCGACTTGCGGCTGAACGTCATGGGCGGGCGCTCCTCGCCGCCAGACTCCACGTGCTTCTTACTGGGGCCGTGGCAGGACTCGCAGCCCTGCTTGCCGTGCTCGATGCCGCCATTCTCCTTGATGAGCTTGCCCATGGTCGAGGCAGCGAAGTCGTTCATCGTCTTCGCATGGCAATCAGCGCAAGCGGCCGTTCCGGCGTAACCTGACGCGGCCGGTTTCTGCGCGTCTGCCATTCGCGGCGCGACGAACAGAGCCAGCGCAACGAAGAGCCAACGCAGGTATCGCATATGTCGCATCGTTATTAACCCTCTGCCTGACCGGCAATACCGGTCGGCGGAATGCGCGTCAGGTCGCTCCGCGCTGTTCCCTTGCGGGATTTCTTTCGCCGGCGCGGGATCGCGCCGGTGGCTTGCTGCTATTTGGCTACGAACGTCCTCATGTACTTGGCCACTTCTTCCATCTGGTCGTGTGACAGCTTGTCCTTGAACGACTTCATGTCCTCGTTCTTTCCCTTCGTCAGGATCGTAACGATCGAATCCTGAGTGTGCTTCGTGAAGAAGTCCGCGTCGAACGTGGCGATCTTCGGGAACTTTGCTTTCATCGTTTTTGGCGGTATGCCGCGCACCCCGTGGCATTTCCGGCAATTCTCTTCAAACGGCGCCTTGCCCTTGGGATCGTCCTGCGGCGCCGCCGTTGCGATACGACCGATGAAGACAATTCCGATCGCCAGGCTCGAAATCGTTGCGATCACCTGATGCTTTTTCATTTACTGCTCTCCTTCGCTTTTAAAGGTTCTGGGAACGTGTCGACATATTGCGGCGCCTTGTTTGGATCGGGGCCGCGAAGAGAACCGACGTACCGCGACAGCTCCTCGATTTCCTGATGGCTGAGTGTCGGTGGACCGTACGCCGGCATCTTCGAATCCGGATGAAAGCGGACGGGGTCTTCGAGATAACTGTGTATCCACGCCGTTGTATGCCTGAGTCCGACTTCAGTCAGGTCTGGCGCGTCCGGTGCGTCTGATTTCTTCGGAACTGCAGCCATTCCTGCCACTTTGTGGCATCCACCACATTGCTGCCGCTCGAACTGTGTGCGCCCGGCGCGCTCGGTTGACGTAAGAATTCGGCCGACTTCAGGCGCAATGACATTCTTTGGCTCGTCACGAATCGATGCGCCGAGGAGAATCGCCGTAGCTATGGCAACTCCGCCGAGTGTGAAAGCGGCGCCCGGCCTTCGCGAAAATGTTCTAATGCTCTTCTTGTCGAGAAACGGAAGCGCCAAAAGCGCGAACACCATCAACGTCGGCACTCCCATCGCTATTGCGCTCTCGAACGACCCCGGTACCAGCTTCAGCAGCTGGAAGAACGGCAGGAAATACCACTCGGGCCGGGGAACGTACGAGGAGTCAGTTGGATCAGCAGGTGCTTCGAGAGGCGCTTTGACAAACATCGCAAACAACACGAGGAACGAGATGATCAACGTCGCTACGACAACATCTTTGGTGATGATGTCCGGCCAGAATCGATATCCGCCCGACTTGGCCTTGTGCGCCTGGTGCGCGTAATACTGCGGATACGCCGGGTCCGACGTCTTCGCCGGTGCATTCTTCTCGAGCTCTGACGCTCTCGGGGCAACACCCTGTCTGACGACGAGGAATAGATGCAGCGAGGAGACGACAACCAGCAGCGCGGGAAGAAGAAGGACGTGCATCGAATAGAAGCGGGTCAGCGTCGCCGCACCCTGCTGTGCTCCGCCACGCAGAAGCGTCACCAGGCTTCCGCCAATCAATGGCGTCGTGCCGGCGATGTTCGTCCCGACCTGAGTTGCCCAGTACGCTTTCTGATCCCACGGCAACAGGTAACCGGTGAATCCGAATCCAATCACGATGAACAGCAGAATCACGCCGAGAAGCCAGTTGATCTCTCGCGGGAACTTGTATGCGCCCATGGTGAAGACGCGAATCATGTGGGCGACGGTCAGCACCACCATCGCTGAAGCGCCCCAGTGGTGAATCGCGCGAAGGACAGTCCCACTGGCTACCGAACGTTCGAGAAATCTGATGCTCTCGAGCGCGTGGTCGGGCGAAGGCGAATAGTACATCGCCAGCACGATGCCGGTGACGGCCTGGACGATAAAAACGGCCAGCGTCGCGCTGCCGAGCGTGTGCCACCACGTAAGATTACGCGCAACAGCGCGGTCGAGCAGCGTGCGCTTGATGCCAACGAGATCGACGCGCGCATCTATCCAGTGAAAGATTCCCATGGCGCTACGTCTCGATGCGTTCGGGTACACCCAACCGGAAGTCCTTGTACTTCACGAAAACGACCGCATCGCGCACCTCGACATCGAGCTCGTCGAGAGGACGTGGCGGAGGCCCTGCGAGCACAGCTCCGGTTTTTACATCAAACTGCCCCCGGTGACAGGGGCAGAAGAAATTCTTTCGTTCCTTATCGTAGAAGTAACTGCACCCGAGATGAGTGCAGTGACCGTTATATGCTTTGAATTTTTCGCCGTCATCGGTGTACAACCACACACCATTGAGCGTTCGAGTTTCTATCCATGAATCCTGGACAGTCTGTACGAAGTTGACACGGATCGGAACACCAATGTCGAGAAGTGCGGTGTCATCTGCGACTTTGACCCATTCCCCTGTACCGGCAGCTTGAGAGGCGGGAGACAAAATGGCGCGAATGACTGGAACAGAGACGAGTCCGGCGCTTATCACCGCGCCAAGCGCGCTGAGGCGTTTGAGAAAACCTCTGCGCGGCAAGCCATCGGTCTCATCTGAAGCGACGTGCTGTTCCGCTGGGGCGGAAGACAACGTAAGCCTCTTGGTTAATGTTCGTACACGACGTCTCCCGCCGGTTGTGGCAGGCGATCTAAGCTAGAACAGAGGAAGCTCGTAGCTAGTCAGGGAAACCCGCACACGCTGTCATAGATTTCTTGGAAGTCAAGTCATCTCTGGCATTCCAGAGACTCGCCTCCAAGGATTACACCAGAAACGTCACGTCTCGCGCGTTCCGCGTTGACCGACGCAACCCACCTTGCGATACTTGGCTTGGAACTGCTCAACAGCCCCGCCTCCAGGATTTTCCATGCTCTTGAAGCGCATTTACGACACAAATCTCGCTCAGGCGAGTTATCTCATCGGCTGCGCCATCACTGGCGAAGCGATCGTCATCGATCCAAATCGCGACGTCGAGCAATACATGAGCGCGGCTGCCGAAGAAGGCTTGCGAGTCTCGCATGTCACCGAGACACATATCCACGCCGACTTTGTTTCTGGCAGCCGCGAGCTCGCTCATCGAACCGGTGCACAGCTGCTGCTCTCGGATGAAGGAGACGCCGACTGGAAGTATGCATTTGCGTCGGAGTCAGGTGCGCGACTGCTGCACGATCGCGACACGTTCATGGTCGGCAATCTCAAGTTCGAGGTGATGCACACACCGGGACACACGCCTGAGCACATCTGCTTTCTCGTTACCGATACACCGGCAACAAGCCGGCCAATGGGAGCAATCACAGGTGACTTCGTGTTCGTAGGTGATGTCGGACGGCCCGACCTGCTCGAAAAGGCAGCGAAGATCGTCGGCACAATGGAAGCCGGAGCGCGCACGCTTTTCAAAAGCATCCAGAGATTCAAGCAACTGCCTGACTATCTCCAGATCTGGCCCGGCCACGGCGCCGGATCGGCGTGCGGTAAAGCACTCGGTGCAGTCCCCTTCTCTACGCTTGGATATGAGAAGATCGCCAACTGGGGTCTTCAGATCGTAAACGAAGATCAGTTCGTCACTTCAGTTCTCGAAGGACAGCCGGAGCCGCCGAAATACTTCGCAGAGATGAAGCGCATCAACAAGGTTGGCCCGCGGATGCTCGGAGGATCTCATCGTCCGGCTCTGCTTCCCGCAGACGCAATCGATGCGCTGATTGCGGAAGGCGCGACGGTTGTCGATATGAGACCGTCAGCCGACTTCGCCGCCGGACACATTCCCGGAACAATCAACATTCCGCTTGACCGCAGCTTCACGACATGGGCTGGCTGGCTGGTTCCGTTCGACAGGGATTTCTATCTCATCTCAGATGGTGCGATCGACGAGGCAGTCAGGGATCTTGCGATGATCGGCCTGGACTCGGTCGCCGGATATTTTCAGCCTGGCGTGATCGAATCATGGGCAAATCCCGACCGTGAGCTCGCCACGGTTCAGCAGATATTTCCGTCCGAGCTCGCGGAACGCATCCAGCGGAATGACGTGACTGTCATTGACGTTCGCGGACGCGCTGAGTGGGACGCCGGACACATACCGAACGTACCGAATATTCCTGTCGGCTACCTCACCGAACATCTGGCCGAGATTCCTCGGTCACGGACCGTTGTGGTTCAGTGCCAGAGCGGTGCGCGCTCGGCCATTGCCGCAAGCGTGCTTCAATCACGCGGATTCGCGAACGTCGTGAATCTCGTGGGTGGATTCTCCGGATGGTCCGGCAAGGGTCTGCCAATCGCTCACGAAGACGAGGCCCTGGAGCCCGTTGGCTAGCAGCAGCTTCTGCTCGACAAAGCCGGTGGTTATCGGGTAGCGGTCCCTCAAA
>JADGQR010000031.1 GCA_017881685.1 Gemmatimonadaceae bacterium
GAGCGAGCGCTCGCCGGCGGGTGTCATGAGCGCGCAGATGATGCCGGCAATGAATGAGATTCCCATGCCGCCGACTGCAAACATCGCCTTGACGGAGTCGTTATAGTCGCCTGTGACGACCATTGCGACCTGAAGGACGGTTCCGGCGGTCGAGGCAATTGCTACCCCGCGCGAGTTGATCATTCCTCATCCGGTTAAGAGAGGGTTCGAATATGTTGAACGATCATTCAAGTGGCAATACCTCTCACTGAAAAGAGCCAAGGAGCAAAAAAAACCACAGGTCCCCTGACCTGTGGTTTTCGCCGAGCGGCTCGGGCCTATTCTGCGGTTGTCGGATCGATGATCGTCTCGATCTCCATCACGCTGTCGGCCGGAAAACCCCCCTGCTTCGCGTGCTCGCGAACCATCTCCTCATTCGGCGCGCGATAGACGCAGTAGATCTTGTCGCCGGTGACGTAGCTCTGCACCCACTGTATCTGCGGTCCCATGTTGTTCAGCACACTGCACGACTTCTGAGAAATTGCCTTCAGGTCTGCAGGAGAAAGCTTGCCTGCGCCCGGAATGTTGCGCTCGATCAGGTACTGCGGCATGAGAAGCTCCAGTGGGAAAAAGAGAACGACAAACTGCGGATACCGAACTGACGGCCTCCACGATCGACGACTGATTGTGGGCTGCGAACAAAAGAAAGGCCGGCAGAAACTCTACCGCAATCCCCCCGCCGCTTGATACCATGCTCGCCGGAGCAGGAGTCGCTGCATACTGCCGGGCCGACTACGTAGTCTGACGTATGGGCCACGATAAGTAATCGTGAGACCTTCCTGAGTGGCAAGTCGCTCCAATCACCCAATCAGGACGGTCACGAGATGAACATTCCACAAACCCCGGCTGCAATCGCCACAGCCGCTTTCATGCTTGGATCGATCGCAGTCGCAAACATCGCCTACGATCGCGGCGTGTCACAGTACCTGACCCGCAAGATCAGCCACGTGGCAGCGGGACTCGTCTTCCTTGTCGCGCCCCTCGTTTTCCAAGGCGCATGGATCCTCGTCGCCCTTGGACTGGGATTCACGGTATTGATGGCCGGAGCGAGAAAGTGGGCTCCCGACGCAATCCGCGGAGTAGGCGGAACGGGGCGCATGGACGCGATGGCTGAAGTCTGGTACCCGTTCGCGTGCGCGGTCGCCGTCGCCATCGGCTGGGGACTGCTTCACAACCCCTGGCTCGGCGTCCTTCCCACGTTGTTCCTCGGATTTGGCGACGCAATCACCGGTGCTACACGCTCGGCCGTCTACAAACGCGAGGTCAAGGGGGTTGCGGGCTCAATTGCGATGTTCGCGATCTGCGCGCTTCTCGCGCTGCTGGTCCATCCCTACTGGATAGGACTCGCGGGTGCCGCTACTGCGACCGCGTTCGAGCTGACGACGACGGCTTCACCTCGCTGGGACGACAATCCCGCCCTGACGATCGGCAGCACGCTCGTCATGGCGACGTTGTACTGGGGCGCAGTCGCTGTTTGAAGTCCGCGCGAATTCTCAAAGCGTTTCGAATCGTGTGAACGTCGTGATGCCACTCGGGAAGAACGATGGTGATGATCAACGCATCGAGATGGGAGATGAGTCCGATGACGAGCGCGATCGCCAGCCATGGGGATGCGTTTCCCGTCCAGAAGATGAGAGTCGCGGCGACGAACAGCGCGAGACCGAACGTGCGTCCGGTCCACGTATGGTAGCTCGTGTCGCGCCCGAACTTCGCGACGTCGAAGAGATATCCGCCGATCTGCATCACGACGAACGCGATGAGCAGGATCATGTGACTGCGAATTATTCCGGGATGAAGCATCCAGACGGCGACAGCGACGCAGAGGTAGAACAGCGTGTCGGTCATGCTGTCGAAGCGGCGGAGATTCGCCGTATCGACGGCGAAGCGGCGCGCGACTTTTCCATCGTACACGTCTGACAACGCTGCGATGAGCACCGAAGCGGCGAGGAGGCGGCCATCGGCACCCTGACGCGCGAGCAGGAGATCTATCGGACCGAGAGCGAGCCGGGTGAGCGTGAGGGCGAGCGCAGCGGCGCGTCCGAGGCGCTGATGCGGCGTCACTGGCGACCCGCGCTGATGATGACTGTCCTTCTCGTCATCATTGCCGGCGCCGTGCGAGTCGTCGACTGGCGCGCCGTCGCTCACAGCATCGCGTCCGCGTCGGTCCCGCTCGTGATCGCGACGGCCGTCATCACCTTTCTCTCGACCGTGATCAAGGGAATACGATGGTGGCTCTTCCTGCGACGCGTCACTGGATTGGGAATCGGTCATGTGGTTCGGCTGACGATCCTCGGGACCGGGGTGAACAGCGTGCTGTTCGCGAACGCGGGTGACATGGTACGCGTTGGGCTCGTCGCGCGCGAGGCTCGCGTCCCGGTCGGCACGGTGGTGCGGGCGCTGGCGCTGGACAAGGTCGTCGAGGTTCTGGCATTCGTCACGATGCTCGTCGCCCTGGGGACGCGCCTGCCGGTAGTGTTTCACAGGAATGTCGAAATCGCCGCGATCGGACTCGTAATGGCCGCCCTCGGGGTGCTGTTTGCAACGCGGGCCGAGCTGAGACGGCGGGAAACCGCGGCCGGATATGCGCTCTCCCTGATTTCATGGGCAACCCAGGTGGCGGCGTACGCGACGGGTGCGATGGCTGTCGGTGTCGCCGTCCCAATCGCCGCGATTGCCATCGCGGTCGCCAGCGTCAACCTCGGCGGGCTCGTCAGGTCCACGCCGGGCAATGTCGGGGTGTTTCAGCTCATGTTCGCGCTGGCCCTGGCGCCGTTCGGAGTGGCAAACGGACAGGCAGTAGCCGCAGCGGTTCTGATCCAGGCCGTGCAGATCCTTTCGGCCTCGATCGCCGGGGGAATCGCCGCAACGCGTTTTTCGCATTGACGCGGAGTGTCCGGTCCTGCATTCTACCGCTCCGTTTACATTCACCTCCAGGAGAAGCAGCATGCGCCCTCTCTTCAATGGCAGGCAGCGTTCGCTCTGCCTGCTCGCAGCAAGCGCGGTTCTGGTCTCGGCCGCGCCAGGTGTTACACAGGCTCAGGGCAAGATGCAGATGGCCGACCAGATGACCCCTGAACTTCAGGCAGCCAAGACGGCGCTCGCGAAGTACGCCGATCCGGTAGCTGCCGTCAGAGACGGGTATTTCTCGACGATCGCGTGCATCGCCTTCCCCAACGGCGCCACGGACGGACCGATGGTCTATCCCCCGGGCGCGATGGGAGTTCACCTCCTGAACACAGCCAACATCGGACCGAAGCTCGATCCGGCGAAGCCGCAGGTACTGCTCTACGAGCCGGTGGGTGACAAGCTCGTATTAACGGGGGCGGAGTGGTTCATGCCCGTGGAAGTGGCGGGCGGAACGGCTCCGTCGATTTTCGGGCAAACCCTGATGGGCCCGATGGACGGACACGAGCCGATCATGCCGCCGACCCTCCGGCACTATGACCTGCACGTCTGGTTCTGGAAGAAGAATCCGAAGGGGATGTTCATCTCCACGAACTCGGCGGTGCACTGTCCGAAGGCGGCATACACCGTCAATCTCGGCGCGCATCATTAACTACAAACCCAGAGAGTGCGGCGTTTTCAGTTAACATTTTTTGAGTCTTGAATCTTGAGTGCAACCAGAAACCTGAACTCAAGACTCACGACTCAAAAACCGTAAACTGAGAACTCCGGACTCTCCGGGTTTTTCTGTTCAGCATACCGATCGGGGGCGTAGCGCATGGCGAGCAGTCCGGTCGCTTTCTCGAGATCGATGTCCTGCACGAGCACTCCCTCTTCGCCGTAAGGCAGATACGCCTGGCACTCACCAGACGGAGAGATGAGACTCGTCGCTGCTTCCTGATACTCGAGCGCGTAATTCACGCTCGCGAAATAGATGGTGTTCTCGCGGCTCCGCATCATCATCGCCTTCTCGTAATAGGGCGACGACGCAGCTCCCCACTCCTCGAGCCGCACACCACTCCTTTGCGATCCGGTGTGCTGCGGATGAAACACGATCTTCGCGCCACGCACCGCCGCCCATCGCACTGTCTCCGGATAACGCCAACCCTCATTCTGCCGGCCGTTATCGGCAATCCGCTCCATCCCGATTATTGCAGCGATTCCATGCTTCTTCGCCGACGCGCTCACGGCATTAAGTGCTCGCTGCTCTTCTTCCTTCCCAAAATCGAAAACGGGAAAGTCCTGGCCGCGTAGTCCGGGGATGTAAGCTTCGGGAAAG
Source organism: Gemmatimonadaceae bacterium (assembly GCA_017881685.1). Taxonomy (GTDB): domain Bacteria; phylum Gemmatimonadota; class Gemmatimonadetes; order Gemmatimonadales; family Gemmatimonadaceae; genus UBA4720. Next base: position 4,262 of record JADGQR010000031.1, read on the forward strand.
CAAACGATCTTCGCGTCTCTTGCATGCGCTTCGGCAATCGATCGGTCGACTTTCTCGAGTGCTTCGCCAAGCGTTGCGGCAGGTCGCGGAGAGGCGAGGGCTATTTTGACAATCACGTCACTATCGCGACGGTCGTGTTGACTGTGGACGCTCCCAGAACGCGAATTCCGGAACCGAGCACGCTCCATCCAGATCGGCGACGCGATCGCGGAGATATGTCTGAGCATCATTGATCGCGGCGTTGTACACCGACGGCGCAATCTCCTTCAGAATGAATTCGAGCACCAACCCGGCCTTGAGATCTCCGATGTCCTGGTCGAGCTCGTCATCGAAGTAGCGCCTGATAGATGCGATCGATTGCTTCTTTACTTCATCGGTCAACGTGATGTTCATTCGAATCCTCACCAGACGTATTGCGGAGCTCGGCCAGAATGAGCCGGAATTTCAGCGGTCGAGAACGGGAAGGTACGCGCGCCAGGGACCGACTGCGGTTTTGTATTGCCTGGCCATCAGGCGAGCCGCTTGTGCGATGTGGCCGAGGTCATGGGCGACCCACGTGGCGAGAAGCTGGCGGAGTGTGACTGCGCCGAACTCCGGATGCTCGCCTTCGAGCGCGAGCTGCTTGTCGGTGAGTCTCCATTTGGAGAGCGTCATCAGGTTCCCTGCGCGGAGCTGAGTGAACTCGTCGAGAAGATTCTCGAGCGTTTTTCCCTTGCTCTTCTCGAACTGAGCGAAGCGGTCGTACGGAGTGAACCTGCGGTTCTCGCCCTGCTCGAGGATCAGCGTCGCGCGCGGAATCCAGTCGGTGCGCTCGCCGTGAATGAGATGTCCGACGATGACGTACGGGCTCCACGTGTCGGGCCCTTCGGTCGCGTCTGTCCATGCGGAGTCGAGTCCCGACAGCATCGCGCGCATCACGCGCGGAGTGCGCTCGAGGACTTCTACTCCCTGCTCGAGCTTGAAATTCAGCGAATCAGCCATGGTCGATATTGTCGGCGTTCAGTCGTCAGCCCTGCATCACGGCTCATGCCGCGATCCGAGTCCCCACAGCACGAGCGCAGAAGAGCCAATCATCGCGATCCCTACGCTGACGAAGCCCGCGGTTACAAACGCTTCCTGCCACGGTTGCCCACCGTGACCGGCTCCCGCGATCGGGGTGAGTGCAACGGTTCCGAAGGTGGCGGCAAAGGTAGTAATTGCCCAGTTCGCGTACGATCCATACAGGGCGCTCCAGAACGCGACAGACGTCAGGCGCGCTGACAGCCTCACTTCCGTCCACGCTGATCCAAGCGCGAGGAGGAAGATTCCGTTCATCAATCCTTCGAGATGTGCCGAGACGCCCATGCGAATATTGGCGAATTTCTGTTCCGCGAGTCCGGTAATCAGCCCGATCAGGAACAGCAGCATTCCGTGCCAGAGCAGCCGTCGCTTTTCGTCGTTCAAGATGTTGGTCACGTAGCGGGCCCAAGAAATTCCCACCAGGAGCCGAGCGCGAACAGTGGCACGATCAGGACGTAGAGCCAGGCGACATCCTTGAGCGCGGGCTCGGGAAGCCGAAACCATCGGGGACCGACAAATGGGCCGCGCTTCTTGATGTACGACCATCCGAGATAGAGTCCCGCACCATCTGCGAGAGTGTACGCCATCAATTGAAGCAGCATCGTGACCACGTAATAGACGGCTGTACGCGGTTTGCGGAGGCGACTGCGATGCGAGCGATCGACCGATACAACGCCGCCGACCCATCCACGGTATGCGGCGAGCGCAACGGGAAGCACGAACGCCAGTCCGCCCACAGTCTCCGGAATTGCGGCGAGTCCGAGGTTGCGAGAGAAGTCTATCGCCGCAGCGGTGGCGTGATCGCCGCGATCGTCTGCGATTGAGGCGGCGTCAACGCGATGAGCCTTTGCGACGAGCGAATCTCTGAACGAGAGCGCGCGCTGGTTTCCCATGTGCACCATCGCGATGCCGACAGCGACGGTGATGATGTACGTCGCTGCGATAATCGCGATCCCACCGCGAGCTCGGCGAAGAGCCAGCAAGATGCGCATACGATCTCCCGGTTCAGCCGGTCATGAATCTGACGCGTCGCCGAGGAGGCGGCGCACTTCGGCGCGGGCGGCCTGGTCCGTGAGTCCGCCGTGCTTAAGCACCTGAGCGGCGATGCCCTGTCCTTCGCCGATCAATCCGAGCAGCAGATGCTCCGTACCTATGTACATGTGCTTGAGGGTGCGTGCTTCGGTCGTCGCAATCTCGAGAGCGTGTTTCGCTCGCGTCGTGTACGGCAGCTCGCGGCCGTCAGTTGGCAGATCGCCTGTAACCGGCGCTTTGCCGGGCGCCACTGCCTTATCGATCGACTGCTGGATCTCTCCCGGATCGACGTGGAGGTTCTGAAGAACGGTCATCGCTATTCCATCGCCTTCCCCTATCAACCCAAGCAGCAGATGCTCGGTGCCGATGTACTCATGATTGCGGCGCAGTGCTTCATCGCGAGCGAGCGCGAGGACTTTGCGGCCCCGTTCAGTGAAGTTGTAACGCTGCACCATTCCTCCGTGAAGAGTCGGGCAATTTCATCGTCCACTCGACTGCAAGTGTAGCATAGGTGTGAGCTGCCGGACCAGTGCGATACTCGCGGCTCTGGGAAACGACAGCGTACTCGAGGGTCAGTCTGCGCGCACCGATACGAACTCCGCGCTCCCACTCCGATCTGAACGTCTCACCATCGACGTGCACTGAATTCTGAAATGTATTCCCGTCGAGAAACAGGTCGCGTGCGACACCCTCCACGTGCCCTCCCACGAAAACCTGAAGAGTAACGGGATTCCTCGACCGGGTCGCCAGCCACGGGTGATCGAGTCCAAACCCGAATCGCAAACGGCCCCCGGCTTTCGCCGCCGTACGGAGGGTGCCGACTGTCACACCAACCGATGGCACAAAATCGGCAAAACGCGCAACGGCCTCAGGCGCAACTCGCCACGATTGTTCGGCCTCGAGCGCAAATGCAGGCTCCGTTGCGAGCTGATACTTCCATCCCATAGGCTGCCTGAACCCGAACGTGTGATGAAAAGCGACCTGCACACGCTCTCCCAGCGACGGCGGTCCAGTGACACCGGCCGTCAAACCTATGCTTCGCTCCATTCCCTCATCCGCCGAGCGGATTGCAGCACGGCCGTAGAGCCAGCCGGCATATGGGCGTTCGCCTGGAACAGGCGTTGGTGAGCTGATTTCAGGTGTGTACATCTCCTGCCCCACCTCGAAATTCAAGCCGCACGCGAAGCGATTGCCGCAGACGAGCTGCCGGGCCGCCGATGGAACGCCCGAACCGTCCCACGATACACGCATGCCCTGACTGTAATCGTTATCGCGACGCCCATGCGTCGGGATCCAGAAGTCGAAGAAATCGTTATCGACGCTGAAGCGGACAGTCCGGGCGAGCTGCTGCGCTTGCGCTGGTGGTGCGAAGGCGAGGAGAACCACGACGATGACGCTTTTCCGCATGACCAGAAAGTGGCAGCGGGCTGTAAGGTTCGTGAGTAGTGGGGCAGTTTGAAATGTAGCCGGTCATTCATCGACTGCGGATTGAGGACCCCTTGCGGACTCAGGACTAACAGCCATCGACGATCCTCGACTAATTGAGGATTGAGGATGAGCGGAAAAAC